>JBJEJC010000032.1:0-20998 GCA_051877675.1 Roseburia sp. | reverse complement strand
ATAAAGGGACTTTCAATGACGGAGTGCAGTTTGACTCGTCCTATGACCGCGGGGAACCTCTGGAATTTGTCTGTGGAGCCGGAATGATGATCCGGGGCTTTGACGCAGCCGTTGCAGATATGGAGGTAGGACAGGTTGTAGATGTGCATCTGATGCCGGAGGAGGCATATGGTCAGCCGGATCCGCAGGCGATTTTTACAGTAGAGATTGCGCAGATGCCGGGTTCTGAGGAATTGAATGTAGGAGAACAGGTCTATTTATCCAATGCATACGGACAGCCGTTTCCGGTGAAGGTGACAGCAAAGGATGATGCGACCATCACCTTTGATGCAAACCATGAGATGGCTGGAAAGGAACTGAATTTTAGAATCGAGCTGCTTGAGGTCCTGTAAGGAACAGAAAATTCATATAATGAGATTCGTGAAAATTCATGGATTGCCCAGAAAAGAAATGACCGCTCGCAAAGTCGAGTGGTCATTTCTTTTGACTTTTATTCAGGAAAAGTAATCAGCCTCTCATTCGTTCAGAGAGAATACCTGAATACTCTTTTCAAGGTCTTGTATTACGTTTTGGATATCATCCATGGCGGTTTTAATTCCGGATACCTTCTCGGTTACCTGATCGGTAAATGCGGAGGTCTGCTCTGTGCTGGCTGCATTCTCCTGCGCAGAAGAGGCAACATGCTGTACCGCCTGTACGGTTTTCACGCGTGTTTCGTCTAACGCATGGGTTTTTGTCTTAATCTCCCGGATGCCGTTAATGGAATTTTCAATATTGTCCTCGACAGTCTGGAAAATCGCATTGGTATTGGAAATCTTCTCATCCTGTTCCTGAATGATCTTTTCCACCTCGTTCATGGTGGCAACGGAGGAATCGGAATCCTCCCACAGTTTGTGGAGCGTGGTCTGAATCTCTGTTGCTGCTTTGTTACTCTGTTCTGCAAGCTGCTGAATCTCGGAAGCAACAACAGCGAAGCCTTTTCCCTGCTCTCCGGCTCTGGCAGCTTCAATGCTGGCATTTAAGGATAAGAGAGAGGTCTGGCTGGCAATATCTGTAATAATCTCTGTCATCTTACCGACTTCCTGCACGGAAACATGGGTCTGTGAGGTCTGGTTGGAGACGGTTTGTACAGCCTCCTGTACTTTCCGCATATTCTCGTTCAGTTCATGTAAGATTTCCTTTGCCTGGTTGGATGCTTGTGACATTGTGTTGGTGGTATCTGCCAGAGCGTCCACCTGAATGCCGGTTTTTTCAATCATATCTCCCATTTCAGAGACGCTGTCGCCTGCAGCCGCAGCGTTTTGCGCCTGGGAAGTGGAGGTGCTGGCAATCCCCTGAATCGTTCTGTCAATCTCCACTACAGAGGATATGGCATCTTCCGTCTGTGTGTAAGAGAAATTTGTTGTTTCATTAAGGATACGGCACTGTTTCTGGACGCCCTCTATGATACTGCGCAATTTCTGCTCTAATTCTTTGATGCTCCGGCATAAATCGCCGACAATATCTTTTCTGGTCAGAAGCTTTTCGTCCATCCGGAATCCGAGATTTCCATCTCCAATCTGGGCGACATAAGAGATTCCGCTTGAAATATTCTTGACCAGCCGGTAGGCGATGGAATACACGACGATGGCAATAATAATGGTCATGAAAAGCGTAAATATTCCGGTATATTTTTTGGTGTCATGTACAATGGCATGCGCCGTTTCATAGGGTTTCCCAATGAAAAGCATTCCTGCAACATCCGTGGAGCCGGTCTGATAGATGGGGATATAATAACCGATGTATCGAACTCCCAGCACGTCAATGCTGTCGCTTTTGTAGTTATTTCCCCTATTCAATACCTCATTGACCACTGTATCGGAGGCTTTGGTATTAAGCTGCTTATTTCCGCTTTCGTCTGTGAGCGTGGTAAGATAGCGTGTATCCCCATAAAATAATGTAGCATCATAACCGGATTTCTCCTTCAGGGTATTCAGAAAGCCGGAATTTTGTGACAGGTTCGTGTCTCCCTTGTACAATTCTCCGTCTTTTACTTCATATTCTCCGTTCCCCAGAGAATCCAGTAAACAGCTCACCATTGCTGCGGCACCCTGCATTCCTTCGTAGGCTTCCGCCGTGGTTCCCTTTTCCAACTGATACATGGAGGATGTATACTGGGCAAGACTGACAAAGATAGCGGG
Source organism: Roseburia sp. (assembly GCA_051877675.1). Classification (GTDB taxonomy): domain Bacteria; phylum Bacillota; class Clostridia; order Lachnospirales; family Lachnospiraceae; genus Roseburia. Next base: position 18,818 of record JBJEJC010000032.1, on the reverse strand, counting down.
TAATAAGGCTAATAAAACAATTTTTGTTCTAAGTTTCAAAGTTTCCTCCCCCTTCTTATGACAAAATCTGTCAGATTTCATTTTCATGCTAGCACTTTTGTATGCTCATTGCAATAGATTTCCCGAATAATAGTACAAAGCCGGCGCAGGAAATTTTCCACAGCTTTTTGTAATAAAAATAAAAAAATGGTTCATGAATTGCCGTAAATGTGTTATTCTTGTCTGGGTATTTCGTATGAGAGTTTAATCAGACTGGCAAAGATAAGGATATGTGAGGCGTTATGGAAAGAATCATTTCAAAATTTAATAAAACTTCTTTCATGAAATGGGGAGCGGAGTTGGCAGGAGCGGCATTGTATGCCTTGGCTTTTAATTGGCTGATTCTGCCCCTTAATCTTTATAGTGGCAATCTTACCGGAGTGGCGCAGGTAATCAGTGACCTGCTCAATAGGTTTATTCTGCACAGCGATACGAACTTTACCGGTACAATCTTATACCTATTTAATATCCCGTTGTTCGTGCTTGCATTCTGCAAGATAGGAAAGGCATTTGCAATCAAGTCAATCATAATTTCTTCCTTTATGTCCGCAGTAATGCAGTTTACTCCGGTGCCGTCGACACCGATTATCGAGGATGCACTCACCGCCTGCATTCTGGGCGGAATTATCGCGGGCTTCGGAAGCGGTCTGACCTTAAGAAACGGCGGCTCTGCCGGCGGAACGGATATTCTGGGAATGTTCTTTGCAAAAAAGTATCCCGATTTCAGCGTGGGCAAGATTCAGAATATCATCAGTGTGGGGGTGTACTGCTACTGTCTGCTGCGCTATGACATTCAGGCGGTGGTGTATTCCGCAATATATTTGTTTGTGATGTCGTTTGTCATTGACAAGACGCATACCCAGAATATCAAATCCAGTGCCATTATTTTTACGAAGCACCCGGAGGTGCAGGATTGTATTCTGAATGATTTGAAACGAGGAGCCACACGCTGGATGGGTGAGGGCTGCTATAACAAGACAGAGACATACATATTCATGACAATCATCAGCAAGTATGAGGTGGCGAAGTTAAGAAAACTGATTCATGAGGTTGACCCGGATGCATTTATCATCATGAATGATGATATCGATGTGGATGGACACTTTATTAAGCGGCTGTAAATGAAACAATTTTGTGGCAGTTGGTTTCCCTGAGAGGTACGCTATGGACAGAGCAAAGAGAGAGCGGGTACTGGAAATTCTGGATTACTGGACAATGACAGAATTTCTGGGTCAAACGGATATAGCTGAGGAGAGCGCAGGAAACAGAAAACTTATTCAGAATTTAGAAAAAGGCGAAAAGGTTTCCGCGGCTAAGATTGAGGTATATACAGATATTGTGGTACCCTATATTCAGGTGGATGAGCAGGTGGAGACGGATGCGAAGAGGTTTCCGGATTTTCCTTCTTATGGGGGAGAATTCTGTTTTTGCATAGGAAGGATAGAAAGAAATACATTTGTAGAGTATCTGTCTAAATACATGACAGGCAGAGAAGAAATGCCGGAGCTGGCATACCCGAAGAAAAGTGCGATTGCATGGTTTTCGTTCAAGACAGACGCGGAGGGGATATATTTAGCAGACAGTTTTCAACTGTCACCGCTGATCTGGGCAGCATCTGTCTGGGAGAAAAGCCGTATCGAAAAAGACCATGATTTTTATTTGGATAAGGCAGATTATGATAAAATAATCAGTACCTTCAATGATAAGTTACAGGAACAGAATGTGACACAGTTTCTGGCAGATTTGTTCACCGAAATCCAGAGAGAGTATGTGGTAAAGCAATTCCCAAATCTGGCTATGGATAAGATGGGATTTTCTGTGTACAACAGATATATCAGCGAAGCGGAGCGGGACAAGGACGAGGAGCCGGCAGAGTTTGCCGATCTGGGAAAAAGCTTTTTTCTGAATGATATTATGCTGTTGTCACAGGCCGTGCGAACAGGGACATTTGGGGAAGGAAGCGAGTTTGAGCAGAAGGTAATCGATTATATTCTTTCTGCGTATGAGAAGTCAAAGGGAATGGGAGATATGAGAAGAACCTTCATTTCTCCTAAGGAACCAAAAGAGACGATGCAGGGTTTTTTTGAAAAGGTTCTGGATGTCTACAGAGCACCGCTGGGGAAGTGGCCTGCAAAATTTATGCCTGCACTGATGCAGCAGGTGGCGGTCAACCTGGCGATTGATGAGAAGGGACATACCCCCATTTTCTCGGTCAACGGACCTCCGGGTACGGGAAAGACCACGCTGCTGAAAGAGATTGTTGCAAGCAATATCGTGGAGCGCGCCAGACTGCTGGCTGAATTTGGGGACGATCCGGATTTAGCCTTTGAAAAAAGATTTTTTACGCAGGGACCACTGGAGGACAAAGGTCATGCCTATTATTCGTTTGCACCAAATTACTATGCGCTTAAGAATGATAAGGTGAATGACTATGGGATGCTGGTTGCATCCTGTAACAACGCTGCGGTAGAGAATATTACCGTGGATCTGCCAAAGGCAAATGATATTCTGGAAAGCCTGGAATCCTCTGAGGATGATCCGGAAGCGGTGAAAGCAGGTTTGGATGAGGTGCATGCGCTTTTTGATATTGAGCAGTCGGAGGATGTGGAAACGATAACGCTCTACGGCAAGAGCCGGCAGGAAAAGGATATTTATTTTACACGATATGCGAACAGCCTGCTGGGAACGAAGGATTGCTGGGGACTGGTTTCGGCTCCGTTTGGCAGGCGTGCAAATGTTAAAAAGTATTGTACCGCCGTACTAAAGCCGTTTGTTGAAGAATACAAACTGAACGAGACAAGGGAATTGCACAGGGAAAGATATGCCAGACAAAGGGCTCTGTTTTTGCATCAGCTTGAAGTAGTTGAGGAGCTTAGGGAAGAATTGGAGAGGCTGTGCAAGGCGGGAAGCGCAAAGGCGGATGCTACGCCGATTGATTCTGCCTTTATGGAACGCTATGTGTCGTCGGATGAGAAGGAAGCGACGAGAGCACAGGTGACCAATCCCTGGTTTACGGCACAGTATAACCGGGAGCGTGAAAAACTATTTCTTTATGCGTGCAGGCTTCACAAGGAGTTTGTGGCAGCATCCAAAGCAATGCGTCACAATATGATAAATCTTTTGATTGCATGGAATATGTGCGACGATTGCAGTGAAAAAATGAAACCGGCAGACAGAGAGGCGGCGATGCCGGTACTCCTTCAGAGTGTGTTCCTTATGACTCCTGTAATATCAACAACTTTTGCGTCGGTACAGACGTTTCTGAGTGATATAAAGACCAGTGGTGTACTGGGGACACTGATTGTGGATGAAGCGGGGCAGGCGCAGCCGCAGATGCCGGTTGGCGCATTGTTCCGATGCAGGAAAGCTGTGATTGTGGGCGATCCAAAGCAGATTGAACCGGTTGTCACAGCCGAGACGGATATGATTAAGCAGCTTTACAGCTCAAAGCTTCTGGCGTGCTATAAGGATAAGAAGAGTTCTGTACAGGGATTTGCGGATTATATTAACCCGTATGGAACGTTTCTCGGAGCGGATGAGGAGAGGGAGTGGGTCGGATGTCCGCTGGTTGTGCACAGAAGGTGCATAGATCCCATGTATACAATATCGAATGTCCTGTCCTATGACGGCACTATGAAACAGCAGACCGGGGCGCCAAAAGCATCGAGATGTGCTACGTTCATTTTAGACAGGTCATGCTGGATAAATGTTGCCGGTTCGGAAAATTCCGGTGTTAAGGACCATTTTGTAAGAGCCCAGGGAGAAGTGGTTTTAAGGCTTCTCGAAGAGAAGTTTCGGAAAAATCCGGGAACGCTGCCGAAACTGTTTATCATTACACCGTTTACTTCGGTGAAGAATGGAATCATCGATATGATTCGTAAGTCGCAGTTCTACAAAAAGGAACCGCGGGTGAAAAAGTGGCTTGAGGACAACAATATCGGTACGGTTCATACCTTCCAGGGACAGGGGACAGACGAAGTGATTTTTTTGCTCGGATGTGATAAACATTCTACGGGTGCGGCGAATTGGGTAAATAAGAATATTGTCAATGTGGCAGCGACCAGAGCAAAGTACAGGTTTTATATGATTGGCGACAAGGAGGTCTGGACCTGCAAGCCTGTCCGGGTGGCAAGGGAATGTACGGGAGAGATTCTTTCCGTTGATGAATTGGAGCAGCTGCTTTCGGGGGAAGAAAATGAGCCCGGCATCTGCCCGGAATGCGGGAAACCTTTGATTGAGCGAAACGGACCGTATGGTAGGTTTATTTCGTGCAGCGGTTTCCCAAAGTGCAGGTATAAACCGGTGAAGAAAAAGAATTGATGTAGTATGAGATGATTGGATAGCGGGCAGCATTGCGGTATGTGGAGAATATCAGCGGTGTACTGCCGGTAAAACGATGATGGGAGGAAATTAGTATGTTATTTATAGAATATCCAAAATGCAGCACCTGCCAGAAGGCGAAGAAGTGGCTGGATGCCAAAGGCGCAGTGTATACAGACCGCCACATTAAGGAGGAAAATCCTACCGTGGAGGAGCTGAAGGAATGGCATAAGAAGAGTGGGCTGCCATTGAAGAAATTTTTCAATACCAGTGGGCTTTTGTACAAGGAATTGCAGTTAAAGGATAAGCTCCCGGCTATGAGCGAGGAGGAGCAGTATGTACTTTTAGCCTCGGACGGGATGCTGGTGAAACGTCCGATTCTGGTTACGGAGAATGCGGTGCTGGTCGGATTTAAAGAGGATGCGTGGCGGGAGATTTTATAGCAGAGGAGGATTTACAGGATGAAGACCAGGGAGGAAGCGCTGGCATATGGGCTGTCATTTCCTGAGACCTATCAGGAGGCACCATTTCACGATGCCAACTGGCAGCTGGTACGGGTCAGAGGGAGCAGAAAAGCGTTTCTCTGGACCTATGAGAGAGACGGCTATATCAATCTCAATGTGAAGGTAGAGCCACAGTGGCGGGATTTCTGGAGAGGTGCGTATGACGCGGTCATTCCCGGCTGGCATCAGAATAAGGAACATTGGAATACGATTATTCTTGATGGAACCATCCCGGATGAGGATATTAAGCGAATGATCGCGGAGAGCTACGACCTGGTGACGGACAGTTCTTCGCGGCGCATCTATGAGGCAGTGAAGAAGATTCCCAGGGGAAAAGTCGCGACGTACGGTCAGGTGGCGGAGCTTGCCGGAAACAAGCAGATGGCAAGAGCCGTTGGCAATGCCCTTCACAGGAATCCCGACCCGGATTCCATTCCGTGCTACCGGGTGGTAAATGCGAAGGGGGAACTGGCGGGAGAGTTCGCATTTGGCGGCGCCGGAGCACAGGCCAAGCTGCTGCGGGCAGATGGAATCGAGGTCGTGGATGGCAGAGTGGATCTGGCGAAATATGGAATGTGAGGCTTTGTGTTTCCATATGCGATTGCTATTTCTTTTTTAAGTTAATCTGATATAAGCCATGCCGGTTGCAATAGCAATAGAGCATTTTTGTACGGGTGATTTTAAAACGGGCTTCTGCATTTCCCTCCGGATACAGCTTGACTAACTGGAACCCGTTATCACTGACGGCCGCCAGAAACGAGATATAGTGTTCCTTCGTCATCGGATGCCTGGTGGTTACATACCATTCGTCTTCAACCGGCTCGATTTCCAGCAAATGTTCAGAGTCAGGCTCTTCGGCTTCCAGCGGAGGGAGTAAAATGCCGCAGCAGCTAATGACGGCTTCTCCTGTGCTGTGAATTACATTTCCGCAGACCGGACAGACATAGATTGGTGATTTCAGCATATTGGATGAGCGGTTGCTGTTTGTGACGGCATTTCCGGAGAACAATTCTATTGTGGAGATGCCCAGTGCGTCTGCAATCGGTGTCAGCAGCGTGATATCCGGAAAGCCATGTCCGTTTTCCCATTTTGAGACAGCTTTTGCGCTGACCGATATCTTTTCGGCTAATTCTGACTGCGTCATGTGTTTTTTTTCACGAAGTTTTCGGATCACAGATCCGGTTACATATTGATTCATGTTTGTACCTCCTTTATGGATAAAGGATAGCATTGATTCCAGGGCGGCTCAACCTACGTTGCGTAGACCTTCTACAAAGTAATTGCTTACACGTGGTGTACGTGATTGACTTGTCCATACAGGTGGAGTAGAATGGTCGTATTACGAAATGAAAAGACCTTTGGGCGACTTAGATGGAGAAACACAGCAATGAAATTCATACAGCAGTACAAGAATCTTAGCAAAGAAATATACGTTTTATTTTTCGGTCGGATTGTGACCAGTATGGGGTCGCTAATCTGGCCTCTTTTAACCCTTATCCTGAAAAATAAACTGGGCTACAGTGCAACTACGATTGCAACGCTGACCATGGCAATGACCATCCTGCAGTTTCCTATGCTGCTTCTCGGCGGAAAACTGGCGGATACACTCAACCGGAAGAAGGTCATCATTGTCTGTGACCTTGTGACGGTTGTATCCTATATCATCTGTGGGTTGTTGCCGCTGTCGAACTATAGTATTGCACTTTTTTATCTGGCGGGTTTATTTGCCACCATTGAAGGCCCGTCCTATGATGCGCTGGTGGCGGACTTAAGTGACAGTGAGAGCCGCGAAAAGGCATACAGCCTGCAATATCTTGGCATGAATCTGGGGCTGGTGCTGTCCCCGACCATCGGTGGTTTTTTATTTGAGAATCACCTTGGACTTGCCTTTATCCTGACGGGACTGGCAACACTTTCCTCCACGATTCTGATTATATTCTTTGTGAAACGGCTACGTGTGGAGAAGACGAATGTAAGCACTTATGAGGAAAAACGTGAAAACGAGAGTGTGTTCCGGATTCTGAGGGAGCGAAAAACGCTGATACTCTATGCGCTGGTCTGTGGGTTCGGAGGCGTTGTGTATGCACAGTTTAACTATTTGCTGCCGCTTAATATGGAGACTCTGTATGGCGCGAAGGGCGCGACTATTTTTGGAATGCTTACAAGTACCAATGCCCTGGTGGTAATTATTGCGACTCCGCTGATTACCACTTTTATGGGGCGGCTCATGGATGTGCGCAAAATTCTCATCGGTGAGAGCTTAATCGTGCTTGGTCTGTTTGGTTACCGCTTTGTACAGGGCGCAATGGTGCCGTATTTCATACTGATGATTATTTTCACGATTGGAGAGGTATTCAATACGCTGGGGCATCAGCCGTACATGACGCGGCGGATTCCCTCCACGCACTGGGGCAGGGTGAATTCCTTTATCAACACGGTCAACGGTGGATTTGTCGCAATCGGGAATATTTTCGTCGGAAAAATTGTGGATACCAGCGGTTACGACCTGGCATGGCTTGCGGTGGGAATCATCGGTGCAGTGACAATTGCATTTGTAATCATACTAAATCTGGTGGATAAGCGGCAATTCGGGCTGCTGTATCAGACAAAGGAACAATAGAGGAGGAAAAATCATGGAGCAGAGAGCTGCGGCATTTGAATTACTGAAGAAATACAATAAGGACCCGTTTCATATCCAGCACGCTTTGACGGTAGAGGCGGTTATGAAATGGTTCGCAAAGGAACTGGGGTATGGAGAGGAGGAAGAGCACTGGGGTATCGTAGGGCTTCTTCATGACATTGACTTTGAACTGTATCCCGAGCAGCATTGTATCAAAGCACCGGAGCTGCTAAAGGAAGCAGGTGTGCCGGAGGATATTATTCATGCTGTAGTCTCACATGGATATGGGATTACGGTGGATGTTGCGCCGGAGCATGAGATGGAAAAGGTGCTGTTCGCGGCGGATGAGCTGACCGGGCTCATCTGGGCGGCTGCACTCATGCGGCCGTCAAAGAGCACAAAGGATATGGAACTGAAGTCTTTGAAGAAAAAATATAAGAGCAAAGGCTTTGCGGCAGGCTGCTCCCGGGAGGTGATTGAGCGCGGTGCCGACCAGCTCGGGTGGGAACTGGACAAGCTTCTGACCATGACACTTGAGGCAATGCAGAGCTGCGAGGATGAGATTGCTGAGGCAATGGAGCAGGAAGTGTGAGGAATGGCTGGAATTTGAAGGGTAACAGGTATTTACTGACGGAGGTTTAAAATGGGAGGATATTTAATCGCAGAGACAACGCGCGAGGAAAGAGAGCGGATTGTAGAGGAATCACTTGGCAATATAGAAGCCACTTGTGACGGCTGCGCTCAGCGTATTGTTGATATGTACCAGGATTATATAGATGGGAAAAAGGAACTTCGGGAGATCACAATGGAGTTCCAGGCAAGATACGTGAAGGGGGATGATATGCCGGGGCGTGAGGGCTGCGGCTATCTGTAAAAGCATAGAGCGGGAGGAATTTCCGGTGGAGAACCAATATTTTACGGAGGCGCTGGCAGATTTTACGCATGATATGGCAAGCGGCGGGGCAATCCGGCATCTGGCGGACCTTGGGTATACGGTCAGGGAGATTTCGGCGGCGCTTGATTTTCCGACCCCGATGGAGCGGATACGCAAAACTGTCTGGAAACATTACGTGGACACCGGCGTAATCTGCCTGACAGACTCGGGGGATGTTTCCGTAGCGGAGAAAGTATCTTATGTGAAGGAGTATGGGAAATACGGGAAAACGAGTCTGCGCAGAGTGGTGGAAAAAATAGAGCACCCAACCGGGGAATACATCGCCTGCGATTTCGGAAAACAGATTTATCAGGATAAGGCAGGCTTTGAGAAGAAGCTGGATGTGCTGGAACCACGGGATAAAGAATATATCCTTGGATTGCCCTGGCCGCTTGCACGTGTGTATCATGTGGCGGATGAGAGAATGAAGCGGATACAGGACTGTCTGAACGGTTGCTTTTTGGCGAGATAACCGATATAATGGATGAAAAGCAAAAGAAAAGCCAAGCGGGAGAACAGGAGAAATGAATTCAACGTATTATGTATTAATATTTCTGTGGATTGTTGTATTCTGGCTGCTGTATCTGAATCACAAACGCAGCAGGCTGGCGGCAGTATCTCACCGAATGATTAAAAAAACAAAAAGGAGAAAAACGAATATGTTGGAATTTATCAAAGAATTTATGGAAAAGGACTGTATTGTTTATACAGTAGACGGAAAAGAGATTTCAGGAAAACTCTGTGCCGTATCGGAAGCAGGAAATTCCATTCTGATTCAGGGAAATTCCGGGGACAGCCAGATTATTAATCTGGAGTATGTGACGCGGTTAAGAGAGTATCCGTTGAACAAGAAGGGCAAGAAGAAAACCATTGTTGACGATTGAAGATTCACTGGGAGACGCAAATAATGAAGATAAATTTTAATGAGATGCAGGCGAAGACCTTGCCGGCTTTTAAAGGCGGAGAGGGAAGCGCCATTATGAAGATGTATACGGATGACCTGGGAAAGATCATGCAGGGCAGACTGGAGCCGGGCTCCTCCATCGGTATGCATACCCACGATACCAGCAGCGAGATTATCTATATTCTGAGCGGCAACGGCCGGGTTCTTTACGATGATACGGAGGAGACACTGGTGCCGGGAGAATGCCATTACTGCCCCAAGGGTCACACCCACAGCCTGATTAACAGCGGCAAGGAAGATTTGCTCTTTTTTGCGGTTGTGCCGGAGCAGTAAAGCGTTCGGAGAAAGCAGTCCGGTGCGTTCGGAAGAATCGGCAGCTACGATGCCGGACGCACCGTAAGGTAATAGCGATCCGTGGAGAGATCCAGCTCCACCGTTTTTATCCCCTGACCGGGATCAAATCCAAAATTCTGTTCTACAAGTTCAATCTTATCAGCCCCCATGATTGTAGCGTTCTGCACGCGGAAGGAAAGGCAGCTACCCAGGGAAACCGCCGTATCATAGCCATAAATCTGGGTATCCTCATGTCCCCCGCAGGCATAATCGAAGCTGGCTTCTTTTATGAAGGAGGCGTTTACAGTGAAGCTGCTTTCAGCAGGGACGGTCACGTTATAGGAGAGATAGAAAATCTGTTTCTGGAAAAATAATTCATCAAATACATCATCCAGGCGCCCGTCGGAGTAATCGGCATCCATAGTTTCAGAAAAATATCCGTGCTGCACCAGCAGGGAAACCATTGAAGCATAGAGCATATCCAGAGTAACAGTATCCGTGGAGATTCTGTTAAGGGAAGCTTCGTGGGTGGTAACGGTGGAATCCTCTGCAAGCTGCTCTGCCCATTCAGCCGTAAGCAGCTCACAGAGCAGTTCGCGCAGGGAAACCTCACGCCGGGTCACCGTGGCGGAGACATCTGTAAGCCCGGCTTCGCAGGCACCGTCCTCATAGCCCAGTAGAGAAGCATCCGCGATGTCATCGCCAATCACAATCAGTATCCGTTTCGGATTGTTTTCTTTTACAAAATAGTCATACCGGTAGCTGCCGGTGGATTTATCCCATGCGAAGCCGTTCATGCGGTAGGACAGGATGCGGCTGCCCTCTCCGGCATGGAAGGAATAGGAAATGGTGGCGGCGGGATATTCCTCCAGCGGCGCGGAGGAATCGGTAAACTCGTAAACCGTTACAGTCTGCTCCAGTGCTGCAATATCAGCCGTCAGTGTACCGTGTCCCATATCTTCGGAGCCGTCAAGCAGTGCATGGTACTTTTCATAAGAGCCACTTTCGGTTGGGGAAAGCGTCAGCCCGGGGACAAACAATTCTGGTGTGGAAACCTCATTGCCGGAGACGGTGAGTACCGGGACATCTGACGTAAGATGGCTGTAACTACTGACAAAGGGATAGCGCAGAGTCACTGTCTCACCCTGACCGGAGTGATTTGTCAGGGTGTAGGCATCTGTCACCAGAAGATCGGGAGAAAAAGCAGAGTAGGTCTGCAGGGAGCCGTCATCGTCCCGATAAGTCTGTTCCTGTTCTCCGAACCCGGAAAAATCAAGGGTGAGGGAGCGGTCGGCGGTGAGGACATCATTTTCTTCTGCCAGTGTCATGGGCAGGATGGGACCTGCGTAGGACATGAAGTCCGAAGATCCGGTTTCGTACTCCGGGAAGTTTCCCGAAGAGCCGGTGCGCCAGCCTCCTATGCGGATGGCAAATGCGATGCCGGAGACAATCAGACAGATGCTGGCAGCGGCAGCAGTCCATGTGGTAAATTTTAAGCCGTTTTTTTTGCGGACGGGGGTTTCACAGCGTTCCAGCAATTCCTCGTCTGCATTCCCAATTGCCTCAAACAGAGTCTCTTTTTTCATAGGACATAACCCTCCTTCTCCAGATAACGCCGCAGCTTCGCCCGGGTGCGGGAGAGAATCACAAGGACATGGCTCTCTTTCAACTGATACCGGTCAGCGATTTCAGCGGTTTCCCTTACATAGAAATAGCGCCAGAGAAAAATGCTGCATTCCCGTTCCGGTAGCGTGTGCAGAAATGCATTGATGTGTGCGGCAAGCTCTTTTTGCTGAAGGGCATCTTCCACATTGCCGGTTCCGGCAGTACACTCTTCCAGCTCCTCAAAGACGGAATCCAGAGTGCCACCGTATCGCTTTGCCGCGTGCTCATGCTTAAAGCGGTCAAAAGATAGATTGCGGGTGATTTTGGCAAAAAACAGGCGAAGGTGAGTGGGGCGCTGGGGCGGCATGGCGCTCCAGGCGCGCAGCCAGGTATCGTTGACGCATTCTTCACAATCTTCATGGCTGGATAAAATATGACTGGCGACGGAATAACAGTAAGCACCGTATTTGGTGTGGGACGCTTCGATGGCGCGTTCCTGGCGTTCCCAGTATAACTCGATAATTTCTCCGTCTTCCATGGACCGGCAGCCTCCTTTGTATCTCTTTTGCCCTATAAGACGAGAAAAACAGAACCTTCTAACAGAAAAAATATATTTTTATTATAAGGGATGTGTTAGAATAAAAAAAGAATTTTAAAGGGGGGACTGCCATGCTGTCTGTCTGTATCATCGCCAAAAATGAAGAACAGAATATTGCACGCTGTTTAGAGTGCATAAAGCCAACCGGACTTGAAATTGTGGTGGTGGATACCGGATCAACGGACCGAACCAGAGAGATTTCCTGTGCCTATACGGAAAAAGTGTATGATTTTACATGGTGCGATGACTTTGCCGCGGCAAAAAATTATGCAATTTCCAAAGCAACCAACCCTTATGTAATGATAATTGACAGTGATGAATTCATAGAACGCATAGATTTAAATGAATTGTACGGACAGCTTGCGGCACATCCGGATGAGGTCGGACGTATCCGGCGGCGCAACTTATATTGCAGACAGGGAGTCCGGCAGGAAAACCGGGAGTGGATTAACCGTATTTTTGCCAGGGAACGCTTCTGCTATGAGGGCAGAATCCATGAACAGGTGACGGCAAAAACCGGGGAAGCCTATGATACATATCAGACGTCTGTAGTGATTTCGCACAGCGGATATGACCTGTCCTTGGAGGAGAGGAAGAAAAAGGCAAAGCGCAATGAGATGCTGCTGCGGCAGGAACTGGCGCAGCTTGAGGAGAAGCTGCAGTCGGGAGAGGCACAGAAGGCAAAGGCAGAAGCGCAGATGCCCTACATCCTGTATCAGCTTGGGAAAAGCTGTTATATGGCGGAGGAATACGGAGATGCCTGCGACTATTTTTCCAGAGGATTGTCCTATGATCTGGAGCCAAGGCTGGAATACGTCATTGACATGGTGGAAACCTATGGCTATGCACTTTTAAACAGTGGACAGGCAGAAATGGCATTGCTGTTTGAAAGCATTTATGATGCGTTTGGGGACAGTGCAGACTTTGATTTTCTGATGGGACTGATTTATATGAATAATGAGCGGTTTGGGGAAGCCATAGCCCAGTTCGGGAAGGCAGCCGCTTATTCAGAATGCCGGAATGCCGGGACAAATTCCTACGCGGCTTACTATAACATCGGTGTGATATACGAATGCCTGGGACAGATACCCCAGGCAGTGGATGCGTATAAAAAATGTGGAGCATATGAACCGGCGGAAAAGCGCCTTGCACTACTGCAATAGCTCAAGAACCCGCTGCTTGCTCTGGTTTCCCTGTGCCAGCATGGACTGCCCTGCCTGCTGAATGATATCATAGGCAGAAAAAGCCACCATCACCTTGGCGAGGTCTGCATCCCGGATGCGGGATTCGGCAGACTGGGTGTTTTGATGAATGATATCGTCTACAGAACGGTTGTGCTCCAGACGGTTCTGCTGTGCGCCGATGCGGGAACGGTTTTCCGATACCTTGGCGATAGCATTTTCTACTTTCTCCATGGAAGTGCCGGCATCAGCATAGGAAGCAACGCTTAACTGGTCAATTCCAAGGAGATTGCTGTTCATTGCACCAATCGTGACAAATAACCCGTTCTGATCGGTGGCGCCGGACTGAATCCAGAACTTCCGGTCTTCATTGGTTGCCACATGAATGGTGGGATCGTAGGTGATGGGGACACCGGAAAGGTTAGGGTCTGTATCAGTCTGTACAATACCGTATTGGAATGAGACAGTGGAGGAGGCACCATTGCTTACACTGCGGTTCCATATCAGCTTAAACCCCAGATCTGCAGAGTGGTCCTCTGTACCGGTTGATGCACCAAGGTGCATACCAGAGGGAGATGCCGAGTTGTAATCCGCCCATTCACGGCCCTTGTAAAAATTACCAATATAAGCAGCGTCTGGCGTGTCACCGCTTCCCCAACGGATATTTTCGGAAAACTGCAATGCCTGCCGGCTATTTATAATGGAAAATCCATTACTTAAGGTGCTGATATCCTCCACATAGCCGCAGGAGGTGTCCGTAAATATGGTGCTTCCGGGAGCCGTGTACATGGTATAGTTATTCACACGCTGTCCACCAATATAGTAGCTTTCAACAGAGTCGCCCGCAATGCCTCCGCCATATGAGGTATCTGCATCAAAAAGAAGATCAATGGAGGCATCCACACCCAGGTTATTCTGTATTTCGTAACTGATATTATAATATTGGCTAGTGGTTTCATGGTTGCCTATCTGAACGGTCTGTACCAGTCCAATTGTACCACCGTTGGGGGCAGCATAGGTAATCATACGGCTGTAGGTGTTCGTGGCACTGTCATATTGGAAGTTGCTGGCGCGCTGACCGGATAGGGCAGTGGAAGAAACCGGGTCTGTAACGGTATTTCCAGAACCGTCCAGATAACTTATGCGAAGACCAGCTCTTGCACTGCGTCCGAAGAGTAGCGCCCAAGGATTATTACCATAATCCGCTGAGGACGTGGCAGATAAATTAAGCCGACTGAATAAGTCTCCATCCCCAAAAATATTCTCACCCAAGGTGGTACCGACCAGAGATATTTCGCTGAATGGAATGTCGCCCACCGGGATGGAACTTCCGCCAGGACCTGTAATTGTGGTAAAGCTAGAAAAAAGCTTCTGTGTATTAAATTCGGTGGTGGAACTGATGCGGTCGATTTCTGAGGTCAGGGAATCCAGCTCCTTCTGTATGGCATCACGGTCTGCCGCGGTATTGGTGTCGTTGGCTCCCTGTGTGGTCAACTCCTTCATACGGTCAAGCATACTGTGAACCTCTGCCAGAGCACCGTCCGCCACATTCAGAAGCGATATCCCTTCATCCACATTAAAGGACGCTTTCTCAAGCCCCCGAATCTGCCAGCGCATTTTCTCCGAGATGGTAAGCCCAGCAGCATCATCCGCAGCCCGGTTAATCCGGTAACCGGAGGAAAGCTGCTCCGATGCCTTGGATTTATTATCAGTCACCGTCTTTAATTTGTTTTGCGCAAAAAGTGAACTAATATTGTGCTGTACAACCATCAGGCGAATCTCCTTCTTAGAATAACAATAACTTTTTCTTCTTATTATTATAAATTTATATCGGAAAAAAAATCAAGAAGGATAATAGAAATAGATTTCATTTCGTTATATAATGCAGGAAGAAGCCGATAAAAATAGTATTAGATGGAAAAATGGCGGTGACAGTATGGGGCAGCTGAAAGAGGTGCATTGCCCGGCGTGCGGATACCGGGAGGTGTTCCGGCTGGGATGCGGGAGAAAGGATTATGACCTTAAACAGATTTATACGCATTTTGGTCTGATGGATACCTGGGATATTAAGGTGGCAGTGCTGGAGAAAAAACCGGAAATCATCATGTTTCGCTATCGCCTGGGGAAATGTGCTGACTGCGGGCGGCTACAGGCGGTCCCCGAGGTGCTTCTGGACAATGGAGATACCTGCCATGGACATTTTTGCCCGTGTGCGCCGGAAAAAGAGCATGAGATTCATATGATAGAGGAAAAGGATGAGGCACAGATTGCCTGTCCGGCCTGTGGTCAGAGGCTGCAGACGGCAGACAAGGGGCTTTGGGACTAGGAAACAAAAGAAAGTGGGACATTTCTTATGGTGATTATGCATAATATCTCTGCGTTGAATGCAGAGCGGCAGGTGTCGACAGGAGAAAAGAGAACGGAGAAAGCGGCAGAACGTCTGAGCAGCGGTTACCGGATTAACCGGGCAGCAGACGATGCGGCTGGACTGACAGTCTCAGAAAAAATGCGCTGGCAGATTCGCGGGTTGGGGAAGGCATCGGATAATGCGAAAGACGGCATTTCCTATATTCAGACGGCGGAGGGAGCGCTGCAGGAGATGCACTCCATGCTAGACCGGATGAAGGAACTTTCGGTGCAGGCGGCAAATGACACCAATACCACGGCAGACCGAACCGCGATTCAGGACGAGCTGGATGAACTGTCGGCGGAGATTGACCGGATTTCTTCTTCCACACAGTATAATACCCTGCAGGTGTTTTCGGAGAATGGGCTGACTCCTTATGCCATGGAAAGCGATCCATTCCTGATCTCCACAGTCAGGGTTTCCTATGAGTTTATCGACGCGGATGGCAATACGCTTACCCCTTCCGGCGGCTATGAGGGCGCTTCCACAGGATATACGGGGGATCAGGATACCATGGCAAGATATATCGCTTCGGAGGCCTCAAAGGCAGCAAGCGCGATTCTTACGGCATATCCGGCATTGCTCGGCGGTTCTTCTGCTGATATTAAGGTGGGACTGAACTTAGCGCCTATGGACGGTGCAAACGGGACGCTGGCGTCTGCGGCGTTGTCCATGTCCTATTCGACAAGTCAGACGGAAATGACCTATACCCTGAATGTAGATACCGCGGATTATAATATTACCAATTATAACGATGGCTCCCTTTCCGCCACGTTGTCCCATGAAATGACGCATTTGATTATGCAGGATGTCCTTACCAGTGGGATGGTGGGCGCAAATTCCGAGCCCTATCCACTGTGGTTTGTGGAGGGCATGGCGCAGACAGCCAGCGGGGATGACGGCTGGTTGTCCCATTCCTTAAACACATCCTCCACAGACGATCAGATTCGGAATTATCTGGGGCAGACATCCTCCATGCCCTATGGTGCCGGTTACTTAAGTACGTTGTATCTTGCCCAGATGGCATCCGGCGCGGGCTACAGTGCCGGAGCTGTTACCACGTCAAGTCTGCGCAGCGGAATCAATACCATCCTCGGAAAACTTGTGGAAGGAAAGACGTTAAGCCAGGTCATCAACGAAATTTCGGGAGGAACCTACGGCAGTTACGGTGCGTTTGCCGGTCAGGTATCGGGAGATGCGGATGCGCTGGAATTTACCAGAAGTTTTCTCGGGGCGCGAGGGACAAGCGGAGCGGGCTCCGTGATTGCGGCGAACCTGACAACAGAGACTTCGGATATTTTAAACGGAAGTGGAGCTTATACGACCAGCTATACGGTGATGACGGGAACAAGCGCCTATACGAATGTTTTCGGAAACGGATTTACGTTCCCGGATGGAGGGGCTGCGGGCGGAACCGGTGGCGGCGGTACGGGAACCGCAGGAACTACGAATACGGAAGAAGGGCTGCATATTCAGGTTGGAGCCCTTGGCGGTCAGGCAATTGTGCTTCAGACATTTGACGCATCCGCGGATGCCATTTTCCGGGGAAATCGTTTGAACGTTATGAGCTATGGTGATGCATCACGTACGATTGATGTGGTGGACAATGCGGTTTCTGCCGTCTCCTATATGCGGTCCTATTATGGTGCGGTGCAGAACCGGCTGGAGCACACAATTGCGAATCTGGATAATATTGAGGAGAATACGCAAAGTGCGGAATCACGGCTCCGTGATACAGATATGGCGGAGGAGATGGTTTCCTACAGCGGCGCTCGGATTATCACGCAGGCGGCGCAGTCCATGCTGGCGCAGGCAAACCAGACGAAACAGAGCGTATTGCAGCTTTTGGAGGCATAAATGCAAAAAACAATCATTTATTTTATCGGCGTTTATGATACGCTGGATCTTTTTACCGGAGAGCTCTGCACCGCTTTTGAGGCGCAGGGCTTTTTATCCTATATCTACGACACGAACCGGGAGGCAGAGAGCAAAGCAGGACTTCTGGCGCTTCTGGAGGCATCAAAGCCGGGGGAGTGCGCGGTGGTGACCTTTAATAATCTGGGTTACAATCTGGATCTCCCCGATGGGCGCAATCTCTGGGAGGCGTTTGAGGTGCCTTACATTAATATTCTGATGGACCACCCGTTTCATTATGAGAAACCGTTGCGCAGGGCACCGGAGACATCGATTGTTCTGTGTACAGACCGCAATCATGTCCGCTACATCCGGCGCTTTTACCGGAATATCCGGCAGACAGACTTTCTGCCTCACGCAGGGGTGGAGCTGGGCAGCAGGCATAAGCCTTTGCGGGAGCGCGGAATAGATGTGCTTTATGCCGGGGCGCTTCCCATCTATACCGTGGAGAAAATGATTCCGGATCTCACCTCGATTCCGGAGGTGGATGGGGAGGATATGGCGCAGAGTGTGCTGGGGGAGCTGGTGCGAAATCCGGAGAAAACCACGGAGCAGGCGGTGGAGGAATATGTAAAGAGCGTCCGAAACGACGTGTCCGATGACAGGCTACAGGAAATCATTGTAAAAATGCGTTTTCTGGATTCCTACGCCACCTCCTTTTTCCGGGAGCAGGCGGTGCGCATTCTGGTGGAGAGTGGAATACGGGTCACTGCCTACGGTACCGGGTGGGATCAGTGCGACTGGAGCAGCAACCCCTGTCTTGCCTATGGGGGTAAAGTGCTGGCACCCCAGATACTGCCGCTTATGAATGATGCGAAAATTGTTCTGAACACGATGACCTGGTTTAAGGCGGGCGCCCACGACCGGATTTTCAACGGGATGCTTGCCGGAGCAGCAGTGGTGACGGATGATTCTTCCTATTTGAAAAGAGAGTTTACAGATGGCAAAGAGCTTTGTATGTTTTCCCTACGGGAACTATTTGCACTGCCGGACCGGGTGTGTGACCTGTTTGGTCATCTGGAGCGCGCACAACAGATGGCGGATTGTGGATATCATTCTGCAAAAGAATGCCACTCGTGGAAAAACAGAGCGGAATATATTATGGAATGCTTTTTATGAGCTTGAGAAACCGGGACAGATAAGAGAAAGGGGACGGACGGATGCACATACTGATGTACCGCTGGAAAGCGTACAATTATCGTGATATTGAGGAAACATTTCTCGCGCTGGGGCATACCGTGGAGAATATTGAGCAGAAGCTGGGAAGCTATGATGTGAGCCCGGAGTTTGAAAAGATAATCGGGGACATGATTGGAAAGAATGGGTACGATATGGTGTTTACCGTGAATTATTTCGCGGTAATCTCCAATGCGTGCCAGAAATACGGCGTAAAATACGTTTCCTGGTCCTGTGATAATCCGTTAATCAGTATGTACCATGAGTCTGTGTTCAATTCCTGC
>JBJEJC010000031.1:0-21306 GCA_051877675.1 Roseburia sp. | reverse complement strand
ATTCGGCGCTTAAAGTGGATGGAAAGAAACTCTGTGATCTGGCACGTCAGGGCGTTACAGTGGAGCGGGCGGCGCGTCCGGTGAAAATTCATGAAATCGAAATTCTTTCCATGGAGCTGCCCCGGGTAAAAATCCGGGTGTACTGTTCCAAGGGAACCTATATCCGCACACTGTGTCAGGATATTGGGGAAGCACTTGGCTGTGGTGCCTGTATGGAAACGCTGCTTCGCACTAGAGTTTCCGGTTTTTGCGTCGATGAGGCGCTCACGTTGGCTGAGATTGAGGAGCGGGTAAAAAGGCAGGGGGCATCCGTACCGCCGGAGCAGTGGAACCGCGATACCTTTGATTTCATTCATTCCGTGGACTCTGTTTTTCTTACGTATGAAAAAGCAGTGGTGCGGAAAGAATATAACAAGCTGTTATATAATGGAAACCGCCTGGAACCGGGATTTTTTACGGAAGCAGTTGGGAAAAATGAATCGCTGCGAATCTATGATGAGGAAGGTCACTTTATCGGTATCTATGCGTATTCTTCCGGCAGGAAGGACTATAAGCCGGTAAAGGTATTTATGGAGCAATGAAATATATCAGAAATACAACGGAATTTCATATGGAGAAACCGACAGTCCTCTCTCTGGGCAAATTCGACGGCATCCACAGAGGTCATGAGCTTTTGCTGGAGCAGTTGGCAAAAAAGCGGGAAGAGGGACTTGCCACGGTGATTTTTACTTTTGATATACCGCCGCGGAAAAACGTGGCTAAAGTGGAAAGTCAGGTATTAACTACGAATGAAGAAAAAATGCATCGTTTTGCCCGGATGGGGATTGATTATCTGGTGGAGTGTCCCTTTACAAGCGAAATCATGTGCATGGAGGCAGAGGATTTCCTCAGAAAAATTGTGGAGGAGCTTAAGGTACGCTGCTTTGTGGTGGGGGATGATTTCCATTTCGGGCATAACCGCCGGGGCGATTACCGGATGCTTAATCAGTATGCGGATGCTTATGGGTATCAGGTGATTGTGGTGGAGAAGATGAAGGAGGACAGGCGGGATATCAGCAGTACCTTTGTGCGGGAGGAGATTGCTGCCGGAAATATCGAGAAGGCAAATCATCTGCTGGGATACCGCTATTTTGTCAGCGGCAGAGTGGAGCATGGAAACCGGATTGGCAGGACCATAGGAATTCCCACGATGAACCAGTTACCGCCGCCGGAAAAACTTCTGCCACCCTTTGGAGTCTACGTGACAGAAGCACTGATTGGGGAACAGTGTTACCGCGGTGTTACCAATGTGGGCTGTAAGCCTACCATTGCAGGAAATAACCCGGTGGGTGTGGAGACGCATCTGCTGGATTTCGCGGGGAATGTCTATGAGGAGTTTGTAACCGTGGAGTTTTTGAGCAGAGTCCGCAGTGAAAAGAAATTTGAGTCCATTGATGAACTGAAGAAACAGATGCAAAATGACATCGCATATGCCAGAGCGTATTTTGGGAAAAATATTACATAAATGTTACACCTTTATGTTGACATTGTAAAATACGCTTGTTATACTCATAAAGGTAGGTTTATGGAGACGATTTGTCTTTACGACAATGGAGGATGTCATGAAAGCAAGAATGATAAAGGTTGCAGGCTTAATGCTTGCGGGAATCCTTGTTTTTTCAACTGCATACATAAATAACGGCACCACAGAGGCGGAAGCGGAGACCATGGAGATTGACGGAAGCGGACGTGCTGGTGTGGCGGCAGAATTTGATGAGGAAATGCTTGCCAGCGTGAGGAGTAATTCCACTACGAGCGCCGGCGTGGCAGAGGCATTTTCCGAATACTTAAGCAGTGCCAGCACCGTGGATGCCCAGGTGTCAGAGACTGCGGTAGAGACCTCAGCAGCGGGTCAGGAAGAGGAGACAGAAGAACCGGAGGAGCCGGTGACAGTCTGCGGCTATACCAACCTTGGTATTGCGCAGGTGGAGGGAAATCTGAACGTAAGAAAGGGTCCCGGAACCGACTATGAAGTTGTTGGAAAGATGCAGAACAATGCGGGCTGCGAAATTATCGGCGTAGAGGGCGAGTGGAGCCAGATTAAGTCCGGTAAGGTGGAAGGCTATGTGAAGTCGGAATTCTTAGTAACCGGCGAGGAAGCGGTTGCGCTTGCCGATGAGATTAAGAAGACCATTGCCACGATCAAAGATGGAACCATCACCCTTAATGTGCGTGCGGAGCCGAATACGGAAAGCAATATTATTTCCTGGGCGGGGGATGGCGAGGAATTAGAGGTTATTGAACTGTTAGACGGATGGGCAAAAGTACTGTTAGATAACGATGAAGGGTATATATGCACCGATTATGTGGAGATTTCCACACAGCTTCCAAAGGCACAGACGTTGACGGAGCTTCGCTATGGACAGGGTGTGTCTGATGTCCGGGTAGATCTGGTACAGTATGCGTTGCAGTTTGTGGGTAATCCGTATGTCTGGGGAGGGACAAGCCTTACCAAAGGTGCGGACTGCTCGGGATTTGTTTTAAGCGTGTTTGCAAACTATGGAATTTCTTTGCCGCATCATTCCGGTTCCCAGGCTGGCTATGGAACAAAGATTTCATCCTCGGAAGCAAGACCGGGAGATCTTTTCTTCTATGGAAATGGCAGCACGATTAATCACGTGGCAATCTATATCGGAAACGGACAGGTGGTGCACGCAAGCTCGCCGTCATCCGGAATTAAGATTTCCGGGGCTTATTACCGTACCCCGCTTAAGGTAGTGGATATTCTGGGTGATTAAAAAAACTATTTACATGGGAAATTTTTTATGCTATACTTGACAAGTATGAGTTGAGCCCATATTCGGTGGATGGACACTCCGACCTTCTGCTGAGTATTATGAGTTTTTGGGGCGATAATATATGTATATGAAGGAGGATCTATCATGATCGCAAAGGAAAAGAAACAGGCAATTATTGCAGAGTATGGCAGAACACCGGGAGACACTGGTTCACCGGAAGTACAGATCGCTATTTTATCTGCACGTATCGAGGAGCTTACCGCTCACTTGAAAGAGAACCCGAAGGACTTCCATTCAAACAGAGGTCTGTTAAAGATGGTAGGACAGAGACGTCGTTTATTATCTTACTTAAAGCAGGTTGATATTGAGAGATATCGTTCTCTGATTGAGCGTTTAGGTTTAAGAAAATAAGGATGCAGAAGGGGAGGTGTCCGGGAGACCGGATTTCCTCCTTTTGTAGAATAGGGCGTTTTTCGCCCTATTTTGCGTAAAAGAATGGTAAAAGGGCGGATTTATCAGCCGAGACCACTGAAAAGTGTATGGGATACCGTGGATTTTTCAGTAGTTTCGGTACATCCGTCTGAAGATAAGGGCGGGATTCCGCCGTAAAGAAAAAGGAGAAATGATATGTATAAAAGTTTTTCATTGGAACTGGCAGGAAGAACTCTTACCGTAGATATCGGCAGAGTATGCGCGCAGGCAAATGGAGCAGCTCTGTTAAAGTATGGTGAGACTACGGTGTTATCCACTGTAACAGCATCCGATAAGCCGAGAGACGGCGTGGACTTTTTCCCGCTTAGTGTAGAGTTTGAGGAAAAGATGTATGCGGTAGGCAAAATCCCGGGCGGCTTCAATAAGAGAGAGGGCAAGGCATCCGAGAATGCAATCCTTACCTCCCGTGTAATTGACCGTCCGATGCGTCCTTTGTTTCCGAAGGATTACCGCAATGATGTGACCATCAATAATATGGTAATGTCCGTTGACCCGGAGTGCCGTCCGGAAATCGTGGCAATGCTGGGTGCAGCTCTTGTAACCACAATTTCGGATATTCCGTTTGACGGTCCCTGTGCAATGACCCAGATGGGTATGATAAACGGTGAATTCATTGTGAACCCGAGCCAGAAGGATTGGGATAACGGTGACTTGAAGCTTACCGTGGCATCCACTGCACAGAAGGTAATTATGATTGAGGCAGGAGCCAATGAGATTCCGGAGGAGAAGATGATTGAGGCAATCTATAAATGCCACGATATCAATCAGACAATCATCGCCTTCATGAATCAGATTGTTGCCGAGGTTGGCAAGAAAAAGCATGAATACACCAGCTGCGCAATTCCGGAGGAAATGTTTGCAGCAATGCGTGAGATTGTTCCGCCGGCAGAGATGGAGGAAGCGGTATTTACGGATGAGAAGCAGACCCGTGAGGAGAATATCCGCCAGATCACAGAGAAGTTCGAGGAAGCATTTGCCGATAAGGAAGAGTGGCTTGCCGTTTTGGGTGAGGCTGTTTACCAGTATCAGAAGAAGACCGTACGCAAGATGATTTTAAAGGATCATAAGCGCCCGGATGGACGTGCCATCAATCAGATTCGTCCGCTGGCAGCCGAGATTGATTTGATCCCAAGAGTGCATGGTTCTGCTATGTTTACCCGTGGACAGACACAGATTTGTGATGTTGTAACCTTAGCTCCGCTTTCCGAAGTACAGAAAGTGGACGGACTGGACGAAAATATTACCACGAAGAGATATATTCATCAGTATAATTTCCCGGCATATTCCGTAGGTGAGACCAAGGTTTCCCGTGGACCGGGACGCCGTGAAATCGGTCATGGAGCTCTGGCAGAGCGCGCGCTGATTCCGGTACTTCCCTCTGAGGAGGAATTCCCCTATGCAATCCGTGCCGTGTCTGAGACCTTCGAGTCCAACGGTTCCACCTCCATGGCATCGACCTGTGCATCCTGCATGGCTCTGATGGCAGCCGGTGTTCCAATCAAGTCCATGGTGGCAGGTATTTCCTGTGGTCTTGTAACCGGCGATACCGATGATGATTACATCGTGCTTACCGATATTCAGGGCTTAGAGGATTTCTTCGGAGATATGGATTTTAAGGTGACCGGTACTCATAAGGGTATCACTGCCATCCAGATGGATATTAAGATCCATGGTCTGACCAGACCGATTGTGGAGGAAGCCATTGCAAGAACCAGAGAGGCAAGACTTTATATCATGGATGAGGTAATGTCCAAGGCAATTGCGGAGCCGAGAAAAGAGGTTGCTCCCAACGCACCGAAGATTATCCAGATTCAGATTGATCCCGCAAAGATTGGTGATGTGGTTGGACAGAGAGGAAAGACCATTAACGAGATCATTGAGCGCACAGGCGTGAAGATTGATATTACAGACGACGGTTCTGTTTCTGTATGTGGTACGGATGCAGCAATGATGGCGAAAGCCGTAGAGATGATCCAGATCATTACCACGGAGTTTGAGGAAGGTCAGATCTTTACCGGAGTTGTGGTAAGCATCAAGGAATTTGGTGCGTTCTTAGAGTTTGCACCGGGTAAAGAAGGAATGGTGCACATCTCCAAGATTGCAAAACAGCGGATTAACCGCGTGGAGGATGTACTGACACTGGGCGATACGGTCAAGGTAGTCTGCCTTGGAAAGGATAAGATGGGAAGAATCAGCTTCTCCATCAAAGACGTTCCGGAAGAAGCATAATATTGTATTAAAATCGGGCTGTTGCATGAAAAGATGGTTCATGCGGCAGCCCAATTTTTATTTCTTTGCATATGATGGAAGAAAAAGGTTTTTTATGGAACGTGTCAAAAAACTGATTCATACGGATTATGCATATAGAATGGGACTTTACGGGAAAAATGTAACCGTGGCGGTGATGGATACCGGAGTGGCGCATCATCCGGATTTGGAAGGGAGAATTCTCTGTTTTCGGGATTTCTGCCGGAGGCGGGAGGGCGCCTATGACGACAACGGACACGGAACCCACATTTCGGGAATCATTGCGGGGAGCGGAAGCATGTCCGAGGGAGGGCGTTACAGCGGGATTGCGCCGGAGAGCAGGATTGTTATGTTGAAGGTTCTGGATAGTGACGGTAATGGGGATACAGAAAAGATGCTTCGGGGAATCGACTGGATTCTTAAGAACCGGAAGACTTACCAGATCCGGCTGCTGAATATTTCGGTAGGTATGCTGCCCACTGCCGGGAAAAAAGAACAACAGGAGCTTCTGGCTGCGGTGGATGAACTGTGGGATCAGGGAGTGATGGTAGTGGCAGCGGCGGGAAACAACGGTCCGGGGGAAGAGACGGTGACCATACCGGGAATTTCAAGGAAGGTACTAACCGTGGGAAGCAGCGATGATGAGGAGGTGACTGGGCAGAAGCGTTCCCTTATATCCGGTTACAGCGGAAGGGGTCCCACAAGATGCTGCATCATAAAGCCGGAGATTCTTGCCCCTGGCACCGGCATAATCAGTTGCAGCAGAGACGGACGGGGATACACGGCAAAAAGCGGAACTTCAATGGCGGTTCCGGTGACGGTAGGCGCACTGGCACTGGCATTTCAGCGTCTGCCGGATTTCAGCCCTGCTGAGATGAAACTTCGGCTCTATGAGCGTGCCTATCCAAGAGGAAAACAGATTAACCGGAATTGCTGGGGTGTGATTCATGCAGATAATCTGGTGAGGATTTGACTTTTTTGGGGAAAGTTATTAGAATAAGCTATAAAAGCTTAACCAGAGGGGGATTACTTATGAAGAAGATAGCGCATCTTATATTTGGACGTTTTTTTCTGGTCGCACTTGCCATTATTCTGCAGGTGCTATGGATGGTTGTCGTATTGTGGCAGTTCAGCTATCAGTTTACTTATGCCAATCTGGCACTTCGCGTTGTTGCCATTGTGATGGTGCTTGTGATTGTAAACCGGTGGATTAATCCGGCAAATAAGCTTTCCTGGACCTTTCTTATTCTGCTGTCGCCGTTGTTTGGTATGCTGGTTTATGTGATTTTCGGGAGATCCGGGCTGACGAAGCGAACCAATCAGCGTATGAATGCCATCAATAAAGAGGTGGCGGCAGTACAGCCGCAAAATGAGAAAGTGATGGAGGAATTGTCCAGGCTGGATGAGCATGTATACCTTCAGAGCAGGTACATCAGCAGCCGGGCGGAGTTTCCGGTTTATAAGAACACGGATACGAAATACTATAAATGTGGCGAAGAAATGTTTGAGGACATGTGCCGGGATCTCCGTCTGGCAGAGCATTTTATCTTTCTGGAGTATTTTATTGTAGAGGACGGCTATATGCTGGAGCAGGTTTTGGATATTCTGGAGGAAAAGGTAAAGGCTGGTGTGGAAGTGCGCTTTATCTATGACGATGTGGGCTGTATCAGTACACTGCCGCCCAGATATTACGAACAGATTCGCAAAAGAGGCATCCAGTGTGTGGTTTTTAATCCGTTCCGTCCCATCCTTTCTGTGGTCATGAACAACCGGGATCACAGGAAGATATTTGTAGTAGACGGAAAGGTGGGGTATACCGGAGGAATTAATCTGGCAGATGAATATATCAACAAGATAGAGCGGTTCGGTTATTGGAAGGATACCGGAATTCGCATTGAGGGAGATGCGGTCTGGGGACTCACCAGCATGTTCCTCGAGATGTGGAATTACATCAACCGCACCACGGAGGATTATGCCCGGTTCCTTCCTTCCGTATATCAGACGAAGCCTTTTGTATCGGATGGATTTGTGCAGCCATATGGAGACAGTCCGCTGGATCATGAGACTGTGGGAGAGAATGTATATCTGAATATTATCAACCGTGCAAAAAAATATGTGTATATTTTTACCCCGTATCTGATTATTGACAATGAGCTGCTCACGGCTCTCTGCAATGCGGCGAAGAGCGGAATTGATGTGCGCATTGTGACACCGGGAATTCCGGATAAGAAAATGGTATATCTGCTGACCCAGTCCTATTATGCGCCTCTGCTTAGCTGTGGTGTGCGAATCTATCAGTACACACCCGGGTTTATCCATGCCAAGTGCTTTGTGTGCGATGACGAGATTGCCACAGTGGGAAGTATTAATCTGGACTTCCGCAGTCTGTATCTGCATTTTGAGTGTGGCGTTTTTATGTATGGCTCTAAAGCGGTCATGCAGTTAAAAGAGGACTGCTTAGAGACCTTCGGAAAGTCCCGGGAGATTGATCTGGAATTCTGCAGAAAGCGCAATATTTTTGTGCGTATGCTTCAGAGTGTGATGCGCCTGTTTGCTCCCCTTTTGTAGAAAAAACCCGGAACCTGCGGAGACTACGGCAGGAAAAACCGGAGTGCTTTCTGGAAATAATCCCGGTAGGTGGCGGCTGCCACGGTGCTTCCATAGAGGATATCCACGCTTCCGATTTCCGTACCATTTAGGGTATAAACCGCCTTCCCGGCGGTTTTTCCTTTTTCCACCGGGGCATCGGCATATTCCGGCAGATAGATGCTTTTCTCCACACCGGAGAGGTCGCTGCCGTTGGTGGAGAGGTATGTAAAGGGACCTGCATAGACCAGACTTACATATTCTTCCACGCCTTTTTGGACTCTTAGGGATGCCAGCTTATCTTCATTGGCATCGGTGTAGACCCGACATTTACTAAAACCATAGTTTAAAAGTGTTGCGGCGTCGGAAAAACGGATTTTATAATCCGGCGCAGCCATGACCACGGCAATCAGCTCCATGCCGTCTTTTACGGCAGTGGCGGAAACGCAGTATTTTGCCAGGGCGGTGGAGCCGGTTTTTAGGCCTGTGGCATATTCATATTGTCGGATCAGCTTGTTGGTGTTTGTCAGACCGAATTCGCTGGAGCCTCTGGCGGTGGTATGGGTGATGTTTTCCATCCAGATGGTACAGTAGTTGTGGATTTCCGGGTATTTGGTGGTGAGCTCCCGGGACATCAGCGCAACGTCATAGGCGCTGGTGATATGCCCGTCGGTGTCGAGACCACAGCAATTGACAAAGGTGGTGTCCTCCATGCCAAGCCCTGCGGCACGCTCATTCATCATTCTTACAAACTCCGTCTCGGAGCCGGCAATAAATTCGGACATTGCCACACAGGCATCGTTGGCGCTGGCAATGCTGATACATTTAATCATGGTATCTACGGTCTGGGTTTCTCCCGGCTCCAGATATACCTGGGAGCCGCCCATACTGGCGGCGTACTCCGATACGGTGACCGTGTCATCCAGGGAAATCTGACCGGAGGATAGCGCGTCAAAAATCAGAATCAGAGTCATGATTTTGGTAATGCTGGCGGGACGCAGCTTCTCATGTGAATTTTTTTCGTAAATAATGGCTCCGGTGGAAGCCTCCATAAGAAGGACACTTGGAGCGGAGACATCGAGGTTTACTTCGGAATCGGCAGTGGTTTCTAAAGAAGCTGCACTTACGGTCAGGGAGGAGCAAAGGAGCGTTATGCTCAGTAATAGGGAAACAAAGGGTTTCATCATAAGCCTCCTGTGGGCAACGATGTTCTAATTCATTTTAGCGGAACTGCCTGTACTTTATACCAATGGAAATGCGTCTTTGCAGAAATACAAACTCTTGTGGAAATTTTATGGCAAAATACTAAATGTGGTAATTTGTACTTGAATTTTTTCCCAAAGCAATGTAAAATGAGGAAGTTGGAAAAAAGATGTGTTTGCTGAGGTTTTTGTATGGATATGACAATCAAGCTGCAGGTGTTTGAGGGACCGCTGGATCTGCTTTTGCACCTGCTGGAGAAAAATAAAGTAAATATATATGATATTCCGATTGTTGAGATCACCAATCAGTATATGGAGTACATTGCGGAGATGAAACGCCAGGATTTAAATGTCATGAGTGAGTTTCTGGTGATGGCTGCCACGCTCATTGACATTAAGTCAAGGATGCTGCTTCCTGCGAAGGAGACGGAGGATGCGGAGGAAGAAGAGGATCCGAGAGCCGAACTGGTTCAGCAGTTGCTTGAGTACAAGATGTACAAGTGTATGGCGTATGAACTGAGAGACCGCCAGATGGACGCGGCGCGGGTGCTTTTCAAGGAGCCGACAATTCCCCCGGAGGTGGCGGAATATGAGGCACCGGTGAATCTGGAGGAACTGGTATCGTATGTGACCTTAGCCAGACTGAATGATATTTTTAAGGCCGTTATGAAGAAGCAGGTGGACAAGATTGATCCGGTTCGTTCCAAGTTCGGAAAGATCGAGAAGGAAGAAGTGTCTCTGGCGGACAAGATGGCATATCTGGAGGAGTACTGCCGGACTCATGCACGATTCAGCTTCCGCAGTCTTCTGGAGGCGCAGGCGAGTAAGATGGAAATTATCGTGACATTTCTTGCGGTGCTTGAGCTTATGAAGATGGGCAAGATTTTTATTTCCCAGGAAAAGACATTTGACGATATCCGGATAGAGTCAAAAATCGCAGCATAACAGCGGGAACTGCAAAGAGGATTTTTATGGAAGAAAAGAACTATGAGGCAATTATTGAGGCGATTTTATTTACCATGGGAGAATCCGTGGAACTGGAGAAAATTGCCGCTGCCATTGAATTGGACAAGAAAGAGACCCGAAAAATCATAGAGGGAATGATGGAGCGTTACGGGCAGGAGAACCGGGGCATTATGATTATGGAACTGGACGGGGCATATCAGATGTGCACTAAGAGCGAGATGTACGAATATCTGATCCGTATAGCCAAACAGCCGAAGCGCCATACCCTCACGGATGTGCTTTTGGAGACGCTGTCCATCATTGCATATAAACAGCCGGTGACCAAAGCGGAGATTGAGAAGATCCGTGGAGTTGCCTGTGACCACGCAGTCAATAAGCTGGTGGAGTATAATCTGGTGTGCGAGCTTGGACGGCTGGATGCACCGGGCAGACCACTGTTATTCGGAACTACCGAAGAATTCCTGCGCAGCTTTGGTGTGCACTCCATCGATGAACTTCCGGTTTTAAACCCGGTTCAGGTGGAGGAATTCAAGCAGGAAGCGGAAGAGGAAATGAATTTAAAACTGGGTGTTTAGAAAAAGACGGGAATCCACAGAGGTGGGTTCCTTTTTGATTTGGAAAAGAAAACAGTCTGTTCGCAGCGTGTGCTGACACTTCTGGTTCTTTTCGGGCAGGTGGCGGAATAAGAATCTATGAAATGAATTCCTGAGGTTCTTGCTTGAAAAAACTGATTTCTTTTCTTCTGATTATCCTGTTTCTGTTGCAGAGCAGTGTGCTGGTATGTGCGTCATCGGCGGGGGAAGCGGCGGATGCCCCTAAGGAAACCGAACTGTATGCAAAATCGGCAGTTCTCATGGATGGGGATTCCGGGCGTATTCTCTATGAAAAAGATGGGCATACAGCAATGGCAAATGCAAGTACTACAAAAATAATGACGTGTATTATTACACTGGAAAACTGTGATCTGGACAGCGAGGTGGAGGTGTCTTCCCTGGCGGCAGGGCAGCCGAAGGTCCACCTCGGAATGCGGGCAGGGCAGCATTTTTATCTGCGGGATCTTCTGTACGGGCTGATGCTGGAGTCCTACAATGACTGTGCAGTGGCGATTGCGGAATTTGTGGCGGGCACCACGGAGGGGTTTGCGGCACTGATGAATGATAAGGCGGAGGAAATCGGCTGCGAGGATACATATTTTATCACCCCCAACGGGCTGGATGCCACGGACGCAAACGGATTTCACCACACCACGGCGGCGGATCTGGCAAAAATCATGCGATATTGCATTCGTACTTCAGAGAAAGCGGAGGATTTTCTTACAATTACACGGACAGCGCAGTATTCCTTTTGCGATATTGAGGGGAATTCCAGCTATTCCTGCTACAATCATAATGCATTTCTGCAGATGATGGAGGGGGCACTTTCAGGGAAAACCGGTTTTACCGGAAATGCAGGGTACTGCTACATCGGAGCTCTTGAGAGGGATGGTCGTACCTATATTGTGGCGCTTCTCGCCTGTGGCTGGCCGAATAATAAAAGCTATAAATGGGCGGATACCAAAAAGCTTATGAATTATGGACTGGAGCATTTTGTAAAAATAAGTCTTTCGGATATCGAGATTGATGCGGGGAAGCTTATGCCGATTCCGGTGAAAAACGGACAGGCGGAAACAATAGGAGGAGAGACTTCTGTCGTACCACGGGTGGTGGATGATACGGGAAATCTGGAGGTGCTTCTGGGGAAGGAGGAAGAAATCACGGTAACGTATCAGATTGCGCAAAGTCTGCAGGCACCGGTGGAGGAGGGAGCTTATATCGGGAAAATCACCTATCTGCTTGGAGGGGAAACTCTGAAGGAATGCAGGGTCGAGGCGGCGAACGGAGTGGAAAAGATAGATTTTTTCTGGTGTCTGGAGCGGGTGACGGACCTTCTGTGGATGTAGGAGGAATGGTGTAGTTTCACGATGCGGGACGATGTAAAAAATATGTCAAATAATTAACAAACTGCTTGAAAAAAGCTGGGAAAACTACTATAATTTAACATAGCGGAATTTGTTAATTTTTTTATAGATGGAGGTTAAAAGAATGAATAGTAGCAATGATAGCTTGGCAATGCAGCGCATTCTCAAGTTAGTCGACGAGAACAGTTTTATGGAAATCGGTTCTCTCGTAACCGCAAGAAACACAGATTTCAATCTTGCAAACACAGAGACACCTTCCGACGGTGTAATTACCGGACATGGACTGGTGGATGGCAATCTGGTATTTGTATACAGCCAGGATGCAGCCGTATTAAACGGTACTATCGGTGAGATGCATGCGAAGAAGATCGCAGCTGTTTATGACATGGCAATGAAGATGGGAGCACCGGTGGTCGGCTTGATTGACTGTGCAGGTATGCGTCTTCAGGAGTCCGTAGATGCATTGGATGGTTTCGGTCAGATTTATGCGCGTGAAGTGGAAGCTTCCGGAGTGGTTCCGCAGATTTCCGCAATCTTCGGTACCTGCGGTGGCGGACTTGCTGTAGTTCCGGCACTGTCTGATTTTGCATTCATCGAGGAGAGCAAAGGAAAGATGTTTCTAAACTCCCCGAATGCCATCGAGGGAAACCGTATCGATAAATGTGATACTTCTGCAGCGAAGTTCCAGAGTGAGGAGAATGGCTGCATCGATGCAACCGGCAGCGAGGATGAGATTCTGGCTCAGATTCGGGAACTGATTGCCATGCTTCCGCTGAATAATGAGGGAGATGTTTACACCTCTGACTGTGAGGATGATTTGAACCGTGCATGCGAGAATATGGAAGCCATGAAGGGAGATCCGAGATATCTTCTGAGCGAGATTTCCGACGGACATGCCTTCTTTGAGACCAAGGCAGGGTATGCGAAGAACATGGTTACCGGTTTTATCAAGTTAAACGGTATGACCGTAGGCGCTGTTGCAAACTGCACAGAGGTTTATGACGAGGAAGGAAAGAAGACAGAGGAATTTGATGCAGCGCTCACTGCAAGAGGCTGCAACAAGGCGGCAGAGTTTGTTCAGTTCTGCGATGCATTTGAGATTCCGGTGCTTACACTTACCAATGTAACGGGCTTTAAGGCATGTATGTGCTCCGAGAAGAATCTGGCTAAGGCACTTGCCCGGATGACCTCTGCATTTGCTTCTGCTACCTGCCCGAAGGTGAACCTGATTACCGGTGAGGCATTTGGAAGTGCATATGTATCCATGAACTCCAAAGCAATCGGTGCAGACCTTGTCTATGCATGGACAGGCGCGAAGATTGGTATGATGAATGCGGAGTCTGCGGCAAAGATTATGTACGCAGATGCTTCTGCAGATGTACTTGCCGAGAAGGCAAAGGAATATGATGAATTACAGTCTTCCGTGCTTGCAGCAGCAAGAAGGGGATATGTGGATCTGATTATGGAACCGGCAGACACAAGAAAATATCTTGTTGACGCATTTGAATTATTGTATACAAAATGTGCAGGTGTACCGGACAAGAAACATGGAACAAAATAGAAAGGTGAAGTTATGAAGAAAAAATTATCTCTTATACTTATGCTTTGCTTTATGGTTCTGGGACTGGCTGCATGTGGAGATCCTACCACAAAGGATTACTATGGTATGACCTACAGTGACCTGCAGGGCAATATGCAGCAGGATGTATTTCTGGTGAGCGGGGCATCGGATGCTTCCATACTTCCGGCGGAAGCACTGGATGCACCGGGAACACAATGGACCCAGGAACTGGCACAGAATTTTATTGCATCCTGGGCTGAGGCAGTGAACGGGCTTGGAGCGGTGCAGGGCTTTGGCGAATTTGCGATTGCCACAGCGCAGAGTACCATGACAACCGATCAGGTCGTGCACTTTGAAGGCAGAGACGTGATGGTTTCCTATGTGTACAGCTATAATTACCAGACAGAGGAGATGGAACTTACCGATGCCAGTGCAGATCTTGTCTATACCTTAGGCGAGAAAATGCAGAAGGCGGCATTGAATACCCTGATGGGAATCGGAACTGTTTTTACTGTTCTTGTTTTAATCTCTCTGATTATTTCCTGCTTTAAAATTTTCCCTTATCTGGAGAAAAAGAAGCAGGAGAAGAAAACCGCAATGGAGACAGATCCGGTAGTAACACAGATTGAGCAGAGAGAGGAACAGCAGCTTACCGATGATCTGGAACTGGTTGCAGTGATTTCGGCTGCAATCGCAGCAAGCGAGGGAACCTCAGCAGACGGCTTTGTTGTACGTTCCATCCGCAGACGTTAATTAGGAAAACATATTAAATACATATCATAGGAGGATATTATTCATGAAAAGCTATACAATTACGGTAAACGGAAATGTTTATGATGTTACGGTAGAGGAGAACGGAGCAGTAAGCGCACCGGCTGCAGCAACACCGAGACGTGCAGCAGCACCGGCGAAGGCAGCGGCACCGGCAAAGGCAGCAGCACCGGCTGCAGCAGGCAGTGTGAAGATTGAGGCGGGAGCAGCAGGTAAGGTATTTAAGATTGAAGCTTCCGAGGGAACTGCGGTAAAGAAGGGAGATACCGTGCTGGTACTTGAAATCATGAAAATGGAGACCCCGGTTGTGGCTCCGCAGGACGGAACCGTGGCAAGTATTAATGTAAATGTCGGAGATATGGTGGAGTCAGGTGCGTTACTCGCAACTTTAAATTAATTATTTAGGAGGAAGACAATGAGTTACTTTACGGAGACAATGGGCAACCTCCTGCATCAGACCGCCTTCCTGAATCTGTCATGGGGAAATTATGTAATGATTCTTGTTGCATGTATATTTCTTTACCTGGCAATCAGAAAAGGCTACGAGCCGTTGCTGTTAATTCCGATTGCATTTGGTATGCTGCTTGTAAATATCTATCCGGATATTATTGCAAGCCCGGAGCAGACCAGCAATGGAGTGGGTGGTTTACTCTACTATTTTTATACCTTAGACGAATGGTCAATCCTGCCTTCCCTGATCTTTATGGGGGTCGGTGCGATGACAGACTTTGGTCCGCTGATTGCGAACCCCATCAGCTTCCTTCTGGGAGCGGCTGCACAGTTCGGTATTTTCAGTGCGTATTTCCTTGCAATTCTGCTGGGATTCAACGATAAGGCTGCAGCAGCGGTTTCCATTATTGGTGGTGCCGACGGACCGACCTCTATTTTCCTTGCAGGAAAGCTGGGACAGTCCGGTCTGATGGGACCGATTGCCGTGGCGGCATATTCCTATATGGCGTTAGTGCCGATTATCCAGCCGCCGATTATGAAACTTCTGACGACAAAGAAAGAGCGTGCGATCAAGATGCAGAATCTGCGTCCGGTATCCAAGCTGGAAAAGATTCTTTTCCCGATTGTTGTAACAATTGTAGTATGTACAATTCTTCCTACCACAGCGCCGTTGGTTGGTATGCTGATGTTAGGTAACCTGTTCCGGGAGAGCGGTGTGGTACGCCAGCTTTCCGAAACCGCATCCAATGCACTTATGTACATTGTAGTTATTCTGCTTGGTACATCAGTGGGAGCATCCACCAGTGCGGAGGCATTCTTAAATGCAACAACACTGAAAATCGTTGTTCTTGGTCTGGTTGCATTTATTTTCGGTACCGCAGCCGGCGTATTGTTTGGTAAATTATTATGCTGGATTACCAAGGGTAAGATTAATCCTCTGATTGGTTCTGCCGGTGTATCGGCTGTTCCTATGGCTGCCCGTGTATCACAGAAGGTTGGAGC
This sequence comes from Roseburia sp., assembly GCA_051877675.1. Taxonomy (GTDB): domain Bacteria; phylum Bacillota; class Clostridia; order Lachnospirales; family Lachnospiraceae; genus Roseburia. The sequence continues at coordinate 5,295 of JBJEJC010000031.1, read as the reverse complement.
AGAGGAAGATCCTACGAACTTTTTACTTATGCATGCGATGGGACCCAATGTTGCCGGAGTAATCGGTACTGCAGTTGCTGCAGGTGTATTTATGGCAATCTTTGGAATTTAAAAGTTGAAATTTGGAGGAGATATCATGTCAGAAGTGACGAAAAAACCTGTAAAGATTACAGAAACTATATTACGTGATGCACATCAGTCTCTGATCGCAACCAGAATGACGACAGAGCAGATGTTGCCAATCGTTGATAAAATGGACAAGGTTGGCTACCATGCCGTAGAGTGCTGGGGTGGAGCAACCTTCGACGCTTCCCTTCGTTTCCTCAAGGAGGACCCATGGGAGAGACTTCGCAAATTAAGAGACGGCTTCAAGAACACCAAGCTGCAGATGTTATTCCGCGGACAGAATATTCTGGGTTACCGTCCCTATGCGGATGACGTGGTAGAATATTTTGTACAGAAGTCTATTGCAAACGGAATTGATATTATCCGTATTTTTGACTGTCTGAACGATATCCGCAACCTGCAGACTGCGGTTACCGCCTGCAATAAAGAAAAGGGACATGCCCAGGTGGCGCTGTCCTACACACTGGGTGATGCATATACGCTGGATTACTGGATGGATATGGCAAAGAGAGTAGAGGATATGGGAGCAGATTCCCTGTGTATCAAGGATATGGCAGGTCTTCTGGTTCCGAAGAAGGCAACTGAGCTGGTACAGGCATTAAAGTCTTCCACCTCACTGCCAATCGAACTTCACACCCACTACACCTCCGGTGTGGCTTCCATGACTTATTTGAAAGCGGTAGAGGCAGGCTGCGACATCATTGATACCGCAATGTCACCCTTTGCACTGGGAACCAGCCAGCCGGCAACCGAGGTTATGGTTGAGGCATTTAAGGATACGGAGTATGATACCGGGCTTGACCAGAATCTTCTGGCTGAGATTGCAGATTATTTCCGTCCGATGCGGGAGGAAGCATTGGAGAGCGGTCTGATGAATCCGAAGGTATTAGGTGTGAACATCAAAACTCTGTTGTATCAGGTACCGGGCGGTATGCTTTCCAACCTGATTTCCCAGTTGAAGGAGCAGGGCAAAGAGGATAAATACGAGGAGGTTCTTGCAGAGGTTCCGCGTGTTCGTAAAGATTTAGGTGAGCCGCCTCTTGTTACACCGTCTTCCCAGATTGTCGGTACACAGGCAGTGTTTAATGTACTTATGGGTGAGCGTTACAAGGTTGCTACCAAGGAGACCAAGGATGTGCTTCTCGGAAAATATGGTCAGACTGTGAAGCCCTTCAATCCGGAAGTGGTTGACAAGGTTCTTGGCGAGGATAAGAAAAACGCCATTACCTGCCGTCCGGCAGATCTGCTTGAGCCGGAGCTTGACAAGATTGAGGCTGAAATGAAGCAGTGGAAACAGCAGGACGAGGATGTTCTTACTTATGCACTGTTCCCACAGGTTGCCACCGAATTCTTCAAGTACCGCGAGGCACAGCAGAAGAAGGTAGATGCAACGATCGCTGATACAAAGAACGGAGCATATCCGGTATAAAAGTTGTGTACGGTATGAGTTTTAATGTACTGCTTACCGGTGCGCCGGGAAATGTTTTGTGTTTTCCGGTATATGACAGGAACTGGAACTGCCTTCCAAAGCGGAAGGCAGTTCTTTGTGCTTATTTGAAATGCTATGGAAGAAAAGAGGAAGATGACGATGCACAAATCCGATAAGAATAGCTTTGAGAGACGGACAGCGCCAAAGAAGCAGATTGACGTGGAAAGCTGGTTTATTGCGTGCTACCGTAACTATCAGGGACATCCCATGAAAATATTGCTTTCTCTTTACAAAGGCAATTATCACAAGTTTGTTATGGCGGTAATCTGCTTTTTTGTGAAGCATGCCTGCGTGTGGGTGTTGCCCATTATCACAGCCAATATTATCAACGATGTGGCAGCAAAAAATCCGGATACGATTCGGAATATTCTGTTTTATGCGATTCTGGAGACGGCATTGATTGGCATAAATATTCCTGCAAATTATCTGTATACGTCCTACAAAAGTCTTGCAACGCGATATGCGGAGACGGGGCTCAGGAAGGCATTGATTCGTAAACTCCAGCAGCTTTCCATTTCCTATCATGTGGAGACACAGTCCGGCCGTCTGCAGTCGAAAATCATGCGTGATGTGGAAGCTGTGGAGACGCTGTCGACCCAGATGTTTCTCAGTATCTTAAATATTGCATTGAATATCGGTGTGGCACTGGTGGTGACTGCTTCAAAAAGCGGAATTGTGTTTGTCTTTTTCCTGCTGACTGCGCCTGTGGCGGCAATCACGATGGTGTCCTTCCGGGGAGCAATGCGAAAGCGCAATAATGAGTTCCGCAAGGAGATGGAGGAGACTTCCGCCCGCGTCATGGAAATGGTGGAGCTGGTTCCGGTCACCCGTGCCCATGCACTGGAGGATGAGGAAGTGGAGAAAATGAGCGGGCAGCTTTTTGCAGTGGCAGAGAAGGGCTATAAGCTGGATTTGGTGCAGGCACTGTTTGGTTCGGTGGGTTGGGCAATTTTTCAGGTATTCCAGGTAATCTGCCTGGCGTTTACCGGCTATCTGGCGTTAAAGGGTAAAATTCTGGCGGGAGACATCACCCTGTACCAGAGCTATTTTGCTACCGTGGTAAACCAGGTATCGGCAATTGTGACATTACTTCCCACCATCACAAAGGGAATCGAGTCTGTGAACTCTATTGGCGAGGTACTGCTTTCTGAGGATGTGGAGGAAAACGAGGGAAAAGAAGTGCTCAAAGAGGTGTATGGGGAATTTGATTTTTCCGATGTATCATTTCATTATAAAAATAATGAGAAAAATGTGCTGGACCATCTGAATCTGCATGTGAATCAGGGAGAAACCATCGCGTTTGTGGGAGAGTCCGGAGCCGGAAAATCCACAATTTTAAATCTTGTGATAGGCTTTCATTTAAGCGACGACGGGAAAGTACTGCTGGATGGAAAGGATATGCGGGAAATTGACCTGCGCAGTTACCGCAGATATCTGGCTGTGGTGCCGCAGACGTCTATTCTGTTTTCCGGCACCATCCGGGAGAACATCATCTACGGCTGCGAGGATGTGACGGAAGAACAGCTTGCCCGGGTGGTGAAAGCAGCGAACTTGTCGGATCTGATTGAAGGGCTTCCCAAGGGACTCGATACCATGGTGGGAGAGCATGGCGGTAAGCTTTCCGGCGGACAGAGACAGCGTATTGCCATTGCCCGCGCATTGATCCGGAATCCCCGGGTGATTGTGCTGGACGAAGCAACCTCTGCGCTGGACAGTATTTCCGAGAAGCTGATTCAGGAGGCGCTGCATAATCTGACAGATGGGAGAACCACGTTTATTGTGGCACACCGGCTTTCCACCATCCGGGATGCGGACAAAATTGCGGTGATTGCAGACGGACACTGTGTGGAGTACGGAACCTTTGACGAACTGATGGCACAAAAAGGGGAGTTTTACCGGATGAAAATGATACAAAGCTGATGCAGGGGATGTGTCACAGACTTTTTCACATCAGGATATTCTTGCAAAAAGCCTCTGATTTGTTATAATAATAACATTGATGATTTCAGACAAAAAGGATGTGATGCGGATTGTTTATCCGCGTTGCACAGGTGCAGTGTAATGAGCAACAAAAATGACTTACGCAGCCGGATAAATGAGGCATACAGCAAACTCAGCAAGGGACAGAAATTACTTGCCACCTATATCACGGATAATTATGACAAAGCAGTGTTTTTGACGGCTGCCCGGCTCGGTGAGGTAGTGGGAGTCAGTGAGTCCACGGTTGTGCGGTTTGCCACCCATCTTGGCTACAAAGGGTATCCGGAATTCCAGAGTGCCCTGGAGGAGCTGGTGCGCGGAAAACTCAATTCCATGCAGCGTATGGAGGTTACCTACGGACGAATCGGTCAGTCGGGAATTCTGGAAACCGTGCTTAGATCCGATGCGGATAAGCTCCAGTCAACCCTGGAGAAAATAGACCACAATGCCTTTGAACTGGCAGTGGATACCATATTAAATGCCAGAAATATTTATATCATCGGCATCCGGAGCTGTGCGCCGCTGGCAAGTTTTATGGCATTTTATTTTACATTGATGTTTGAAAATGTGCATCTGTTACAGACCAACAGCTCCAGTGAAATCTTAGAGCAGATGGTACGGATCGGAAAGGAAGATGTGATTATCGGAATCAGCTTTCCGCGATACTCCATGCGTACCTTAAAGGCATTGGAGTTTGCAAATAACCGCAGCGCCAAGGTGATCACGCTGACGGACAGTGTGCATTCCCCCATGAATCTGTATTCTTCCTGCAATCTGATTGCGGACAGCGATATGTCTTCCATTGTGGATTCTCTGGTGGCTCCCTTGAGTGTAATCAATGCTCTGATTGTGGCACTGTGTATGCGCAAACAGAGTGAGGTGGCGGAAACGCTGGAGATGCTGGAGGATATCTGGGATCAGTATCAGGTGTATGAGAATGATGAGATTAATTACATCGATGACTCCATCAAAATGCGTTATGCGAAAATAGGAGATACAGACCGGAATGAGTAGAGTAATCGTAATCGGAGGAGGACCAGCGGGAATGTTTGCGGCGATTGCCGCAGCGGAGAAGGGACATGCAGTAACCCTTCTGGAGAAAAACGAAAAGCTGGGCAAGAAGCTTTTTATCACGGGGAAGGGGCGTTGCAACATCACCAACGCAAGCGATATGGAGGTGTTCTTTGCCAATGTGGTCAGCAATTCCAGATTCCTTTACAGTGCCTTTTATGCCTGTGATAATCAGAGGGTAATCGATTTTTTTGAGAATCATGGGCTTCGCACGAAAGTGGAGCGGGGAAATCGGGTGTTTCCGGTATCCGACCATTCGTCCGATGTGATTGCAGCTCTCCAGAGAACATTGAAAGAGCGGCAGGTTAAAGTCATGCTCCACACGGAGGTGGCGGAGATTCTGACAATGCGGGATGAGGAGCCGGCGAAGGACCAGGGGACGCCGGAGGAGAAGATGCACAGGGACAAAAAGGAAGCGGCTTCCTGCACCCATGCCGTGGGAGTGCGTCTTACGGATTGTACCACCTTAGAGGCGGATGCTGTTGTCATTGCCACCGGGGGATTTTCTTACCAGACCACCGGTTCCACCGGAGACGGTTACCGTTTTGCAAGGGAAACGGGGCATACGGTGACGGACATTGTTCCCTCATTGGTTCCCTTTGAGACGAAGGAGGACTACCCGCAGCGGA
>JBJEJC010000030.1:0-21585 GCA_051877675.1 Roseburia sp. | reverse complement strand
AGACCGAAGATAGAGAATACAAACCATTGGAAATGATTAGAGATAATTACATGAAGTATGTTGTGACAACAGATTATTTGCTTCAAAAAAGAAATGGAATAAAGCATATTAATATTCTGGAATTCATGAAAGAGGGTAAGAAGTTTTAAGCGATATGCAATGACATCAGACACCGATGCCGAAGCAAACGTTAAAGCAGAGTAAATTTGAGTCAATGATGGTCAAAAAACAGTAATTAGGGAGCAGTACAAAAATCCTAATAATCTTCAGTTGAGGAAAAGCTTACATGAGAAATACACAAAAACAATGTAAATAATATTGAAGAAAGTCAGATTGTATGTTATTTTGATATAGTAATCGGAGTCAAAAAATTATCAATATCCGGCTACGGACACGATATAATAAGAGCAATGTAAATTGAAAGAACCAAACGCAGGATTTTGGTTCTTTTATTTTTAATCATAAAGCACTGACAGAGAGGGATTTATGGAAGAAAATAAAGAGTTTTACCGGAAGGTGGGTGTGCTGATTCTTCCCATTGCGCTGCAGAACCTTATTAATGTGGGTATCTCATCCATTGATGTGATTATGCTGGGAAGAGTGGGAGAGAAGGTGCTTTCCGGCGCTTCCTTGGGAAGCCAGATTAATTTTATCATGAGCCTGCTGTTATTTGGCATCATGTCGGGGGCATCGGTGCTGATTGCCCAGTACTGGGGGAAAAAAGATTTTACTGCAATACAGAAGGTTTTCGGTATGGCAATGAAAATTTCGGTATGTGTAGGAATCATATTTATGGCAGTGACGTTAGCGATACCGCAAACACTCATGCATATTTTTACAAATGATGCCCGGGTGATTGCCTATGGAACGGATTATCTGCGCATTGTCTGTTTCTCCTACGTACTGATTCCTGTCACCATGACTTATCTGAATACAATGCGCAGCATGGAACGGGTGGTGATTGCCACAGTGGTTTATCTATCCTCCATGATTGTGAATATCGTGGTAAATGCGTTTCTGATCTTTGGACTGGCAGGCTGCCCCGCTCTCGGAATTAGGGGTGCGGCAATCGGTACGGTGGCTGCCCGCAGTGTGGAGTTTCTTATCATTTTTGTCTATGACAGATGGAAAAATGATGTGCTCCCCTTTCATTTGTCGTATCTGTTCCTGAACGACCGGCTTCTGTGGAAGGATTTTATGAAATATTCCGTGCCGGTCATGGCAAATGAGCTTTTCTGGGGAGCAGGCGTTTCCAGCATTTCAGCGGTGCTGGGACATATGGGAAGTGCAGTGGTGGCAGCAAATTCCGTGGCACAGGTGGTACGCCAGCTTGCCATGGTTATTGCATTTGGTGTGGCAAGTGCCGCGGCAATCATGATAGGCAAGGTCATCGGAGAAGGAAAACGGGATGTGGCAGAAATGTATGGCAGGAAATTTGTGATTTTGAGCATCATAACCGGATTTCTTGGAACAGCAGTGGTGCTGATAGCCCGCCCCATTTCCATTGCAGCATTGGTACTGACACCGGAGGCAAAGGAATATCTGAATTTCATGATGTTTGTGATGTCCTATTTTGTAATCGGACAGTCTGTAAATAGTACAATTGTAGTTGGTATATGCCGTAGCGGAGGAGATACCAGATTCGGGCTTTATCTGGATCTGATTTTCATGTGGGGAGTTGCAATTTTCGGTGGAATCATTTCTGCCTTTGTGTTAAAATTGGGCGTGTATGTGACATATATGGTTTTGCTCAGCGATGAGGTAATCAAACTTCCCATTACACTTTGGAGATACCGCACAAAAAAATGGCTCAAAGATGTAACAAGATAGGAAAATTAATGAAATTTTATTTTCAACTTTTATAGAATGTGATACAATAGTACCAGATTAGTACTGGATGGAGGTACACTATGGAAAAGAAGGAACCAAGACCCATAATTTTTATTGCAGCTATATTTCTTACGGTGATTCTTTTTATAGCAGATCTGTATGTCATGATCAATATGCCGAAAAATATTCTGCTGTTGATTTTGTTGACGCTGCTTCTTCTGGGTGGAATTTTTGCAATATTGTTTTTTGGTGCAAAGGAAAAAGAAAAAAAGGAAAAGAGCACCGAGGAGCGGTTTGAATATATTTTTAAGACAGAGAAAGCGATTTTTCTTCTGCTTAAAAAGACAGGAGAAGAGTTGGAGACACTGGGGGAGAATAGCCAGACCTGCAGTGAGGATATTATGAAAGCCCAGAAGGCTGCTGCTAAGATCATGATTGCCAGAAGCAAGGAAAATGCAGATGCGATTATGAATTCCAACGATAAGGTAATGGAGCGTTTCTTTGATTTTGAGGATAAGCTGGATCAGAATAATGAATTGATAGGAAGCCAGAAAACAGAGTTTGACCAGCAGTTCCAGAAGATGCAGCAGCAGATTTCCTCTGCGGCAGAAGGTACGGAGAATACCATAAAACAGGAAATTGGCAAAGCGGTTGAGATTCTGGAGGCTTCTGTGAAAGCAATTCCGGATCAGATTCCCGCACCGCAGCCTGTGTATTCATCGGGTTTAAGTATCTCTGAACAAACTGCCCGTTCGGAGATGTCAAAAATCGAATCGGAGGTTGAAGAGATACCCGCTGAACCGGAGCTTGAGGAGATATCTGCCGAACCGGAATTTGAAGAGCTATCTGCCGAACCGGAGCTTGAGGCAATGCCTGTTGAGCCTGTATCGGACAGTGTATTTGATGACGGTCTGAATTTTGACGGAATTGAGGGCTTTGGTGAAGAATTGAGTATGGTGGAGGCGGAGAGCCAGCAACAGGAGGAAAGCAGTCAGACTGATATAGAGGAGTTGCCAGGTCTGGATGATGGTTTCGGCTTTGTCGATGGATTGCCTGGAATTGAGGATGACTTAAGTCCGGAGGGAGGACTTGACGACCTGCCAAGCCTGGATGACGGACTCAATATAGGAGAGGAATTAAGTATTGGAGGAGGACTTGACGATTTGCCAAGTCTGGATGACGGTCTCAATATAGGAGAGGAATTAAGTTCGGAGGGAGGACTTAACGACCTGCCAAGCCTGGATGACGGTCTCAATATGGGAGATGATTTAAATATTGGCGGAGGGCTTGACGATTTGCCAAGTCTGGATGACGGACTGGGTGCATTTGCCAATCTGGGAGATGAACCGGCAATGGAGGAGATATCGCTGGAGGAAGCTCCGGCAATGGAGGAGATACCGCTGGAGGAAGCACCGGTGATCGAAGAGATGCCACCGGAGGAGCCCCCGGCAGTGGAGGAAGCCCCGAAGCCGCCGGCACCGGATTTATCCAATCCTAACAAGCTCATGACTCCGGATGAGATAGCAGCATTAATTGCAAACCTGTAAATAAAAGTATCGTCTTGTACGAGCAATTTTCAATAACGTAAAAAAGGAGTTATACACGAACTATTTAAACTTTGTGTATAACTCCTTTTATCTTATAGGATTTGGTGTAAAAATTTATAAATTGAAAATATATTTGCAGCTATCTGGACCATTGAGGATGAAGATAGGTGGGAATTTTTACGCTTCCGCCACCAGCCTTACGATTTCAAGCACGACCTGAACCGCAGTTTCCATGCCCTCCACGCTGATGTGCTCGTAAGGTCCGTGGAAGCCGTATCCGCCGGTTCCAAGATTCGGGCAGGGCAGACCCATGAAGCTGAGTCTGGCACCGTCCGTGCCGCCGCGCACCGGGCGGGAAAGCGGTTCTAAACCTACGTTTGAAATGGCTTTCTTTGCAATGTCCACCACATAGGGATGCTGCTCAATAATCTCCAGCATATTGGAATAGGAATTGGTGATGGTAAGTGTCACCGTACCCTTCCCATATTTCTGGTTCATTTCCACCTCCAGCGTGCGGAGCTTGTTTAAGCGCATTTCAAACTTTCTTTTGTCATGATCCCGCACAATATAAGAAAGCGTGGCTGCGGCAACGTCCCCCTTCATATCGGTGAGATGGTAAAAACCCTCTCTGCCCTCGGTGTGCGCCGGTGTTTCCTGCTCCGGCAGCAGGGACTGCAGCTCACAGGCGACAAGAGCCGCATTGACCATAATATCCTTTGCCTCGCCGGGATGCACATTGACACCCTTTATGGAAAAAACAGCGCTGGCAGCATTGAAATTCTCGTAGGCAACTTCTCCCTCGTAATCACCGTCCAGAGTATAGGCAAAATCCGCCTTGAAGTAATCCAAATCAAACAGGTCGGCGCCGTTTCCCACCTCCTCATCCGGTGTAAAGCCTATCCAGATGTCACCGTGGGGATTGCCGGAAGCAATCAGTGTCTCCACCGCCGTGAGGATTTCCGCAAGACCTGCTTTATCGTCTGCACCCAGCAGAGTGGTTCCGTCTGTGGTAATCAGAGTGCGTCCCTTTAAATTCTTTAAGGATGGAAAATCGCTGACGCGAAGGACGGCACCGCTTCCCGGAAGAACCACGTCTTCCCCGTTGTAATTTTGAATAATCTGGGGCTTTACATTTTCGCCGGAGTAATCCGGTGCAGTGTCCATATGGGAAATGAAGCCCACGGATTTTTTCCCTTCATAACCCGGTGTGGCGGGAAGCAGTCCATAGACATAGCAGTGCTCGGTGAGAACCACATTGGATAATCCCAGCTCCTTTAATTCCTGCTCCAATACCCTGCCAAGCGTAAACTGACGGCTGCTGGACGGAATATTTGCAGAGCCGTCCTTCTGACTGTTTTCTTCGTCAGAAGTAGTCCAGTAGGAAACGTATTTTAAAAATCTCTCTTCAACGCGCATAGAAAACCTCCATAAATAATAGTTTATGAAAAAGCTAATTCAAGTATATCATATTTTTAAAAAAAGTTTAAAAAAAGTGTTGCATTTTTTTAAGTTCTATTATATAATAATTTTCGTCGCTAAGAGATATAGAGACGCGCCACTAGCTCAGCTGGCAGAGCACCTGACTCTTAATCAGGGTGTCCAGGGTTCGAACCCCTGGTGGCGCATTCAAAAGTACCGATTTTGCAGCGGAAGGCTGTGGGGTTGGTGCTTTCTTTTTTTTCTATAGGAACGCTGAGAGAAGCCTGTCCATAGACAGGACAGGCAGTTCATTATCGGGAAGCAATCAGCTTACAGATGGGATTTCCCAGAGCAGAGAATTTTTCTTCGTATTCCGTCATAATATTTCCCTTATTCAATACCGGGTCGTGGTGCAGATCCCTGGTGGAAGCGTCCAGGTGCCATCCGGCTTCCGGAATCTCCTCCAGTGAAAAAGAGAAAAGCTCCTGGTTATCGGTCTTAAATTCCACACGTCCGTCCTTCTTTAAAATCTGGTCATACCGTACAAAGAACTGGCGGGAGGTAAGACGACGCTTGGCATGGCGGTCCTTCGGCCAAGGGTCTGAGAAATTCAGATAAATGCGGGCAACCTCCTCCGGGGCGAATACCTCCGGCAGATCTGCAGCATCCATACAGATGAATTTCAGATTGGGAAGAGGGGTTAACTCCATTTTCTGCAAAGCGCGCAGAAGGACACTGGAATAGCGCTCGATACCGATGTAGTTAATCTCCGGATGGGAGGCAGCCATATCCATAATGAAGCGTCCCTTTCCCATGCCCACCTCGATATGGAGCGGCTGGGCGGCGGGAAAAAGAGACTGCCAGTTTCCACGCTGTATTTCCGGTTCTTTGATGCAGTATTCACTGTTCATAATCGCCTCGTCGGCGCCTGGTATATTGCGTAATCTCATAAACAGATCCTTTCCTTATTTACAATGTAAAATCTGTTCCAGAGCTTTTGCCCTGAAACTACTATCCGTATTTTATAATAAAAGGAAGCAGAAAAAAAGCTATTTTTCAGAATAAAAGTTATTGCATGTATTTTTTTCAACGCTTATACTGATAATAGTTTACTAGCACCTGGGGTTGGTGAACCGGGGATGAGGATTAGATGGAGTAACGGGATGAAGATAAAAGGAAAATGGAAAAGAGCAGTCGGGCTGGTTCTGGGAATCTTTCTGACAGCAGCATTTCCCCAGAGGGCACAGGCCACGGATTACTGGCCGGATGCGCCGGAGGTGGACGCCCAGTCGGCAATTGTGATGGAGCAGTCCACGGGGACCATTCTTTACGATAAGAATATTACGGAGAAGCAGTATCCTGCCAGTATTACGAAAATTATGACGGTACTGGTGGCGCTGGAAAATTCACAGCTCAATCAGGTGATTACCTTTTCGGATGAAGCGATTGACAATACGGAGGGCTCCGGCATTGCCCGGGATTATGGGGAGCAGATGACCATGGAGCAGTGTCTGTATGCCATTATGCTGGAATCTGCCAATGAATGTGCTTATGCGGTGGCGGAGGCGGTGGCAGGGTCGATGGAAGCCTTCGTGGATATGATGAATCAGAAGGCGGAGGAATTAGGCTGCGTCAATACCCATTTTGCCAATCCGCATGGCTTGCCGGATGAGAATCATTATACCTGTGCCTATGATATGGCACTGATTGCCCGGGCGGCTTATGAGAATGAGACCTTCCGCATCATTACGGGCACAGCGCGCTACACGATTCCGCCCACAAACAAGCATGATGAGAATACCTATCTTTGTAATCATAATGAAATGCTGTATTCCTGGAAGCTGAATTATATGTATCCCTATTGTGTCGGCGGCAAGACCGGATATACGGACGACGCCAGATATACGCTGGTTACCTATGCGGAAAAGGATGATATGACGTTAATCTGTGTTGTCATGAGGACGGAATTTCCCAATCAGTGGCTGGACAGCCCGGCGCTGTTTGATTATGCGTTTGACAATTTCCAGCTCTTTAATGTGGCGGAGAATGAGACAAACTATAATGCCATGGAGAAGAGCAGTGCAGGTTCTCTGAATACAAATGAGGCGTTTGTGGACATTGATAAGACCGCCAGTATAGTCCTTCCGAAAACAGCGGAGTTTTCCGATGCCGCTTCCAAAATCGTATACGACAGTGACGACAAAAATGTGGCGGGGAGCATAGAATATACCTACGCAGACCGTGTTGTGGGTAGAGCGGATATTGTACGGACGGGAGCCCAGATTCACGGCTTTGTGTTTGGAAATGAAGAGGTGACTGACAGTACGGAGGAGACGACGCAGGAGGTTTCTGTGATTCAGATTAATCCGCTGACAATCGTTCTGTGTGTACTGGGCGTGATAGCTGCAGTGGTGATTGGATTTGTCATCAAATATTTCGTGGATAATTTCTACATCATCCGTCACAACCGGGAAGTGAAGAGACAGCGCAAAGAGCAGTTCCGCAGAATCCGAAAGAAGAGAAAAAGACGAAGAAGACGCGGTGAATATTAGATAAGTTCCAAAAAACGACAATAATTCATGAGAATTATTGTCGTTTTTTGGATTTCAAGACATGAAAAAATAAACATCAAATTGTCAGACAATTAGGCTTTGCAGGAGAATTTCCAACTCTCTGCGGTTGTTTGTGTAGATAATCAGACCGTTGGAGGTCTCCTGGATGGTCAGGAATTTTCCCTCAAAGGTGGGGGAGGTTTCCATGACGTGCAGAAGATATGCTTTCAGGCTTGGCTCGGTTTTCAGGAAGACGGGCTCACAGTCTTCCATGGAAATCAGGGCTGCATTTGTCTTCCGGAAAAGATAGTTCAATTCCTTTTCCTGTTCTAACTGCTCCGTAGTTTTATTGGGGATGAAGTAGCCCAGGTCATCCTTTGGCATATCCATGGAACGGACAGCGCGCTGTACCTGTTTGGTCAGTGCATCGGAGGCAGGATAGAGGGACTCAAAATAAGACATAAAATCCGCGGCGCTTTTGAAATGCTCGTTTTTTCCCTTTTCCAGAATCTCAGTCATGAGAATCCGCCGGATGATACCTTCACAGGTCTCCCGGGAGGGATTTTTGCGGAGTGATGTGGAATGCTTGTCCATGGCAAAGTCGTCCTTTCTTTATAAAAAACCTACGTACATAGCTTTTACAAGCGACATATGGGACAAAAGAAAATGTCCTTTTTCATGGTAAAACACCACGGGGAAAAATGCAAATGAAATTCTGTCCGGGGAGCGGAATTTTTTGCCCCCGCTCTTAGCGCCGGAAATTGACAAAAGCAGGGATATGAATTATAGTGAAATAAGTACCGCAGATACGTTTGAGGAGTGGCAAATTTTTACAGTTCCGGGGGACACCGGAGGGGGAGAGAAAAATGTCGGATTCCTATGTGATTAACGAGAAGAGAGAGCTGATTCTGGACCGGGTGAAGGAGTTCATCTACAAGAATGGCGGCGTGGTTAAAAAGGCGCAGTTAAATGAGCTGGGGATTGATTACCGGAGGATTCTGGATTTTGTGGAAAAGGGGGATTTAATCCGTCTGAAAAATGGCTATTATGCTGTGCGGATCAGCGATTTTTCCGAGGATGAACTGATTGCAAGATTATATCCGGACTGCGTGCTGACATTGGAAAGCGGGCTTTATGCCTACGGTTATCTGACCAGAAAGCCTTACGGGTATTGGCTGGCGGTGGATAAAAACACGTCAAAATCCCGGTTTAAGCTGGATTATCCGCAGGTGATGCCGTTGTACACGGAGCCGGAGGTTCTGCTGCTTGGAGCGAAGGAGGTCACATTTGGCGGGGCTTCGATGAAGGTCTATGAGAAGGAGCGTCTGGTCTGTGACTGTCTGAAGTACGAGGATAAAATGGAGCGTGAGCTGTTCCGGGAGGGGCTTTTTGCCTATATCCGGGACCCGGAAAAGGACGTGGCGAAGCTTATGGAGTACGCAAAGGAGCGCCGGGTGGTAAAAAAGGTGCAGATGATGATAGGAGCATGGCTTTAAATGAAACGTGTGGCGATAACGAAAGCAGATTTGAAGGCAAAGAGCGATGCGCTAAAGATGCCTTTTTCTGTGCTGCTGGCAGGCTGGGTTTTAGAGGAGATTGTCGCGCTGCTGGCGGATTCCGGCTTTGCGGATTATCTGTGGCTGAAAAACGGCAGTGAGCTGGGGATTGAGCAGTACGGTAAGAAAAATATACTGGATTTAAACTATGTTTATCTTAATGATGAGAGGATTGTGAAGAAGGGGAGTCTGGAGCCGGGGCAGAAGCTGTCTGTCAAGGTTGCAATTCTGATTCTTGCGCAGATTGTACAGAAGGAGAAGGTGCCGGAAATCAAATGGCGGGGGAATTTTTCCCTGAATCAGGAACTGCTGACGCTGGATATTGTGGCGGAGTTTGAAGAAATGAAAGTGCCGGTGCAGGTAAAAATCCGGGAAATCGGTGTTCCCGCAGTGCTTCCGGTAAAAAAGAAGCTGGTTCCTTTTCTGGATGGCGGCAGGGAGATTTCCTATATGCAGTATCCGGCGGATATGCTTTTGTCGGAGCAGTTATTTGCAATTGTAAGAGATATGGAGCTGATTCCGGAGATGGAAGCCTATGATACGGTTTATCAGATTCTTTCCCGGGAGCCGTTGGATGGCAGGCATATCCGGGAGTTACTGGGTGAACTGTGTCAGAAAAACGGGCTTGTGCCCGGAGAGGACCGTGCCGGGACAATTCTGTCCTATCGGGACTACACGTATATGAGAAAGCGCTGGGCGCGTTATCTGCGGCAGCAGAAAAAGAAATCTCCTTCCTGGGATGATGTGATGGAGCTGCTGGGCGAATTTCTTCCCGGCGTGTGGAATGCCATCAGCAGGGATGAGGTATTTTTCGGGGACTGGATGCCGGATCTGGGAAGATTTCTGGAGTAGTCAGGGATTTGGGAGTTAAATAATGGAGTATCTGGATCAAAAATTAGAATCTTACAGTCACAGCGGCACGTATCCGTTTCATATGCCGGGGCATAAGCGGCGGGCGCTCTCTTTTCCCAATCCTTACGAGATCGATATTACGGAGATTGACGGGTTTGACAACCTGCATCAGGCGGGCGAGATCCTGAAGGAAGCGCAGGAGCGGGCGGCAGGGCTGTATGGGGCAAAGCAGAGCTTTTATCTGGTGAATGGCAGTACCTGTGGCCTGCTGGCGGCAATCTGTGCCGCCACAGGAAAGGGCGATAAGGTCCTTCTGGCGCGCAATTGCCATAAGGCGGTGTATCATGCGCTGTATCTGCGGGAGCTTAAGGCGGAGTATCTCTACCCGGAGATTATGGATTGCGGAATCCTGGGGAAAATCCCACCGGAAGAGGTGCGGACGGCGCTTGCTGCGCAGCCGGATATCCGGGCGGTGATTCTCACCTCCCCCACCTATGAGGGTGTGGTTTCCGATGTGGAGGCGATTGCAGAGGCGGCACATACAGCCGGAATTCCGCTGATTGTGGATGCTGCCCACGGAGCACATCTTGGATTCGGGGCAGGATTCCCGGAAAGCGCGGTGCGGCAGGGGGCGGATGCGGTGATTATGAGTCTTCATAAGACACTGCCTTCTTTCACTCAGACAGCGCTTTTACATCTGTGCTCGGACCGGATTAATCCGGCGGAGGTGTCCCGGTTTCTTGCCGTCTTTGAAACCAGTTCTCCCTCCTATCTGTTTATGGCGGGGATGGATGCCTGCATCCGGATGCTGCAGGAGGACGGCGGGCGGCTGTTTGCGGATTACCGGAAACGGCTGGACGGGTTCTATGAGAGTGTGAAGGATTTAACGATGCTTCGGGTACTAGGTGCAGACCGGCAGGAGGACGGGGCATCCTGGGACGATTCCAAGCTCGTGATTTTTACAGACCGTGCCGGAATCACCGGGGAGGAGCTGCACCGGCGTCTGCTAGGGGACTATCGTTTGCAGATGGAAATGGTTTCCGGGGATTATGTACTGGGGATGACCAGCATCATGGACACAGACGAGGGCTTCGGGCGGCTTTCCGTGGCGCTGCATGAAATTGACAGTGATTTGTGCAAGACAGCCGTGCGGAAAGATGATATAATATGTACAGAGAATTCTTTTATCCACAGGGTATATCAGAAGAATCCAAAGAAGCTCTCCATTGCCGGTGCATCGGAGCTTCCCTGGGAGGAAGTGCGGGCAGAACAGGCGAAGGGGCGGGTGGCAGCGGATTATATTTGTCTGTATCCGCCGGGAATTCCTCTGATTGTACCGGGGGAGGTCATCACGCAGGAATTTGTGGAACGGCTTTTCCTCTGTGCCGAGAAGAAGCTGCAGCTTGCGGGCGGCGGCATCCGGATTGACGGAGCGGATGACCCGGATAAAGATTGTATATTTTTAAAGACTATATTATACTAAGAAAGCAGGAATCATGGGCAGAATCTATTGTATGCTGGGAAAAAGCTCCTGTGGCAAGGACACCTTGTTCCGTATGCTGTTAGAGGACGGGGAGCTTTCCCTGAAGACAATTATTTCATATACCACAAGACCCATGCGGGCGGGAGAACAGAACGGGCAGGAATATTTTTTCTGCGACGAGGATAAAGTGGCGGAATTGAACCGGCAGGGGAGAATTATCGAACTGCGGGCGTACCATACCGTACATGGGATATGGAAATATTTTACCGTGGACGATGGGCAGGTGAACCTTAAGACGGGGCAGAACTATCTGGTGATTGGCACGCTGGAAAGCTATTTAAGGCTCCGGGAATACTATGGAAAAGACGTAGTCGTTCCGATTTATATTGAGGTGGAGGATGGAGAGCGGCTGCAGCGTGCCCTAGAGAGGGAACGGCAGCAGACGGTTCCGAAATATGAGGAGCTGTGCCGCAGATTTCTGGCGGACGCGGAGGATTTTTCCGAGGAGAAGCTGAGGGACGCGGAAATTACGCTCCGTTTTACCAACGAAGATCGGCGGGAAACATTAGAACAGATTAAGCGTTTTATAAAAGAAGGTGATGCTTTTGGATATCAAAGTAAATAATGCGGCACAGGTAACCCAGGTACCGGACACGGAAAATACCGTGCAGGGGGATGGCTCCTTTAAGTTTACTCTGGCAAGTGCCATTTCCGATGCAGACCTGCAGCAGAAGGTGGATACGCTGTTAAGTGATATTACAGCGCAGGGAAACCGTCTGGCGCAGCACATGGATATTCGGGACATGAAGCATTACCGGGAACTGATCCGCACCTTCCTCAATGAGGTGGTGTATCGTTCCCACAAGTTTTCCAGGGAGAATTTTCTGGACCGCAAGGGGCGTCACAGAGTCTACGGGCTGATTCGCCT
Source organism: Roseburia sp. (assembly GCA_051877675.1). GTDB lineage: Bacteria > Bacillota > Clostridia > Lachnospirales > Lachnospiraceae > Roseburia. Next base: position 9,418 of record JBJEJC010000030.1, on the reverse strand, counting down.
CCTGGATTCCAACCTGGATGAACTGGCGCAGGAGCTGGTGAAGGATGAGCAGGATCACATTGCCATCTTAAGCAAAATCGGTGAGATTGAGGGATTGTTGTTGGACATTCTGACGTAGAAGAATAGAAAGAGGGAACTATGGCAGGTTTTAAGGACATTATCGGGCATGGACAGATTATTGAGCATCTGCAGAATGCCATTACTATGGATAAAGTGTCCCATGCGTATATTATCAACGGGCCGGATAAATCCGGTAAAATGATGCTGGCGGAAGCATTTGCCATGACGCTGCAGTGTGAGGCGGGGGAGAAGGATCCCTGTATGGAATGTCACTCCTGCAAGCAGGCGGTGGGAAGGAACCAGCCGGACATCATTTACGTGGGGCATGAAAAGCCAAATACCATATCGGTGGACGATATCCGCAGCCAGGTGAATAACGACATTGGGATTAAGCCCTACAGCAGCAGGCATAAGGTCTACATTATTGATGAGGCGGAGAAAATGAACGTGCAGGCGCAGAATGCGCTGTTAAAGACCATTGAGGAACCGCCGGCTTATGCGGTGATTCTTCTGCTTACGACAAACGCCGATGCTTTTCTGCCGACGATTTTATCCCGGTGCGTCACCTTAAATATCAAGGCAGTGCCGGATGAAGTAATCCAGAGGTATCTCATGAGCAAGTATCAGATTCCGGATTATCAGGCACAGGTCTGTGTGGCTTTTGCCCAGGGAAATGTGGGGAAGGCAATCCAGCTTGCATCCTCCGACAGCTTCAATGAGCTGAAGGCATCCGTACTGCAGCTTATTAAGCGGCTTAAGGATATTGACCTCTATGAGATGACTGAGGCGGTGAAGCAGATTGGAGAATATAAGCTTCAGATTAACGATTACTTTGACCTGATGATGGTCTGGTACCGGGATGTGCTTTACTTTAAGGCCACCGGGGATGTGAATAAGCTCGTTTTCAAGGACGAGGTTTATGAGATTAAGCGGCAGGCGGAAAAAAGCTCCTACCAGGGGATTGAACTGATTATTGAGGCGTTGCAGAAAGCGCAGGTGCGCCTGAATGCCAACGTGAATTTTGATCTGGTGATAGAGCTTTTACTGTTGACAATAAAGGAGAACTAGAATGATAAAGGTAGTAGGAGTCCGGTTTCGGAATGCAGGAAAAATCTATTATTTCGGACCGGGGAATTTTAAATTAAAAAGCGGGACCCATGTGATTGTGGAGACTGCACGGGGCGTCGAGATGGGCACAGTCTTAATGGAGCCGAAGGAGGTTCCCGAGGATAAGGTGATCCAGCCCTTAAAGCCGGTAATCCGTATCGCTACGGAGGCAGACGAGAAAACAGTTCAGAAAAACCATGAGAAGGAGAAGGAAGCCTTTAAGATCTGTCTGGAGAAGATTGCCAAGCACAAGCTGGACATGAAGCTGGTGGAGGCGGAGTACACCTTCGATAACAATAAGCTGCTGTTTTATTTTACAGCGGATGGACGGGTGGATTTCCGTGAGCTGGTCAAGGACCTTGCGGCGGTATTCCGCACCCGTATTGAGCTTCGCCAGATCGGTGTGAGGGATGAGACAAAGATTATCGGAGGCATCGGCATCTGTGGAAGACCGTTGTGCTGCCACAGCTATCTGTCAGAATTTGCGCCGGTTTCCATTAAGATGGCAAAGGAGCAGAATCTTTCTCTGAACCCCACCAAGATATCCGGGGTCTGCGGACGTCTGATGTGCTGCCTTAAGAATGAAGAGGAGACCTATGAATATCTGAACAGCCGTCTTCCGGGCGTAGGGGACAGTGTCACCACCGATGATAAGCTGCGGGGTGAGGTGGCTTCCGTAAATGTGCTGCGCCAGACGGTAAAGGTACTGGTGGAAGTGGATGACGAGAAAGAGCTGCGGGAGTACAAGGTAGAGCAGCTTCGATTCAAGCCCAGAAGAAGAAAAGATAATGTGAAGCTTTCTGCACAGGAGATGAAAGAGCTTGCCGCGTTAGAGGACAAGGGAGGAAAATCCAAGATTGACGATGAGAAATGATCTGGTCCATGAAAATGAGCGGTTGGATGAACTTCACCGGAACGGATATTTTATCATTCAGGACCCGAAGCGTTTCTGTTTCGGTATGGATGCCGTTCTGCTGTCCGGCTTTGCCTGGGCGAAGAAGGGGGAAAAGACCTTAGACCTTGGAACGGGGACCGGCATCATCCCCATTCTGATGGAGGCGAAGACGCAGGGGGAGGATTTCACCGCGCTGGAAATCCAGGAGGAGAGCGCCGACATGGCGCGCCGCAGTGTATGCTACAACCATCTGGAGGACAGAATAAAAATCGTAACCGGAGATATCAAAGATGCTTCAAAGCTGTTTGGAGCATCTTCTTTTGATGTAATTACCACAAATCCGCCCTATATGATTGGCGACCACGGTCTCAATTCGCCCACGGAAGCGAAGGCAATCGCAAGACATGAAGTTCTTTGCACGCTGGAGGATGTGTTGCGGGAAAGCGCAAGGCTTCTAAAGCCCGGTGGCAGATTCTATATGGTACACCGTCCCTTCCGGCTGGCAGAGATTATGAGTAAAATGGTGGAGTACAGGCTTGAGCCGAAAAGGATGAAGCTGGTATATCCCTATATTGACCGGGAGCCGAACATGGTGCTCATGGAAGGGCTGCGGGGAGGAAAATCCCGGCTTACGGTGGAGAAGCCGTTGATTGTATACAAGGAGCCGGGTGTATACACCGATGAAATTTATGACATCTATGGGTATTAAAATATTCCGGTGTGCCGGAGCGTAGGAAAGGAAAAGAATTATGTTTAATGACATTGCAATAGGACCCGTTACCATTCATATGTATGGGCTGATGATTGCCCTGGGCTTTTTAGGCGCGTTGTGGATGAGCCTGCATCGTGGGAAAAAGCAGGAGCTGAGCGAGGACACTATCTGGGGCATTTTTTTCTGTGCAGTCCTGGGAGGACTGGTGGGAACCCGGCTCCTCTATTATATTGTGGAGCTTCCGGCGATTCTTAAGGACCCTTCCATCCTCTGGAACTTCAAAAACGGATATGTGGTATATGGCGGAATCATTGGCGGCGTAGTGGCAAGCTTCGTTTATTGCCGCTACAAACGGAAGGAAGCATTTCTGCCCTACTTTGATCTGGTGATGCCGGCGGTATCACTGGCACAGGGATTGGGTCGTATCGGTTGCTTCTGCGCGGGCTGCTGTTACGGCAGAGAGACGGATGCCTGGTATGGAATTACCTTCCATAATTCCAAATTTGCACCAAACGGTGTAAGTCTGATTCCTACCCAGCTCATTTCCAGTGCCGGGGATTTTCTGATCTGTGGAATTCTGCTGTGGTATACAAGGAGAAAGCCCTGCACCGGACGGGTTGGGGCATTGTATCTGATTTTATACGGTATCGGGCGTTTCCTGGTGGAATTTCTGCGGAACGATTACCGGGGAAGCGTAGGGGCGTTATCTACCTCCCAGCTCATATCCATCGGTGTCGTGGCATTCGGAATCGTACTTTATGTGATTATGCCGCGCCGGAGAAAAGCGGATTAGGGAAAACGGTGTCGCAGGGAGCAGCCCGAAGAAAAGCGGCTGTGCCGGGCGGAGAAGAGACGGAGGAAACTATGCAGGGAAAGCTATATTTGTGTGCCACGCCCATCGGAAATCTTGAGGACATCACCTACCGGGTGCTGCGGACCTTAAAGGAAGTGGATCTGATTGCGGCGGAGGACACCAGAAATTCCATCAAGCTACTGAATCATTTTGACATAAAGACACCGATGACCAGTTACCACGAATATAATAAGATTGAAAAGGCGTATCAACTGGTGGACAGGCTTCGGGAGGGAAAAAATATTGCGTTGATTACAGATGCCGGAACGCCGGGCATTTCCGACCCCGGTGAGGAGTTGGTACGCATCTGCTATGAGGAGGGGATTGAAGTAACCTCTCTGCCGGGACCGGCGGCATGCATCACCGCGCTCACCATGTCAGGGCTTCCCACCAGGCGATTTGCTTTTGAGGCATTTCTTCCCCGGGACAAAAAGGAGCGTGCCCGTGTGCTGCGGGAGCTGGTCGATGAGACCCGGACTATCGTTATCTATGAGGCACCCCATCACCTAATGACTACGCTGGAGGAGCTGTATGAGACATTGGGAGACCGGAGAATTGCCGTGTGCCGGGAGCTTACGAAGCGTCATGAGGAAAAGACACTTACGACAATTTCAGAGTGTATTTCCTATTATAAAGAACAGGAACCGCGTGGAGAATATGTCCTTGTACTGGAGGGAAAGACCTTTGCGGAGCTGGAGGAAGCGGAGAAGAAATCCTGGGAAAGTATGAGTTTAGAGGAACATATGACGCTTTATGAGGAGCAGGGGATTGACCGCAAGGAAGCCATGAAGCGGGTGGCAAAGGATCGGGGAATCAGCAAGCGGGATGTATATCAGGCGTTGTTACAGTGATGGGAGGACTTCCATGAAGAGAAGAAATGGGTTTGCAGTGGGCTGTCTGTATTTGTCCCTTCTGCTTTCCGGATGTAATTTTGGAGAAAAAGTTCCAGTGGCGGAAACCGCCGGGAGTGCGGTAAACGGTTCCGGGGAGGAAATATCGGAAGCTGCCGGGAGTGCCGGAGGCAAGTTAGGAGAAGCCGGAAGTCAGAGAGATACGGAAGGGGAAAACTCAGTGGATAACCCGGCGCCGGATACAAAAAACGTGGATAACTCCTCAGAAAATACCCAGACTGCGGAAAAGCAGGAGGAGAGTTCCGATGATGAAGATGCGGCAGAAACGGTTTCTCTTGTCATGGTAGGAGACATCCTCCTTCATCCTCCGGTGGCGGAGAGCGGCATGCAGGAGGACGGAACCTATAATTTCGATGCAGTGTTTGCCAATACAAGGGAAGAGATTTCCGCTGCAGATCTGGCAATCGTAAACCAGGAGGTAATCATTGGCGGTGTCGAACTGGGAATCACCGGCTATCCCTGCTTTAATGCGCCCTACGAGTTAGGGGATGCATTGGTGAAGGCGGGCTTTGACGTGGTGCTTCATGCTACCAACCACGCGCTGGATAAGGGAAAAACGGGATTGCAGAACTGCCTGAATTTCTGGGAGAATTCCTACCCTGACATTGCAGTGCTGGGAATTAACGGCAGTAAAGAAGCTCAGGATACAATCTATGTCTGCGAGCAGAACGGAATCCGCATAGCGATACTCAATTATACCTATGGTCTCAATGGACTGGAGTTACCCTCCGATATGCCCTACGGCGTGAATCTGCTGGAAACGGAGAAGGTGATTGCCGATCTGGAAAAAGCAGGGCAGCAGGCGGATTTTGTTGTGGTGTGCCCCCATTGGGGAACAGAATATAATCTGGGAATTGACGAGAACCAGCAGTATTGGACGCGGATATTTCTGGAACACGGTGCGGATCTTGTGATTGGTACGCATCCCCATGTGATTGAGCCGGTGGAATGGGTCCGTGATGATAATGGAAATGAAATGCTGGTGTATTATTCGCTGGGAAATTTCGTGAGCTGGACTGCAAACTGCGGGGAAGGAGTTACAAACCGCTCGGTAGGCGGTCTCGCCCAGGTGGAGCTTGCCAGGGATGAGCAGGGGAAGGTGTATATTGCAGAGTACGGTGTGCTGCCGTTAGTGTGTCATGTGGAGGAAGGAATCGGCGGTGTGACGGTTTATCCGCTGTCCCGCTACACAGACGAACTGGAAGCGAGAAATGCGATAAGAGAGCAGGATGCAAATTTCTCAAAGAAATACTGCGAAGAACTCTGCGAACAGGTGTGGGGCGATGTACCCGTGTCAGAATGACGGAAAGCTGTCGCACAAAGAAATATCCGAGTATAATATGCATTATCAAATCCGGATATTTCTTGGTGCGACAGCTTTCTTCGTCTACGGTGCCACGTAATAATCATCCAGATATTTCTCTATGATGGCAAAGGGCGCCGGACCGATATCCAGAACTGCCTGGTGGAAGGCGGCATCATCATATTTCAAAAGATATTTTTTCTGCGCCGTGTCCTTTAATTCCAGAAATTGCAGGTAACCTACATAGTATTTCAGATAGTGGGCAGGCTCCTCCACAATCAATTCGTAAATCTGGCGGATGGCATTCTCGTTGGAAATTCCGTATTTTTCCCAAAAAGTTATGGTTGCATCTAAGGACCAGCCATCATAGTGAATACCGATATCTGTAGAAGCATACAGGCTTAAGATTGCGGACTGGTTTAACTCCAGAAGACTGGCAACATCCTCATCCAGACTTGCATAGTGGTACGACATCATTTCCACATAGGTCGCCCAGCCTTCCACGTAGCCGGGATAGTTCAGGATAAAACGGATATCCGGAAGACCGGCTTCATAGGACATTACAGTCTGGTAAAGATGACCGGGATATCCTTCATGCGCCAGTGTCGTGAAATATTCCATGGTGGAGGTGTCTGTGGACCGGTTGATAAAAATAGAATTATCCACATAGTCGTCAATGGGGGAGGTAATGTAAAATGCCGGAGCCAGATAGTCCTCCATACATTCGTCAATGTAGCTCACGGTGGAACGGGTGTCCGGTGGAGCCGGAAAATCTGCAAGCATTGCCTCCTGCAAATGTGCCAGTGTAGTGGCGGCATCGGTGTTGGAGAGGGAAACCTCATTGCACCTCTCCCAAAGAGCTGTGTCCTCCTTCGTGAGATCTGCGGCATCCTGCAGATCGATAGCGCGCTGCTTGTTAATCATTTTCTCAATATTACCGATGGTGTCAGAGCAGCCTGTATTGTGGTATACCAGATATTCATAATAGCGGGTCCCGTCGGCGAAATAGCAGAGTCCTCTGTCGTTGGTTCCCTTCCCTTTAAAATCCTCCAGGGCATTGGCAAGCTTTTCGTATGCCGGAAGAATCGTATCCTTTACCAGAGCTTCATTTTCCAGCTTGTAGCCCTCTCTGGCTTCCTGGGAAAGCGTCGTCATGGAGTCCACCTTATTGTTGAAGGTTTCCACGAGATAGTGGCTGTCTGCATCGGCGATAAAATCCCTGCACTGGGAGATGATGGTTTCACAGGCGAAGTCCGCCATAAAAAGTCCGGCATCCACCTTTTTTTCCTCAAAGGAAATAATCTGGTCAAAATAATCTCCTGTCAGAGCGATTAACGCCAGGTAATCTTTGATATCCTGTTCATCTTCGAAGCGGTATTCCTCGTAGAGCACAGGCAGCTGTGCCTGTATGCCGGTGGAGGGGCGCAGAACCTCATCGTAGAGGTAAAGATCGGCAGCCCCAAGCTCTGTGGTAAGATAGTCGGAAACTACGTCATAGGAGAGCTGCTGGCTGGGGGAGAGCGACTCGTAATCAAAGCCATTCAGCACGGCAAGAGCATTTTCCATGGAGGCGGAGGATTCTAAAACCGTGCCTTCGGAAATATTGCCCAGTGTAATGGGGGTCTCCGTAATTCCGTATTCCTCCGGGTGGGATAGTGTGTAGTGGAGATTTATGGTGTTGCAGCTGATCTCCGAGCAGAATAAGTCCTCCAGAAAGGAGTCAAATTCCTGCGAATCCTTTGCCGGAGCAGTCTCAGAGTCATTAAGTCCCAGAGAAAAACCGGAATCCGAATGGAAAGGACTACCGGTTTCACCACAGCCGGAAATAAGCAAAAGTAAAACGAGCGAGCAAAAAACTGCTGCCCGGCGTGCCGTGTGCACAAATATCCCGGGATGGGGGGACAGGGAGACCGCGAGCGGTTTCAATTCCTTTGCTATAGAAAAACGGTATGTTTTCAAACTTGAAGTACCTCACTTTATATAATGAAACAATTGGTTGGTTTCATTATATCTAATTAGCATATCATATGTAAAGATTTCTCTGAATATGATGCATGCCGGAATAGGAGCGGGGGCATCGGCATATAGTAGGAAAAAAGGAAAACGGATAAAATGAACTATCTCTGGGCATTTATGATACTCATCGGCGTGGTGTTTTCGGCGTTTCACGGAACACTGCCCCAGCTTACCGAAGCAGCCTTGGATTCGGCAAAGGAGGCGGTAACGCTCTGCATCACCATGGTGGGGGTCATGTCCTTCTGGATGGGGCTGATGAGAATTGCGGAAAAATCCGGAATGATTGCCGGACTTTCGAAAAGGCTTATGCCGCTTTTGCGCTTTTTCTTTCCCAATATCCCCAGAGGGCATATCGCAAATGAGTATATAGCCACAAATTTTATTGCCAATGTTTTCGGGTTGGGCTGGGCAGCCACCCCGGCGGGGCTAAAGGCAATGGAGGCACTGGCGGAGCTGGAAAGGGAGCGTGGAAACCCTGCATTTCTGGGGGATGGAGAACGGAAGGGCGGTGCGGGGGAGCGGATTGCCAGCAATGAAATGTGTACGTTTTTAATTTTGAATATCTCCTCGCTGCAATTGATTTCCGTAAACATAATTGCTTACCGGAGCCAGTACGGCAGCGCCAACCCTGCAGCTATTGTGGGACCGGGGATTATTGCCACTACCATAAGTACACTTGCGGCGGCAATTTTCTGTAAACTGATGGAACAAAGGAAACATGGATAGCATGAAGACAATGCCCCGCTGCATAGAATGAAGTAAAAAGAAGGTCGGTGGGATGGAATGAAGGGAATACTCTTTCTGTCGGATGTTATGATCCCGCTGTTAATTTTCTGCATTGTGGGATATGGGCTGCTTAGCCATCATAATATATATGAGGAGTTTATCGAGGGAGCCAGGGACGGATTTCAGACCGTGATCGGGATTATGCCCACATTAATCGGTCTTATGGTGGCGGTGGGAATCCTGCGGGCTTCCGGTTTCCTGGAATTTGTGGCAGGACTATTTGCCAACATCACGGAGCCGTTAGGATTTCCCTCCGAATTGCTGCCGGTAACCCTGGTAAAAATGTTCTCCTCCTCGGCTGCAACGGGACTTCTTCTGGACATATTCAAGGAGTATGGGGCAGATTCCCTGCTGGGGCGCATGGCATCTATTATGATGAGCAGCACGGAGACGATTTTCTATACGATGTCTGTCTATTTTATGTCTGTGAAAATCCGAAAAAGCCGTTACACGCTGGCGGGAGCCCTGCTTGCCACGCTGGCTGGCACGGTGGCAAGCGTGGTGCTGGCACGGATGATGTAAAAAACAGGTCATTTGTTTGTAAAAAATAGGACTTTTGTTGGGTTTGACAATTAGAAACAGAAGGTCTATAATAGCTTAGTAAAGATGACGCGGGATGGAGCAGTCTGGAAGCTCGCCGGGCTCATAACCCGGAGGTCATAGGTTCAAATCCTATTCCCGCAACTCAAGAGAAGCAGCCTATAACGGCTGCTTTTTTTTTTTCATAGGAAAGACCTTGTTATATTAACGTGTGAAAGTGAATGCCTTTCCTATG
>JBJEJC010000029.1:0-21600 GCA_051877675.1 Roseburia sp. | reverse complement strand
AGCGCATCGTGGGAGAACTCTATCCCATTAAATCCGAAGGTAAATTTACGCAACCTATTGACACGTACGGTATTGCCAAAACGTTGGAAATCAAGTAGAATAACTACTATCAGATGGCGAAGGAAAGCGGTATGTGGGAAGAACAATTTCAGAATTTGACAGAGAACAGGAATATAAAAGAGAATTTGAGTGCGCTGCGCAGTGAGATCAAGGACCCGGCAGTAAAGGCAGCAGTGAAGGAGCGCGTGGGAGAGGGAGCACAGCTTACAGCGCTGCTGACTTCCGAAGAACCTAAGGTTCGCAAAAATGCGGCACTTTTGCTTGGGGATCTGGGGATTTCCGCTGCGGTACCCATGCTTTTCTCTGCATATCGGAAGGAAGAGACCCTGTTTGTCCGAAGCGCCTATTTAAGCGCTATGGGGAAGCTGGATGCCACGGAGTATCTGGAAGCGTTCAAGGAGCGTTTCACAGAGCTTTCCGCTGTGGAGCCGGAGGAGAGTGAAAGAAAGCATATAAGGGAGGAACTCCGGGAACTGGAGCGGATTATTGCGGCTGCCGAAGGGCTTCCCAAGCATACCTTTACCGGGTTTGAAAAACCGCATGAACTGGTTCTTACGGCAGTCCGGGAATTGCGGGGAGCTGTGCTGGAGGAGGTTCGTGAGCTTTCCGCCAGCGTACAGCGAAAGACAGCAGAGCATCCGCTGGGGGTGCTGGTGTATACAAAACAGCTTTCGCCCTTTTTGCAGCTACGTACATACAGGGAGCTTTTATTTCCGATTCCCGGTGTGGCGAAGGTGCCCGCGCAGCCTAAAGAAGCGGCGTGCGTACTTGCCGGCTCAGGCTTGCTGGAACTTTTAAGGGAATGTCACAGGGAAACAACACCGTACTATTTTCGCCTGGAATTAAAGAGCCGTATGGCATTGGAGGAGAAAACAAATTTTGCCAGGAAATTTGCGGCGCAGCTTGAGGATCTGACCGGACGGCAGTTTGTGAATTCCACCAGTGATTATGAGTTGGAACTTCGGCTGGTGGAGACGAAGGAGGGAGAGTTCCTTCCGTTTCTGAAGCTGTATACGATTCCGATGAAGCGTTTTTCCTACCGGAAGAATGCGATTGCGGCATCCATTCATCCGGCGAACGCAGCGGCATTGATGCGGCTGGCGCGCCCCTATTTGAAAGAAAATGCGCAGATTCTGGATCCCTTCTGCGGTGTGGGTACCATACTGATAGAACGTGACCTTTGTGTACCGGCGCGGGAGATTTACGGAATCGATGTGTTTGGAGATGCCATCACCATGGCGCGGGAGAATGCGGCGCTGGCAGGAAAACGGATTCAGTTCATCCACCGGGATTACTTTGATTTTAAGCATACATATGAATTTGACGAGATTGTCACCAATATGCCTGTACGGGGGAAGAAGACGAAGGAGGAGCAGGATGCTTTCTACGCTTCCTTCTTTGAAAAGTCCAGAACTATTTTGAGCGGGGAAGGAATTTTGATTTTGTATTCCAACGAACAGGGATTTGTGAAAAAGCAGCTAAGACTCAATCCGGACTATAAGCTGCTGCAGGAATTCTGCATCCGCAGGAAGGATCAGTTTTATCTGTATATTATTGGGATTAAGAGGTAGGAGACATGGCATTTGCAATCAAGAAAAGAGAAGAACGGCAGTCACGGGCGGAATATGGATTGCTGGATGCATCACTGATGCAGAGCCTTCAGGACCGCTTTTGCGATGCGAATAATGTATATCTGGTATGCCTGAGCAGAAAGCGGGGAGTTATCACAAAGGCATATGGTTCCAAGGAGGAGCTTACCTACATTCACGGGCTGGTAAACATGGATATGCATGTTTCCCTGCTCAATAAGATGATTGATGACCGGATTGAGAGTGTCGTAGAGGAAGACTGCTGCATTGAAGGTGTCAAGATGTGCGGTGTGTCCATCCGGGTGGCGGGGGAGACTGCGGCAATCTGGATTGTGGTTGGCATTATGGAAGGTGCGGATTGTGGTGCACCTCCCTGTGTCATGCGTACTTCTCCGGAGCGTTTTTACAAATCAATCGAGTTTTTGGAGACATTGTCCAAGCAGATGTTTGCGGTCAAGCTGGAGGAACTGCTTGCCCAGGAGGCATTTTTAAAGAGCCGGGAATCCGAGCGGCAGATGGAGGCGGAACTGCATCGCAATGAGGCGATGACCGCCATTGTAAAAATGCTGGAATCCGAGAACGGTTTTGTACAGATTGTCAATGACATTCTGAAAAATGTCTGTGAGTACATGGATGTGTCCAAAGGAAGCCTTCTGCAGGAGAATGTAAATGCGGATCTTGTGGATATGATTTGCGAATATGTATCCCCGGAGACAGACCCGGAGATTGGGAGAAGGCAGCAGGTAGACAAGGCGCAGTACCCGTTTTTTAATGGGAAGCCTTATATGATTTCTGCCAACTCCATGATGCCGGATGATTTTCACCGAATGTTTGAGCAGCAGAACATAAAAGCGGGAATTTTCCTCCCCATAGAGGTAAATGGCAGGACCAGTATGTATCTCTGCTTTGCGGAATGTCATAAGGAGCGCATCTGGGATGTCAATGACATTAAGTTTGTCAATGATGTGAAGCGGATTATTCAGAGTATCCTTGTGAAGCGGATTGCAAAGAATTCTCTGGCAAGCTCCTATGCTTCTCTGGAGGCAATTCTCGAAAATGTGGGATGTGGGATTTATGTGAAGGACCCGGCGAGCAACACCATCCTTTATACCAACCAGCGTTTCCGCAATTCGTTCCGCAAGATTATTGAGAGTGGAGCCTTAGACCAGTATATGGAGCAGAGCCTTAAGGCGGCGGAGGAACAATGCTTCCAGGAGATTTATTACGAGGAGGAAAAACGGTGGTTTGACTTCCACAGCACCCGGATTAACTGGGTGGACGGAAGAAATGTGACCCTCTGTACCATCTATGATGTGACGGATAAAAAAATCTATCAGCAGAAGATTGAGCGGCAGGCGAATAACGATTTCCTGACGGGGCTGTACAATCGTATGCGTTGTGAGCAGGATCTTGACCACTATATACGTCAGGCAATTGAATTTGACGGAGAGGGAGCGCTGCTTTATATTGACCTGGATGATTTCAAACACATCAATGACGGTCTGGGACATCAGTACGGGGATATTCTGCTTAAGAACATTGCGGCAAACCTGCGTCAGATTCCGGGCGTGGAGAATAACTGCTATCGTATGGGCGGAGATGAGTTTATCATTATTCTGCCGCATCATCATTCCAATATGCTGCAGGATGTTGTGGGAGCAGTCCGCAATATTTTTGCAAAACCCTGGATGCTAAAGGGTGCGGACTACTACTGTACCATGAGTATGGGAATCGTGCGTTTCCCCACCGACGGCAGTACGGTGGAGGAGCTGATTCAGAAGGCGGATATTGCGCTCTATGAGGCAAAATGTACCGGAAAGAACCGGGTTAATTTCTATGATGACAATGTGGAATCCACCTCCTTTAAACGTCTGGATCTGGAGAAGAATATGCGCAATGCCACCAGGCATTCCTTTGATCAGTTTGAGGTTTATTATCAGCCGGTGGTGGACGTGACAAGACCGGATTATCCCTGCATTGGGGCGGAGGCGCTGATCCGCTGGAAGTCGCCGGAGCTGGGCTTTATTTCGCCCACGGATTTTGTCCCGCTGGCGGAATATCTGGGACTGATCATTCCCATCGGAGAGTATATCCTGCGGGAGGCATGCATCCGCTGCAAATACTGGAATGATTATGGACATCCGGATTACAAGGTGAACGTAAACCTTTCCGTGGTGCAGCTTTTGCAGAATGACATTGTGGATAAGATTGCGGCGGTGCTGGATGAAACCGGCATCAATCCCCATAACCTGAATCTGGAGGTAACGGAGGGGCTGGCAATCAATGATATGAACCGGATGAAATCCATTCTTGCGGATATCCGGCATTTAGGTGTACGGGTGGCGCTGGACGATTTCGGAACCGGCTATTCCTCCTTGAACCATATCCGGGAACTGCCGATTGATATCATCAAGATTGACCGCTGTTTTGTGATTGACATTGCTAAGGATGACTTCTCGGATGCCTTCGTGAAGATGGTGGCGGAGCTGGCAAATGCCATTGACGTGAAAATCTGTGTGGAGGGTGTGGAGACCCAGGAACAGTTGGAGAAGATTGTAAAATGCAGAGTTCAGATGATTCAGGGCTTCTACTTTGGAAAGCCGATGCCCGTGGAGGATTTCGAAAAGAAATATCTGTAGACGACGTCCTGTTTTTGCCCGGGACTGTCACATGAAAAAGAATCCTGCTAAGCAGGATTCTTTTTCATGTGACACACGCAGGGAGAGGTATTTACGTTGTTGTGATATCACATAATTCATAGCGGATGACCTTCTGCAGCTCCTGCAGGGTGGTCTCAATCTGGTAGCCGATTTTTCCTGCACTGAAGAATATATGCTCCTGTTCTGCGGCACTCTCGTCGATGACGGTGCGGAAAAATTTCTTCATGCCGATGGGCGAGCATCCGCCGTGGATGTAGCCGGTGAGGGGCAGCAGTTCTTTGGACTTGATCATTTCGATATTTTTTTCTCCCACGCATCTGGCGGCTTTTTTCAGATCCAGTTCTTTCTCTACCGGAATCAGGAATACATAGTGATTGGCGGATTTACCCACAGTCACCAGAGTCTTGAATACCATCTTCGGGTCCTGGGACAGTGCGGCGGCAACCTCGATTCCGCTTATGGCATCGGTGCCCGCGTAGCAGTGGGTGCTGTATTTGATTTTTTTCTGGTCTAAAATTCGCATGACGTTTGTCTTTTCTTCCATAATGATACTCCATCTTATTTGATGAGGTTATTATATGTCACTCTAGAGAAAGTAACAAGAATTAAATTGAAAATTCAGGAAGACCATGGATAACCATTTGACACAGGAAAATGTGTCAACTAATATAAGAATAGATTGATTGGAATGGATAAGAGAAAGCAGGTAAAGAAATCATGTCACTTCAATTTATTTTTGGCAATTCGGGAAGCGGAAAATCCGGTTATCTCTATCGGTCTGTGTTAGAGCAGGCAGCCCGGGAACCGGACCGCAATTTTCTGATTCTGGTGCCGGAGCAGTTTACGATGCAGACCCAGCGGGAGCTGGTCTGCATGCAGGAAAATCATGCCATTATGAATGTGGATGTCTTAAGCTTTGCGAGACTTGCCTACCGTGTGTTTGATGAGCTTGGCAAGCAGGAACTGGTGGTTCTGGAGGAGACGGGAAAAAATCTTATGCTGCGCAAGGTGGCGGAGCAGAATAAAGGGAAGCTTCGTGTGCTGGGTGCCAACATGAATAAAATGGGATGTGTGGATGAAGTGAAATCCCTGATTTCTGAGATGGCACAGTATAATGTGTCGCCGGATGCACTCGAGGAGTTTTTGCAGAAAGAGGATCTGGGGGAGACACTCCGGCTGAAGCTAACCGATATTGTGACACTCTACCGGGGCTTTGAGGAGTATAAGCGGGGGCGCTTTATCACCTCGGAGGAGATTTTGACACTGCTTTCTGATGTGGCGCAGGAGTCCGCCATGTTAAGGGACAGCGTGATTGTGTTCGACGAATTTACCGGGTTTACCCCCATACAGAATCAGCTCATGTACCAGTTGATGCGTCTGGCAAAGGAAATTGTGGTTTCCGTAACGATGGATGTAAGGGAAGATTTTTACCATAGCGAGGGAATCCATGAGCTGTTTGCCATGAGTAAAAAGACGGTGCATACGCTGCTGCATATTGCAGAGGAGCTTTCCGTTCCGGTGAAGGAGCCGGTGGTGCTTTCCCATGGGGAGCAGATGCGCTACCGGGAGGCACCTGCGCTCTTTTTCATGGAGCAGAATCTTTTTCGTCCCAAGGCGAAAAGCTATGGGAAGAATACGGACGAGGTACAGATTACCGGGCTGAAAAATCCCCGGGAGGAGCTGCGGTATGTGGCGCGGGAGATTACAAGACTGGTACGGCAGAAGGGCTACCGGTACCGGGATATTGCAGTGGTGACGGGGGACGTTGCGCAGTATGCAAACTATGTGCCGGATATTTTTGCACAGTTTGATATTCCTTTTTTTATCGACCAGACCAAAAATATTTTGTTTCACCCCTTTATCGAATGTACCAGAGCCGTGCTTGAGGTGGTGGAGCAGGATTTTTCCTACGAGAGTGTGTTCCGGTTTCTGCGGTGCGGACTGGTGGAACATCTGCTGCCGGAAGAGCCTATTTCCCAGGAAGAGATTGACCGGCTGGAGAACTATGTTCTGGCAAAGGGAATCCGGGGGCTGCGCCGTTTTAGCGTGCCCTGGACCATGGTGATGCCGGACGGGACGCTGGAGGAATATCCCCGGATGAATCAGATACGGGAACGGCTTAAGGAACTGTTTTCTCCGCTGTTTACAGTCTTTAGGGAGGGCAATGTGGAGGAACAGACCTATGGGCTGTACCGTTTTATGCGGGAACTTCGGATGGAGGAGCAGTTAAAACGGCGGGAGGAACTTTACCAGCAGGAGGGGAACCAGGCGCTGGCAAAGGAATATGCCCAGATTTACCGAATCGTAATGGATCTTCTGGACAAGATGGCTTCTCTTTTGGGAGAGGAGAAAATCTCCGTCCGGGAGTACTCTGACATTCTGGATGCCGGTTTTTCGGCGGCGAAGGTGGGGATTATTCCACCGGGAAATGACAAGGTGACCATCGGGGATATTGAGCGTACCAGATTAAATCACATCCGCATTCTGTTCTTTGTGGGGGTTAATGACGGTGTGGTGCCCAAAAGCGGTAATGCGGGAGGTATTATTTCCCAACTGGAGCGGGAGACGATGGCGGCACATAAGCTGGAGCTGGCACCGGGAGCCAGAGAGCGGGTATTTATTCAGAAGTTTTATCTGTATCTGAATCTGACCAAGCCCTCGGAGAGGCTGTACCTTACATTTTCCCGGGTGAATTCGGAGGGAAAGGCGCTGCGGCGTTCCTATCTGATTGGAACCATGTGCCGTCTGTTCCCGGAACTTGCGGTGACGGAGGTGGAGGAGCAGGACAGCGACGGGGATATCTTAACGCCAAAGAGCAGCCGTCAGTTCTTCCTGGAGGAATTACAGCGGGTGCGTCAGAATGAGCGAAGAACTGTGTGTGCAGAGAGTGGAAATCCATCTGAAAATGAGCGGACGGATGCCCCGGCAGATGCCGGGGCAGAGCGGAGACGATTGTGGTTTGCACTTGCCCGCTGGTATCTGGACAATCCGGAATATGAGCAGGAGACGAGAAAACTTTTTGGTGCGGCGTGGAAGGTTCACAGTGACGAACCCATCAGCCGTGCCGTGACCCGGGCGCTTTACGGGACAGTGCTGGAGAACAGTGTGACCCGGCTGGAGCGTTTTGCAGCCTGTGCCTATGCCCATTATTTAAGCTATGGACTGAACTTAAAGGAGCGGGAGCTGCAGGAATTTGCAGGAACGGATATGGGAACCATTTATCACGATGCACTGGAGCACTTTGCGGAACAGATAGAGGAATCGGAGTATACCTGGTTTAATCTGCCGGAGGAGGTGCAGGAGCAGTGGGTGAAAGAGAGCATGGACTATGCGGTGGGGAGATGCAGGTCAGAGGAGAGCTTTGAGGACCCCAAAAACCGGTATCTGCTGGAGCGGATGAGGGCGACCGTGCGGCGTACCGTATGGGCTCTGATGGTTCAGGTGCAGAAGGGGCGTTTTGTGCCGAAGCATTTTGAAGTGTCCTTTTCCGCTGCGGATCATCTGGATGCCATCCGGTTTCAGCTTGGCGAGGAGGAACGGATGCAACTACAGGGCAGAATTGACCGGATTGACCTCTGTGAGACCGACGACCGGGTCTATGTCAAGATTATCGATTATAAATCGGGAAATACCAGCTTTTCCCTGCTGAACCTGTACCACGGACTGCAGCTTCAGTTAGTGGTTTATCTGAATGCGGCACTGGAGGTGGTGGCAGGGCAGTATCCGGGAAAACAGGCGGTTCCCGCAGGAATTTTCTACTATCATGTGAGTGATCCCATGGTGGAGACAGAGGGGAGCGAGTCGGAAGCAGAAATCCGCCATGCTGTTTTAGAACAACTTAAATTAAACGGGCTGGTAAATGAGGAGCCGGAAATTTACCGTGCCATGGATTCGGATTTTGCGGGGACATCCTCTGTGATTCCGGTGGCATTAAAAGCAGATGGCAGCCTAAAGGCATCCTCAAAGACCGCCAGCACCTATGATTTTCAGGTGATGTCGGATTATGTAAACCATATCATTGCGGATACCGGACGCAGAATTCTGGATGGAGACGTGGCGGTGCAGCCCTATCTTCTGGACGGGAAAAGTGGCTGTGATTACTGCCCCTATCATATGGTCTGCGGCTTTGATGAACGGCTGGCAGGTTATCATTACCGGAGACTGGATAAAACCGGAGACAGCGAAGCGCTGCTGGAGCGGATGAAGACAGAGACGGAGAGGACAGAACAATGAGTGTTTCATGGACGGAGGAACAGAGACAGGTTATTGACCTAAGAAAACGGAATATTCTGGTGTCTGCGGCAGCAGGCTCCGGGAAAACAGCGGTGCTGGTGGAGCGTATCATCGGACTTGTGACGGACCGGGAGCATCCGGTGGATATTGACCGGCTTTTGATTGTGACCTTCACCAATGCGGCGGCAGCAGAAATGCGGGAGCGCATCGGGAATGCCATTGAAAAGGAACTGGAAAAGAACCCTATGGATGCGCATCTGCAGCGTCAGCTGACGCTGATTCACAATGCACAGATTACGACGATTGACAGCTTTTGCCTGTATGTGATCCGCAATCATTTTCATGAGATTGACCTGGAACCCAGCTTCCGAATCGGAGATGAAGGGGAACTGAAGCTTCTACGCGAGGATGTGCTGGAAAAAGTACTGCGGAGAAACTATGCCCAGGGAGAGGAGGCGTTCCTTTCCCTGGTGGATGGCTATGCGACAGGGAAGAACGATGCGGCGCTGCGCAGTATGATTTTGCAGCTTTATGATTTTTCCAGAAGCTATCCATGGCCGAAGCAGTGGCTTTCCGGCTGTCTGGCAGGATATGGGGCGGCAGATGAGGAGGAGTTTTGCAGAGCGGACTTTCTAAAGCCGCTGACGGCGCATATCCGGGCGGTGGCGGAGAATCTGGTGGAGCTTTCCGAACAGGCATATGAGCTGACCCAGAGACCGGACGGACCGGACATCTATGAGCCTGCCATCCGAAGTGACCTGGAGAAATACCGCAGGATTGCTTCCTGCGGCAGCTTTTCGGAGCTTTCTGCAGCTTTCTGCGGCATGTCCTATGACAGACTGGCGAGCAGCCGTGGTTTTTCCGGCAGCACGGAGCTTTTAGAGCAGGTAAAGACGCTCCGGGAGCAGGGAAAGGATGCGGTAAAAAAGATTTGCCGCCAGTATTTCTTCGGACCGCCTTCCGCTATGCTTGCACAGATGAAGACGGCGGGAGGAATGGCGGAGGAGCTGGTGCGTCTGGTGCTGGAATTCGGAGATGCTTTCGATGCACAGAAGCGGCGGAAAAATCTGGTGGATTTCTATGATCTGGAGCATTTTGCCCTGGAGATTCTGGTGGATGAGGAGACCGGGCTGCCGAAGAAGACAGCGGAGGAATTCCAGAAGAATTTTGCGGAAATCATGATTGATGAGTACCAGGACAGCAACTATGTTCAGGAAACCCTGCTTCGCGCAGTTTCCAGAGAGTGGCAGGGAGAGAACAATATTTTCATGGTGGGGGATGTCAAGCAGAGTATTTACCGGTTCCGTCTGGCAAGACCGGAGCTTTTCATGGAGAAATACCGGGATTACTCTGTAGAGGAGAGCGACAGGCAGCGCATTGACCTGCATAAGAATTTCCGGAGCAGGAATGAGGTATTGGCATGTACCAATGATATTTTCCATAAGATCATGAAACAGGATCTGGGAAATGTGGAGTACGATGCGGCGGCGGCCCTCTACCCCGGTGCGGTGTATCCGGATTCCCGGGAGGAGAATGCTGCCGGAAGCAGCGAACGGGACGGAGCAGACCCCATGTTTACAGCGGAAATTTATCTGGCGGAGGAGAGCGATGAGCTTTTGGAGGATACGGACTATCCGGATAAAAAGCTTCTGGAGGCAAAACTTCTGGCGACGCAGATTAAGAGGCTGATGAGGGAACAGAAGGTGACGGATAAGACCACCGGGGAGCTGCGGAAGCTCCGGTTTTCCGATATCGTGATTCTGCTTAGGAGCTTAAGCGGCTGGGCAGATGCCTTTGCCTCTGTGTTAAACGACAGCGGGATTCCCGCCCATACCCTGTCCGCCACGGGATATTTTTCCGCCACGGAGGTGCAGACCGTGCTGGCACTGCTGCGGATTCTGGATAATCCACGCCAGGATATTCCGCTGGCAGCGGTGCTGAAGTCTCCCATTGCAGGCTTTAGCAACGAGGAACTGGCGCTGCTGCGGCTTTATGACCGCGCAGAGAGCTTTCATGGCTGTGTGCTGGCGCGCTGCAGGGAGCTTTACGATGCCAAAGCCCAGGGAATGGACGGGGACTGGGGAACTTTGGAGCAGAAATTGTATGCGTTTTATGAACTGTATCTTAAATTAAGACAGCTCGTGCCGGATACGCCTATTCATGAATTGATTATCCTCCTTCTGAAGGAGACCGGCTATGGGGATTATGCAGCGGCGATGCCGGCGGGAGACCGGCGTCGGGCAAATCTGGAAATGCTGGTGGAGAAGGCAATTGCCTATGAAAAGACCAGCTATAAGGGACTGTTTCATTTTGTGCGCTATATTGATGAATTGCAGAAGTATGATGTGGACTTCGGGGAAGCGGACATGGTGAGCGAGAATGAGGATGTGGTCCGCATTATGAGCATTCATAAGAGTAAGGGACTGGAGTTTCCGGTGGTATTTGTCTGTGGTCTTGGCAAACAGTTTAACCGTCAGGATGTGCGCAGCCGTATGGTACTGCATCCGGAGCTTGGAGTCGGGCTGGATGCGTTGGACGGAAAGCGGCGGACAAAGTGCCCCACGATGATTAAAAAAGCCATTGCGAAGCAGATTGACCTGGAAAATCTGGGGGAAGAGCTTCGGGTGCTTTACGTGGCGCTCACCAGAGCCAGGGAAAAGCTCATTTTAACCGGCGGCACAAAGGACGCGCAGAAGCTTCTGGAGCAGGCAGAGCTTGCAGCCTCCCTGAGAAAAAAGGACGCGCCGCTGTCCTATCTGGACCGGGCGGATGCGGCATGCTATCTGGACTGGGTTCTTCCGGCACTGCTTTCCTATGGGGACAAATACCGGATTCATGTGGTGTCTGCAGCCAGCCTGGTGGAGGAGGAGCTTGCCGGACGCATGGAAGAGAAACTGGGGCAGGCAGAATGCCTGCAGCAGATTGCAGAGACCCCGGAAGAGCTGGTGGAACAGCTTGACCGGCGATTTGGGATGGTATATCCCTATGCTTCTGACATAGAGCGGAAAAATAAATATTCCGTGTCAGAGTTAAAACACCGTGCGATGCGGGAGGCTTTCGAGCAGGAGGACGGGGAGTCTGTGCCGCTGTTTGCCACAGAGGAAGTGGTTCCCTATGTACCGGGATTTGCCAGAAGACGGGAAATGCAGCAGGAGCGGGAAGAAGAGAACCGGGGCGCATTGCGGGGAACGGCGGTGCACCGGGTGATGGAGTGTTACCGGTTTGCCGCAGAGGAAGCCGTCAGAGAGCAGGTGGACGGGATGCTTGAAAAGGATTTGATTACACCGGAAATGAAGGAGCTGGTGAAGCTTCCTCTGGTGGAACATTTCGTGGCATCGGAGCTTGGACTGCGTATGAGAGCGGCGGAAAAAGCGGGAAGGCTTTACCGGGAAAAACCGTTTGTTATGGGCTTTACGGAGCAGGAACTCTGCCGCTTCGGATTTGGAGAGGGAGAACAGAAGCTCTCTAAGGCAGAGGTCTTGCAGGAAAATGCTGGATCTGACCTGACCCTGATTCAGGGAATCATTGATGTATTCTGGATTGAGGAGGATGGCATTGTTCTTCTGGACTATAAGACCGACCGGGTGGAGAATGAGAAGCAGCTTGCCGACCGCTACCGGGCACAGCTTGCACTTTACGCGGAAGCGCTGGAGCGCGTATATAACAGGGGGGCAAAGCAAATGCTGAAGGTGAAGGAGCGTCTGCTTTATTCCTTCCGCCTGGAAAAGGTAATTTCGGTGTAGCGGAGAAAGGATAGATAAGAGTATGGGACAGATGATACTGGCATCCGCCTCACCGAGGCGGAAAGAACTGCTGGAACAGATAGGACTGGAATTTGAAATATGTCCGGCAAAAGGGGAGGAGGTCATTACAAGCACAGTGCCGGAAGAGGTGGTAAAGGAGCTTTCCAGTCAGAAGGCCAGGGAGGTTGCTGCCATGCTAAAGCAGTATCAGAATATGCACGGTGAGTGGATGACACCCCAGGATATGATGGTGATTGGCGCTGACACGGTGGTGTCGGCGGAGGGCAGGATTCTTGGAAAGCCAAAGGATGAGGAGGATGCATTTGGGATGCTCTCCCTGCTTTCCGGCAGAACCCATCAGGTGTATACCGGGGTGACGCTGGTGCTTCTTGACGCCTCCGGCAGAGTGGGAGAACACACCTTTGCGGAGTGTACCGAGGTCACCATGAAGCAGCTTTCGGAGGAGGAAATTCGTCGTTACATCGCCACCGGGGAGCCTATGGATAAGGCAGGTGCATATGGAATTCAGGGAAAATGCGCGATTTTTGTTGACAAAATCAACGGAGACTATAATAATGTTGTAGGGCTTCCGGTGGCTGCCCTTTACCGGGAATGCAGGAAGCTTGGAATTGATTTAAATTTATGGTAAAATCGGGGGTGTAATCATGGAATACGATGAGGTATGTGTGAAATATTTTCTGGAGCATCAGGAGCAGCTTCTTCGGGAGCCGGTGGCAGAGACCATGGAGGAAGCGGAAGAATTCCTGGAGGACTGCATGGCAGTCGTCTGCAAAAATATAAAAGAGGTGCGGGCTTATTTTGAAGAGGAGGGCGCGGATATCGCCGGGATGAGTCTGGAGGATCTGAAAGAGGCAAGCGAGGTGTTTGCCCTGCCGGACGGGCGTTTCCTGGTGGTAGAGGCTTAAATCATTGATATGGAGGAAGCAGAATGAAGAACTATGATGTGATTATTATCGGAGCCGGACCGTCCGGTATCTTTTGTGCATATGAGCTGATTCATGCGAGAAAAGATTTGAAAATCTTAATGATTGAGAAGGGAAGAAGAATCGAAAACCGCCAGTGCCCGAAGCGTAAGACCAAGGTGTGCGTGGGGTGTAAGCCATGCTCCATCACCACCGGTTTTGCAGGTGCAGGCGCATTCTCCGACGGAAAGCTGTCCCTTTCGCCGGATGTGGGCGGCAATCTGCCGGAGATTTTAGGCTACGATAAGACGGTGGAACTTTTGAAGGAATCCGATGATATCTACCTGAAATTCGGCGCGGACACCAAGGTATACGGTGTGGATAAAGAGAAGGAAATCCGTGAGATTCGTAGAAAAGCCATCAATGCCAACTTAAAGCTTATCGAGTGCCCCATCCGTCATCTGGGAACGGAGGAAGGCTACAAGATTTATTCCAGACTTCAGGAACATCTTCTGGCAGAAGGTGTGGAGATGGAATTTAACACCATGGTGAAGGATATCCTTGTGGAGGAAGAGAACGGTGTGCAGCGTGCCAAAGGGGTTGTCACCGATAAGGATGAGACCTATATGGCAAAGGAAATCATTTCTGCTGTGGGCAGAGAGGGGGCAGACTGGTTCTCCCATATCTGTGGACAGCACAACGTGGAGACCCAGGTGGGAACCGTGGATGTGGGCGTTCGTGTGGAAGTCCGGGATGAGGTGATGGAGTTCCTCAATGAAAACCTTTATGAGGCGAAGCTGGTTTATCACACCCCGACATTTGACGATAAGGTGCGCACCTTCTGTACCAACCCCTCCGGTGAGGTGGCAACAGAGTACTACGATAACGGGCTGGCAGTGGTGAACGGTCACGCTTACAAATCCAGGGAACTGAAGACGAATAATACCAATTTTGCAGTGCTGGTGTCCAAGAATTTTACCAAGCCGTTTAAGACTCCGATTGAATACGGCAAGCAGATTGCCCAGCTCTCCAATATGCTCTGCGACGGGAAAATTCTGGTGCAGACCTTTGGAGATTTTCGCAGGGGCAGAAGAACCACGGAGGAGCGTCTCTGTCGGAATAATCTGATTCCCACCTTAAAGGATGCGGTTCCGGGTGACCTTTCCCTGGTGTTCCCCCATCGGATTATGGTGGATATTGAGGAAATGATTATGGCTTTAGACAAGGTGACCCCGGGTATTGCCAGCGATGAGACTCTGCTTTACGGCGTGGAGGTGAAATTCTACTCCAACAAGGTTGTGGTGGACAAGGATTTTGAGACCAGTGTAAAGGGACTTCGTGCCATCGGTGACGGTGCGTCTGTGACACGAGGGTTGCAGCAGGCATCCGCCAACGGTATTTCGGTAGCACGGAGCATTTTAAGCACATTGGAATAGGCAGGGCTGCGATGGAGAGAAAAAAAACAGTATACGGCAGATGGTGCAGATTTTTATCCGTAGTCGGTGTGCTCTGTATGCTGTGGGGCGTGGCAGGATGTCAGATTGGAAAGCATGACATTGTGGTGTCAGGAACCATGGGAAGCAGACAGATTTTTCAGATTGGCGGAAAGGTCTGTCACAGGAAGGAGGCCATGGTATATCTGGCAAATTACCAGAATATTTATGGAACCTCCTACAGCATTGACCTGTGGCAGCATGATTTTGGGGATGATTCCCTGGAGCAGTATGTGAAGGATATCACAATTGAGGAACTGGCACAGGTGATTTGTATGGATCTTTTGGCAGAGTCCCAGGCGCTGACTTTGTCCGAGGAGGAATTAAAGAAGGTATCCCGGGCAGCGGAGGAATATTATGCAACGCTCTCTGAGGAGGAGATTGCCTATATGGGCATGATATCCGAGAGTGATATCAATGAATATTACCAGCATTATGCTCTGGCGCAGAAGCTTTATCATTCGCTGACCAATGGCGTCAACGGCGAGGTGAGCGACGATGAGGCACGGGTAATCGAGATTATGCAGATATATGTTACCGACCAGCAGAAGGCGGGCGAGGTGTCCGGGAAGCTTGGGGACGGTGAGGATTTTGCTTCGGTGGCGAATAATTACAATGAATTGTCCGCCATCCAGATTACAGTGGCGCGGGATGATCTGCCGGATGCGGTGGAGCAGGTGGCATTCAACCTGGACAACGATGAGGTTTCCGGAGCTATTGAGGCGGATTCCGGGTACTATTTTATCAAATGCCTGAATAAATATGATGTGGAACTGACTGAGGCAAATAAATCCAATATTGTGGAAAAGCGGGAAAAAGAAGCCTTCTACGATGTGTATAATGCCTTTGTTTCCGGGCTGCCCTCCAGCATGGACGAGGAAGAATGGGATGCGGTGGAAATAAACACCGGAGAGGACATCACAACCGACAGCTTTTTTGAGGTGTTTGAGAAATACTGTAGTGATATATAGAGGTAAGACAATGACAAAGGATATGACAAAAGGTTCACCGATGCAGTTGATTCTGGGATTTTCAGTACCGCTGCTGTTCGGCTTCCTTTTTCAGCAGTTTTATAATCTGGTGGATACCCTGATTGTGGGGCGTTATCTCGGAGTGGATGCGCTGGCTGCTGTTGGCTCCACCGGGTCGATTAACTTTCTGATCATCGGCTTTTGTATGGGAGTGTGTAATGGTTTTGCGATTCCGCTGGCGCATAAGTTCGGAGCAGGGGATTACCATGGAATGCGGGCATTCATGATGAATGGCATCTATCTGTCGGTTTTCTTTGCCGCGGTGATGACCGTACTGACTGTGGTGTTCTGCCGCCCGATTCTGCAGCTTATGCGGACACCGGACAATATTATTGACGATGCCTATATTTATATTGTGATTATTTTTGCGGGGATTCCTGCCACGTATTTGTATAACCTGGTTTCCGGTGTAATCCGTTCCATGGGGGACAGCAAAACACCGGTGGTATTTCTGGTTTTATCCTCTGTGATCAATATCGCGCTGGATTTGGTATTTATCTTATGTCTGCACATAGGAGTTGCCGGTGCGGCGCTCGCCACGGTGATTGCCCAGGGGGTATCCGGTGTGGGGTGTCTCATCTACAGCAAATATAAGTTTGACATTCTGCGCACAGACGCCGATGAGCGGCAGGTGAACACGGCATATATGAAAACCTTATGTGGAATGGGAATTCCCATGGGGCTGCAATATTCCATTACGGCAATTGGAAGCGTGATTTTGCAGAGTGCGGTAAATACCCTTGGCTCCGATGCAGTGGCGGCTATGACTGCGGGCAGTAAAATCGGTATGTTTTTCTGCTGTCCCTATGATGCCCTTGGGTCTACCATGGCAACCTACGGCGGACAGAATGTGGGAGCCGGAAAGCTGGAACGCGTTTCTGCGGGCTTAAAGGCAAGTTCTGTTCTTGGAATCGCCTATTCCGTTATTGCATTTGCCGTGCTCTGGTTTACCGGAGAGTATCTGGCGATGTTTTTTGTGGAGAGTGCATCCCCGGAAATCATTGCGGATGTGCATTTGTTTCTCATAATCAACAGTGCCTTTTATATCCCGCTGGCGTTTGTCAATATTGTACGTTTCCTGATTCAGGGAATGGGCTACAGCAAATTCGCCATTTTAGCCGGGGTATTTGAAATGGTGGCGAGAGCCCTTGTGGGGTTTGTGTTTGTCCCGGTTTTTGGCTATCCGGCGGCGTGCTTTGCAGGCCCGGTGGCATGGATTTTTGCGGATATCTTTTTATTTCCTGCGTATTTTCATGTGTTCCGGAAGACAAAGCAGATGCTGGGAATGGAAGGATAAAACCCGCATATCTGTCCGACCGGGCATAAGGATGCGGGGGATGACAGACAAGAATGACAGAAATGGAGCTGGGATATGTTGGAATTAGTAAAGGCAATTATTTTTGGTATCGTGGAGGGAATCACGGAATGGCTCCCCATCAGCAGCACCGGGCATATGATCCTCTTAAATGAATTTCTGACACTGAATGTCAGCAGGGAATTCTGGGATATGTTTCTGATTGTGATTCAGCTTGGGGCGATTCTGGCGGTGGTGGTACTGTTCTGGAATCAGATCTGGCCCTTTCGCCGGAAGGGAAGTGCCTTAGAGACGGATGTGTCTGTTCTGGATGCAGGTTTCTGCCGGATTCGCATGGACATCATAATCAACTGGATTAAGATTGTCGTTTCGTGCCTGCCGGCAATCGTGTTTGTGTTGCTGGGGCTGGATGAGGTTTGCGACGAGCTTTTTTATAATCCGGTCTGTGTGGCTCTGGCACTGATTATATTTGGTGTGGCGTTCATTCTGGTGGAGAGGCGCAATAAGGAGATTTCGGCGAAGGTGGATTCCATGGCGGGGATTACCTGGAAGATGGCGGCATTGATCGGTATTTTCCAGCTTCTGGCAGCGGCATTTCCGGGAACCTCCCGTTCCGGTGCCACGATTATCGGTGCACTGCTTTTGGGGATTTCCCGAAAGGCAGCCAGTGAGTATACGTTTATTCTGGCAATTCCGGTGATGCTTGGCGCAAGCCTTTTGAAAATTTTAGACTTCGGGCTTGCACTTTCCGGTACGGAATGGATGATTCTGCTGGGAGGAATGGTAAGCGCTTTTGTGGTTTCCGTTGTGGTGATCCGGTTTTTGCTGGGATATATCAGAAAGCATGATTTTACGGTGTTCGGATGGTACCGCATCGCACTGGGACTGGTGGTGCTGGCGTATTTCGGAGGAACCGGCTTGAGATAAGGAAGAATGAGATGGCAAAGTTATATTTCAGATACGGCGCTATGGGCAGTTCTAAGACGGCAAACGCGTTGATGGTGGAGTACAATTACAGGGAGCGCGGCAAACGGGCGCTGCTGGCAAAATCAGCAATCGATACCAGGGATGGGGAACGTGTCCTGCGTTCCCGCATGGGTCTGGAGCGGGAGTGCATCTGGGCAGAGGAACTGGTGGAGATGTCGGAGGAGGAACTGTGTTCCTACGATTGTGTAATACTGGATGAAGCACAGTTCTGTACCAAAGAGCAGATTGAATTTCTGGTACATCTGGTGGATGATTTGAACATTCCGGTAATCTGCTACGGATTGCGGGCAGATTTCCAGAACAATCTTTTCCCGGGGAGTATGTGGCTTCTCGCCTGGGCGGATGTGATAGAAGAAATCAAGACGGTGTGTTGGTGCGGCAGGGCGGCAAAATGCAATGCCCGTTACAATGAGCATGGGATTGTGCGGGAGGGTGCCCAGGTATTTCTGGGCGGAAATGATTCCTATATGGCATTGTGCAGGAAGCATCTGCGGGAAGGTAATTTGGGACCGGGCTTTCCGGGCTATTCGAAATTTACAGACGATGAGAAAGAGGAAACGTTATGAGTATATTAAATGTGGAGCACCTCACCCATGGTTTTGGCGACCGGGCAATTTTTGAGGATGTGTCCTTCCGGCTATTGAAGGGAGAACATATTGGGTTAGTCGGAGCAAACGGTGAGGGAAAATCCACTTTTATGAGTATTGTTACCGGAAAACTAATGCCTGATGAGGGGAAGGTGGAGTGGGCGAAAAACGCCAGAGTCGGCTATCTGGATCAGAACTCTACCTTAACCCGTGGCATGACCATAGAGAGCGTGCTAAAGTCCGCATTCACCTGGCTTTATGAACAGGAAGAACGGATGAACCGGATCTGCGATACCCTGGGGGATGCGGATGAGGACCAGATGAACGCCATGATGGAGGAACTGGGAGTGATTCAGGATACCCTGACAATGCACGATTTCTATGCCATCGATGCAAAGGTGGAGGAAGTGGCGCGGGCACTGGGACTTCTGGAACTGGGGCTTGACCATGATGTGGAGGATTTAAGCGGCGGACAGCGTATGAAGGTGCTACTGGCAAAGCTGCTCTTGGAGAAGCCGGATGTGCTGCTTTTAGATGAGCCGACGAATTATCTGGATGCAGAGCATATCGCATGGCTGAAGCGGTATCTGCTGGAGTATGAAAATGCATTTATTCTGATTTCCCATGATATTCCTTTTTTGAATGAAGTGGTAAATATCATTTATCATATGGAGAACCAGCGGCTGGACCGCTATGTGGGCAATTATGAGAAGTTTCAGGAGGTCTATGCGGTGAAAAAGTCCCAGTTAGAGGCAGCTTACCGCAGACAGCAGCAGGAAATCAGTGAGCTCAAGGACTTTGTGGCACGGAATAAATCCCGGGTGGCAACCCGCAATATGGCAATGTCCCGGCAGAAGAAGCTGGATAAGATGGATATCATTGAGCTTGCGGCGGAACGTCCGAAGCCGGAATTTCAGTTTCGTCCCGGGAAAACGCCGGGAAGGATTATTTTTGAGACCAAGGATCTTGTTATCGGCTATGAGGAACCGTTGACAAAGCCCATAAGTATTTCCATGGAGCGTGGGCATAAAATTGCATTGACCGGCGCCAATGGAATCGGAAAGACCACGCTTTTAAAAAGTATTCTGGGACTGATTCCTGCACTGAAGGGTTCGGTGGAACTGGGAGAGAACCTGGAAATCGGCTATTTTGAGCAGGAGATTAAGGGAGAGAATAAGAATACCTGTATTGAGGAAATCTGGGAGGAATTCCCGTCCTTTAACCAGTATGAGGTTCGTTCCGCCCTGGCAAAATGCGGACTCACCAGCAAGCATATTGAGAGTCAGGTCCGGGTGTTAAGCGGAGGGGAACAGGCGAAGGTGCGTCTCTGCAAGCTGATAAACCGCGCCACCAATGTCCTGCTTTTGGACGAGCCGACGAACCACCTGGATGTGGATGCCAAGGAGGAGTTAAAGCGGGCGTTAAAGGAGTACCGGGGCAGTGTGCTTTTAATCTGCCATGAGCCGGAGTTTTATGGTGATATTGTAAATGAAGTGTGGGACTGCTCCAGGTGGACCACCAAAATTTTATAGCGATAAAGAGACACGGATGCCAGCTCCCGTTTCCTTTCTGGGGAGGGGAACTGCAGTTGGCGGAAGTGTCTTTTTTTGTTTGTGTAAACGGTTGAAAAGTGGGACATAAGTGTGATAAAATAGAAATAGTCAGAAAAATAAGGAGGGTTATTACTATGGCAAACAGATTTGTATTAAACGAGACGTCCTACCACGGAGCGGGAGCAATTGCAAGCATTGCGGATGAGGCGAAGGGCAGAGGTTTTCAGAAAGCTTTTGTGTGCTCGGATCCGGACCTTGTAAAGTTTGGGGTGACAAAGAAGGTTCTTGACGTGCTTGACGGAGCAGGACTTCCCTATGAGCTGTATTCCAATATCAAACCGAATCCTACAATCGAGAATGTGCAGACCGGTGTGGAAGCCTGCAAGAAGTCCGGTGCAGATTACATTGTGGCAATCGGCGGCGGTTCTTCCATGGATACCGCAAAAGCAATCGGTATCATTATCAATAATCCGGATTTTGCGGATGTGCGGAGCTTAGAGGGGGTTGCTCCCACAAAGAATAAGAGTGTACCGATTTTTGCAGTGCCGACCACAGCGGGAACTGCAGCAGAGGTTACCATAAATTACGTCATTACCGATGTGGAGAAGAATCGTAAAATGGTATGCGTAGATCCCAAGGATATTCCGGTGGTGGCATTTGTAGACCCGGATATGATGTCTTCCATGCCGAAGGGACTTACCGCAGCCACAGGAATGGATGCACTGACCCATGCAATCGAGGGATACATTACGGCGGGAGCCTGGGAGTTGTCTGATATGTTCCATCTGAAAGCAATTGAGATTATTTCCCGGAGCTTAAGAGGTGCCGTTGCCAATACGCCGGAGGGCAGAGCAGATATGGCGCTGGGGCAGTATGTTGCCGGAATGGGATTTTCCAATGTGGGACTTGGCATCGTTCACTCCATGGCACACCCGCTGGGAGCGCTTTATGATACGCCTCACGGTGTGGCAAACGCCATTATTCTTCCTACCGTAATGGAGTATAATGCTCCTGCCACCGGGGAAAAATATCGTGAGATTGCAAGAGCCATGGGCGTAGAAGGTGTGGATTCCATGAGCCAGGAGGAGTATCGCAAGGCAGCCATTGACGCTGTGCGTAAGCTCTCCGAGGATGTGGGAATCCCCGCAGATTTGAAAGAGATTGTAAAGAGAGAGGACATTCCGTTCCTGGCACAGTCTGCTTATGATGATGCCTGCAGACCGGGCAATCCGAGGGAGACAAGCGTAGAAGATATTACAAAGCTCTATGAGTCATTGCTTTAGGAACAGAAGAAGGGCGTTTCAGAGATAGGAATGCCATAGGATACGCCGGAGAGGGAGAATCCTTTTCCGGCGTAACTATTTTTATTTCATAGGAAAGACTTTGTTATATTAACGTGTGAAAGTGAATGCCTTTCCTATGAAAT
>JBJEJC010000028.1:0-21688 GCA_051877675.1 Roseburia sp. | reverse complement strand
GAGGAGATTGTGAAGGAAGGAGAGGCGGAATAACCGCCCCTTACTCCTCCTGCACACCGCCCTGCACATCGTCATAGTGCTCCAGAAAATGATGGCGTACCCCATTTTCCTTATAGGCGATAATCGTACTAAGATTGACATTCTCCACGCTTTTGAAAATGTTCGATTCCACGTAAGGGTTTATCTCCTTTAAGCGGGCAATCAGCTTCTTGACCTCCATGCGTTTGGAGGCATTGCTGCCGTCCGCCTGGCAGCTGGTACAGTTTTCCGTAAAGTGGCAGGCACACTGCAGGAAATGAAGATTGTTATAGTCCCTCCAGCGCTTGATGTCCTCCTCCCGGATTAAGTACATAGGACGGATTAATTCCATTCCCTCAAAATTGGTACTGTGAAGTTTCGGCATCATGGTCTGCACCTGCGCCCCGTAAAGCATTCCCATCAGAATGGTCTCAATCACATCATCATAATGATGCCCCAGTGCAATCTTATTGCAGCCCAGCTCCTTTGCCTTGTGATACAGATGTCCCCGGCGCATTCTCGCGCACAGGTAACAGGGATTTTTCTCAATGTCATAGACCGAGTCAAAGATATCCGACTCAAAAATCGTGATGGGAATATTCATGATTCGCGCATTGTTCTCGATAATCTTCCGGTTTGCCTCACTGTAGCCGGGGTCCATGACCAGAAACACCAGTTCAAAGTGAAATTTGTTGTGGCGCTTCAATTCCTGGAACAGCTTCGCCATCAGCATGGAATCCTTGCCGCCGGAAATACACACCGCCACACGGTCATTTTCCTGCAAAAGGTCGTAGGTATTGATTGCCTTCGCAAAGGGGGAAAAAATCTGTTTGTGGAATTTCTTGCGGATGCTGGTTTCAATCTCTGCCGCCCGCCCGGCATCCAGCTCCTTCTCCTCCTCCATGCCGCTTAGCAACCAGCCCGTATATCCGCCCAAAAGGCTGTAGGCTTCTATGCCCTGCTCCCGTAGCTTTTTTGCACACTCCAGACTGAACGCTCCTCGGGTACAGTAAAGAATTATTTTTTTCGGAGAAGCTCCCGTTCCGCCTAAAAGCTCTGCAGGAAGCCGCTCGGACAGCTCCTCCTCAGGGATGTGCACCGCTCCCGGCAGCATACCGTAGCCTACGGAGGATGCATCCCGGATATCCACCAGAATCCGGCCATCCTCCGGCAGTTCTTTCATTTCTTTGTATGTGATTTCTAAGGAACTCTGTTCCATTTTCCTGACTCCTTACCGTAATTTCTTCTGATTCCTACCGGATTTCCACCACATCATAGCCGGCATCCGTCACAACCTGTTTCAAGGCATCATCGGAAACGCCGTCCTCCACAGTCACCACTGCCTGCTTCTCCTCAAGGCTCACACTCACCGCCGTAACACCGGCAGTCTCCTGCAATGCCTTCTCCACTCTCGCGGTGCAATGTCCACATGCCATTCCTTCAATCTTAATTGTTCTCGTCATATTTTTTTCTTCCTTTCCTTCTATTATCCTTGTCTGCTCTGCAGGTGCCTGTTCTGCATCCTCTGCCGTGACACCGGAGTGCAGCTTCACCAGCTTAAGCCGCAATGCATTGCTTACCACACAGACACTGCTTAGACTCATGGCTGCCGCCCCGAACATCGGGTTTAATTTCAATCCAAAAAACGGATACAACACGCCTGCTGCCAGCGGAATTCCGATACAATTGTAGAAAAATGCCCAGAACAGGTTCTCCTTAATATTGCGAATCACCGCACGGCTCAGCTTCACCGCCCCCACCGCATCCAGCAGATCATTGCGCATCAGAACGATATCGGCACTCTCAATTGCCACATCCGTTCCTGCCCCGATGGCGATTCCCACATCCGCAGAGGCAAGCGCCGGCGCGTCGTTGATTCCGTCACCGATCATCGCCACCTTATGTCCGGCTGCTTTAAGCGCCGAAATCTTTTCTTCCTTCTGGGTGGGCAGAACTCCGGCAATGACCTCGTTGATTCCCACCTGATCCCGTATTGCCCGGGCGGTCACTTCGTTATCCCCCGTGAGCATAATCACGTGAATCCCGTATTTCTTAAACTGCGCCACCGCCTCCGCGCTAGTGGGCTTCACCACGTCGGCAACTGCAATGATTCCTAGGATTCCATTCTCATCTGCAAACAGAAGAGGAGTCTTTCCCTGACCGGCAAGCTGTTCCACCTGTCCACGCACCGAGGTTCCAGACAGCGCAATCCGGCGTTCCTCCATCAGTGCTTCATTTCCGGCGAAATACGGTTTCCCGTTCAGCGTACCGCAAACTCCCCTGCCAAACAATGCCTCAAATCCGGTCACGTCTTCCAGCTTCATATTGCGCCGGATACACTCGGACACGATGGCATCGGCAAGCGGATGCTCGCTGCCCTTCTCCAGACTTCCCGCAATCCGGAGTAATTCTTCCTCCGTTATTCTACCATAAGAAATCACATCCGTCACCACAGGTTTTCCCTGCGTGATGGTTCCGGTCTTATCCAGAACCACCGTGTCCACCAGGTGCGCGGTTTCCAGCGCATCCCCGGATTTAATCAGGATTCCGTTCTCCGCGCCTTTCCCGGTTCCCACCATGATTGCCACCGGAGTGGCAAGCCCCAGCGCACAGGGGCAGGAAATCACCAGAACCGCAATCCCACAGGACATGGCAAATTCAAAGGTTGCACCGCTAAGCAGCCACACCGCAAAGGTCACAAGCGCAATTCCAATCACCGTCGGAACAAAGATTCCGGCTATCTTATCCGCCAACCGCGCTATGGGGGCTTTGCTGGAAGATGCCTCCTCCACCAGCCGCACAATCTGGGCAATGGTGGTGTCCTCGCCTACCTTCACCGCCCGCGCTTTCACCATTCCCGCTTTATTGATGGACGCAGACACGATAGTATCTCCCTCCTGCTTTGGCACCGGAATGCTTTCTCCGGTGATGGCGGATTCGTCAAAGGAAGATTTTCCCTCCTCCACCACGCCATCCACAGCCACAGACTCCCCGGGACGCACCAGAAACAGGTCTCCCACCGCCACCTCGGCAGCGGCAATAACCTCCTCCTGCCCGTCCCGCAAAACAGTAACGGTCTTAGGCGCCAGATTCATAAGCCGGGTAATCGCCTCGCTGGTTTTTCCCTTAGAGCGGGTCTCCAGATATTTCCCCACGGTAATCAGAGTTAAAATCATACCCGCCGATTCAAAATACAGGTCATGGCTGTACTGCTGCACCACCGCCATATCCCCGTGTCCCAGCCCGTAACCGATCCGGTAGATTGCAAATATTCCATATAAAATAGATGCGCCCGCTCCGAGAGCGATCAGAGTATCCATGTTAGGGCTTCGTTTCGCAAGGGTCTTAAACCCATTGATAAAATAATTTCTGTTCACCACAAGAATCGGCATCAGCAGTAACAGCTGCGTGAACGCATAGGTAATGGCGTTCTCATTTCCATGAAGATAGCGCAGGGTAAAGGGCGGCATCGGCAGATTCAGCCAGCCGTACACCATATGTCCCATCGAAACATACATCAGAGGTATGAGAAAAGTAACAGAGATTATGAGACGCCGTTTCATCCGGGAAATATTCTTCTGCTGGAGGGGAACTGCCGCGTCACCGTCCGGGCTCCCGGATTCCCTGTTTCCCGCCGGGCTGCCTCCCGTCCGGGTGCCTTCCGTTCCCTTTACCGCAGCGCCATACCCCGCATCCTCCACTGCATTTATGATACCGTCCACACTTAGTCTGGTCTCATCGTATTCCACCTGCATACTGTTGGTAAGCAGATTGACGCTGACCTTTTCCACGCCCGCGAGCTTCGATACGCTTTTTTCCACATGAGCGGAACACGCCGAACAGGTCATACCGGTCACTTCAAACTGATTTTTCATAAATCCTCCTTCGGGATTATTTCATTAATTTCTTCAACAATTCACACAATTCATCTACGGCATCCTCATTGCCCGCACGAATATCCTCCGCCACACAGCTTTTGATATGACGGGCTAGTAACTCTTTGTTAAAAGCATTCAGTGCAGCCTGGATTGCCGATACCTGGGTCACAATATCCACACA
Source organism: Roseburia sp. (assembly GCA_051877675.1). Classification (GTDB taxonomy): domain Bacteria; phylum Bacillota; class Clostridia; order Lachnospirales; family Lachnospiraceae; genus Roseburia. Next base: position 17,611 of record JBJEJC010000028.1, on the reverse strand, counting down.
GTACCGGTCATCCTCCACCATAGCTTTCACGCCCCGCACCTGCCCCTCAATGCGGTTCAGGCGCTTGATGAGGTCCGCCCGCTCCGACGCATTGCGCTGTTTGTGCTTCACTTCCTCCGGATTACATTCACAACATCCCATATTTTCCATGCTCCCTGTCTGTTCTCCGCCGCCACGGCTGCGGACAGACGCTAATATTATTTTTTACATCCGGCACGTTTTTATCCGTACCTGCGACATTCTGTGCACCTCATAAATGTAGCGGCGTCACATACCCCCTAGGGGTATATAAAATATAATACAAAACCCGGTGACTGTCAACAAAAAGAAGGCACCCACGGCGCCTTCCTCTTTCCAATTATGACAAAATATGATGAGTTACCTATACCAATGCTCTTCCCAGATTCCGGCAGGCGTCAAGCGCTTCCTCATCCGGTGCCTCATGCGCAGTCACACCTTCTCCGTTCACAATCGTAGCGCCCGCGGCATTCATGCGTTCCTCCCAATCGCGCATCCACTGGCCGTCCCCCCAGCCATAAGAGCCAAACAACGCAATCTTCTTACCTGCGGCAATCTTCTCCACCTCTGCCACAAACGGCTCCATCTCGCTCTCCTCCAGCACCTCTGCGCCCATTGCAGGACAGCCCAACGCAAATGCAGGTGCCTCCTTCAATTCATCCACGGAAGCTGCGGATACCGGAATCACGTCTGCCGCCCCACCGGCAGCCACAATTCCTTCTCCCACTGCATTTGCCATCGCCTCTGTATTACCGGTCTGCGACCAGTAAGCCACAATAACCTTGCTCATAGAAATATCCTCCTTTTATCATCCCGCCATAATCAGCGGTTTTTCCAAAGCCATAATCATGGAAACCTCCATCCCCCGTGATACCATGCGGATCACTTTTTCTCTGGCTTCGTCGTAGCTTTTAAAAACAGCAAGCGCTTCCGGCAGGTTTGCGTACACCTTCCAGTAGCCGCTGTAAAGATAGTTCTGTCCCTCGTTTTCGATAAAACCCAGAACATCGCAAGCGGGGTAACCCAAGAGCAGGCCAAGCTCGTGCGGAAAAGACTGATGGTCTGTCATATATTTTTGATAGCGGGCACACAGGTTTTCAAAAATGTCGATAAGACTTATGGTCTGATAGCCGAACCGTGCAAGCGCCTCCCTGACCTCATTCCTCTCCAGGTAGTCCATTAATTCCGTCTCCCGGAATAAAAACAGGGTGGTGCGGTACTCCGTCCGGCAGAGTGTATGTACAGTAATCTCTGTATCCTGGAACAATTCCATCACAGCTTCTGCGCTGCTGCATTTCAGCGTAAGAAGGTTGGATGGCTTTATTCCTGTAAGAAGCGGGGCACATTGCAGTGCCAATTGCGTTTTTAAATCTTTTTTGTCCATCTTCTCCACAATCTCGAACTCTTCCCTGCTCATGGTCAACTCCTCTTGTATGAGTTAGTTTTATCTAACTATCTTTCAAAAAGAAAGGAGCATTTATTTGCTCACTTCCTTTTCTGCTAGTTAGTCTACACTAACTTTTCTGATTTGTCAACAACTTTTTTTATTTTTTCTGTTTCTATTTTTTCAGTCCACAAACCGTTTGACTGCATCCGCAACTTCTCTGGTCTTTAAAAGATGCAGTCAATATAAATTCTGGTATCCTTTATCTGAACAAATCTTTCCATAACCTCTTATATATCGTAACAGGAGGTCAAAAACAAGGTCTGCGCCAGATAGACAAACACCGGCAGACTTACAATCATAAACAACATATTCTGCACCACCGCCGCTGCCGCAAATCCGGGGCATTTGTCATATTTCTGCGCCATAATGACTCCCAGGGACCCTGCCGGGAGTGCAGTGAGAATGATAATGGCTGCGGCTACCTCTCCGTCCACCGGCAACAGTCTAAGTAGCAGAAGCGCAGCCGCCGGGAATACCGCAAGCCGCAGCAATGACACCAGATATGTGGTGCGATCCGTCCAGATTTCCCGAAACTTCATATTTCCGATTTCCACGCCGATGATAATCATGGAAATCGGCAGCATCGTATCCCCAATGCAGTTCATCGCATCCGTCAGAACCGCCGGAAATCGGAACGGCAGGAGATAGAGTATCATGGCGGAAACGGAAAACCATACCACCGCATTTCCGAAAAGGCTCTTAAAATTCAACCTGCCGCCTCCGCCAAGCAGATACATCCCATAGGAGAAAAACAGCAGCTCATAGGCGAGGTTATAGGGAACCGCATATAGCACACCGATGCTTCCAAGCACCTCCCTCATGATGGAAAAACCGAGAAATCCCACGTTGGCAAACACCGAAAGAATTACAAATATAGTATTCTTGTCCTTTGGCAGGCGAAACAGTCTGCCCAAGGCAATGCAGATTGCAACGGCTGCCACATAATATACCAGGGAGCACAACAGCGCCTGCATCAGACCACCCGCATGCTGCACAGAGAATTCCTGCTGGGAGGAACCAATGATGCTGATGGGCAGCACGACATTTACCAGAAGGTCCGACAGGCTTTTTTTCATATTTTCATTGATCAGCTTCCACCTGCATCCCGCAAAGCCCACCAGCAGGAGAAGGAATATTTTTACCGTTAAATTTATAATGACTTCCATTTTACTTCTTCAAAAACCTTTTCTCTCTGTCCGCTCAGATAATATGCCATATTTTCCGCGCTTATGGTCTGGAGCTTTTCCACGGACTGGGCGCTGTAAAATGCACTGTGCGGCGTAATAATCACATTGTCCCGGTGTAAAAGCGGGTTTCCCTCCAGAACAGGATTCTCCTCCTCTAAAACATCCAGCCCGGCGCCCCGGATCAGTCCGGCATCCAGCGCCCGGATCAGGTCCTCCTCGCACACACAGCCGCCCCTGCCCACGTTGATAAACAATGGTTTTCTCTCCATGGCAGAAAAAGCATTCCAGTCAAACATATGATAATTTTCTTTTGTCAGATTCATGTGATTGGTAATGATATCCGCCCGCTTGAGCGCTTCGGCAAAATCTACCCGTTCCACACCAAGCTCTGCCAGCATCTCCTCCTTCGCATAGGGGTCCACCGCAATGACGGTCATTCCAAACGCCCGGGCAAGTGATGCCACCTGCCGTCCTATCCTGCCAAATCCGAAAATGGCAAGGCACTGACTCGCCAGATTCGGCTCTGCGCTTATGGTATGATATTTCCATTCGTGCTCCTGTTCAATCCGGGCAGCATAGTACTTGAAATGCCGGTTCAGGCTGCAGATTAGCGCCATGGTATGTTCTGCCACCTCTCCGGTGCAGTACTCTGCGATGTGACACACTGCCACGTCATGCTTTGCCGCCGCTTCCAGATCGATGCCGGCATAGCCCACACCACTGACAGAGATACACTTTAAATCCGGGGCATTCTTCAGAATTTCCTCCCCGATTTCTAAAAATCCCGTAATCAGCCCGTCCACACCCTGAAGCGCTTTCACCAGTTCTCCTTCATCGGTATAGGGCATAACCGCAATACGGGCATCCGGGATGATTTTCTTTATGCTGTTTTCCGTAAGGGAATAATCCGCCTCAAGAGCATTGGAATAATCGCTTACCAGTATCTTCATGTTTCATATCCTCCAGAATTTCTTTGATGGCAATCAGCACAACCTCCATCTCCTGCTCTGTTCCAATGGTAATGCGCAGGTATTTATCCAGCTTTTCATCCGCAAAATGCCTGGTGAGGATTCCCTCCTCCTTCAGCTTCGCGCAAAGCTCGGACGCAGAAATCTCATCGTGGGTCACAAACAGGAAGTTTGCCTTGGAGGGAATCACACGAAAGCCCAGTTTTTCAAGTTCCACCTTCGTATGCTCTCTGTTTCTCTTAATCCGCTCCACACATTCATGCAGGTAATCCGTATCCTTCACCGCAGCGATTCCGGCAGCCATGGTGATGGAGTTTAGGTTAAAGGGGTTAAAGGAAAATTTAATTTTATTCATATCCTCCACAATCTCCTTAGAGGCAACGGCAAAGCCCACATGTGCGCCTGCCATGTTCCTTGACTTGGAGAAGGTTCTTACCACCACAAGGTTGGGGTATTTGGTGGCAAGGGGAAGGCAGCTTTCTTCCGCATAGTCCGCATATGCCTCATCCACCACCACCATCCGCTCCGGGTTTGCCTTCACAAGCCGCTCAATATCCGCCACCGGAACGGCAAGCCCGGTGGGGTTATTGGGGTTGGCAAATATGATATCCCCGTCCAGACCCATGTAGTCATTGATATCGATGGAGAAATCCTCCTTCACCGGAATCTCTCTCATATCCAGCCGGTAGGTTTTTGCATAGGTGCGGTAAAAGCCGTAGGTGATATCCGGGAAATTAATCTTCATGCCCGGTCTGAAAAAGCTCATAAGGCAGAAGCTTAACACCTCGTCAGCGCCGTTTCCCACAAATACCTCGTCCTCCGTCACGCCGTAGACCTCCGCAACTGCCCGGCGGAATTCGTGGCAGTGGGGGTCTGCATAGTAGCTCATTGCCCAGACTTCACTCTTTGAGATGGCTTCAAACACCTTCGGCGAGGGCGGCATGGAAGTTTCATTTGCATTCAGCTTGATATAAGGCTTATCCTTCGGCTGCTCACCCGGAACATAGGGCTCCATATTTTTATATTCGTCTACTAAAAAAATACTCATATTCTTCCTCTTTCCATTCGATTCATTTTCTTGAAAAACTGTCCGCAGTGATACCGCCGTCTGCTCAGATCCGCTCCAGTGGAAACGTCATGCAGTGGGGGCCGCCGCCCGCCTTTAAAATCTCAGTAATATCCAGTTCTATCACTTCCATGCCCTTCGCAGCAAGCGCCTCATTGACGGCAGCATTTCTCTTTAAGGACATAACTCTGTGGTTTCCGAGCGCCTGCAGGTTGCAGCCGTGCAGGAAAATGCTCTCCTCCTCCACATCGATAACTTCAATCGCAAGCTTTCTCAGGAGTTCACGAAATTCCTCCGGCAGTCCTGCCATATGTGCCACCGCAAGATGCTCGTCCACCAGGTTAAAGCACATATCAAAATGAAGGTATTCCGGCTTTAAGGGCACCCCGATCACCTGGTAGCCAAGCGGCTCTAACGCCGCTTTTATCTCGCTTACACCCTTTTCGTTGGTACGATCCGCCATTCCCACAGCAATCAGATCCTCCCGCAGAAATGCAAAATCGCCGCCCTCAAACAGACCGTCCTTTACCGTTGCGATTTTCTTTATGCCAAGACTTTCCATTTTCTTCTCATAGTCAACGTGCTCCTTGTAACGCATTGCCAGCTTGAAGTTTCCCAGGATATAGCCCTCCTTCACGCAGCCGCCAAAATCCCTTGCAAATACGGAATTGGGGCGCTCCTCATCCGCCTCCAGGAATTCCACCTTCACCCCGGCATCCTCATACGCCTTCACAAAAAGTGCATGCTCATAAAGCATTTTGTCCACATCCATGGTGGTGTCCTTCCATTTTTTTGCAATTTCATTGATGGGCGCCGGCTTTAAATATTCCGGTCTGGACACCAGCACCCGTTTCAATACACCTGTTCCATTCTTTACATACATAGTTATATCCTCCTAATCCAGAAATTCATGAACTGTCTTTTCAATCAGCCGCGGCAATACCTCAAAGCTGTAGGAAATATTCACCCGCTCCGTCCATTTATGGGCATCCTTTCCATATACGCCAAAATCCACGGCAGGGATGTTAAGGCTTCGGATTTTCTCCAAAGGCAGGGGATAGAGCATCTCCATCTGCGGAAAATTCCCGGAAAGAAGCGCAATGGATGCCTCGCTGTCGTCAATCCGCAGATAACTGCTGTCGGAAAGGCTCGGGAAAAAGCTGCACATTTTGTAGGTAATCTGTTCTTCCTGTTCCACCTGTGAAAGAATGTGCGTAAGCTTCTCTGTGATGGGGCGATCTTTTTCCTGCAGCGTATTGTGGGGGCAGTAGGGTGCCGCAAAGTACAGCACCATCAACGGCTGATATAGCTTTAAGACGGCAAGCAGCTCCCGTATCAGAAAAACCGGGACTTCTCTTTTATCCACGCCCTGTGCCTCCAGTTCACGGGTCCTGCCGGAAAGCAGTTCTCTGACCCTGTCCTCTCCCACCTTCTGTTCCGCCCGTCTGACCAGCTCGCCGTAGGGAATTACCTCATACTCGTAATGGATGGGCTTATAGGCATCTCCGGTCAGCCCACAGAACACCTGGTATTTCTCATTCAGTTCCAGAAGCGACTGCTCCATCGCCCAGTTCCCGGCAGCTAAAAGCTTTGCCATAATCTCGGACATATCCGCATTATGCACAAAGTAATTAAAGTACACCAATGCCTCCTTTGCCGTCTGCACATTATACCAGGTCTTTAAATCCTTCATTTTCAGCGCCACCGGCGGCAGGCTGTATTCCCCATGGAAGGCGTCGCAGTACTCACTGTTCAGACTGATCTTGTCCACAAGCTTTGCCGCTGCCACCGAGGCATCAAACCCTTCAAAGCACTGTCCTACGTGTGTCTCCTTTCCCTGGATATAAAAGCAGGGAAGCAGCTTTCCCACAACGCCGGTATAGATGTAATGGTGCGGGTCTCCGCTGTACATGGGGCAGGTATAATCGTTGTTAATGGCAAGCCGGTAGATAAGACCGTATTTCTCCCGCAATGCAAGAAGGACGTCACAACCCTCAATCACTCCGGTATGCAGGTTCTCCTCCACCGGATTCAGGGAAAGAAGCAAGTTTCCTGACAGTTTGTCAGCCTTCTCTGCAAATTTCCTGATCAGAGCCAGAAAAACGGCGTCTCCGCTTTTCATATCACAGGCGCCTCTGCCAAACAGATAATCGCCGGACTCTAAATCCTCGCGCACCTCCCTGGGCAGTTCCATTTTCTTTAACTCTTCCATAAGGCGGTCACAGTCAAAGGCATACTCCTTTAACCCGGCATAGTCCTCCACGCCCACTGTGTCGGTATGTCCATGAAAAACAAGGGTATCCGGCTTTCTCTCCTTCTCCCCGATCACAAGGGCAAATACATTACGTCTGTGGTAGCGGTTTTTCTCCCTGTCCTCCCGCAGCTCCTGCACGATAATCTGGTCCGGATGCTTCTTAAAATAGGGGATCTCCCGCAGATATGCTTCGATAAACACACCGATCTCACCTTCGCCGTCGGTTGTATTCACGCTTGCAATGCTCACCAGCTTTTTGGTAAGCGCCAACATTTCTTCTCGCATTTTTCCTCCATAAATCAAAAAAGAGACCTTCGCGTACCACGCAAAAGCCCCTTTGCTTTCGTTTTGAAACATTACTACTATAACAATTCTTTTTTTGTATTTCTATATAACAATTACAAATATTTTAACTATTTTTTGTATTTTTTACAAACTACGCTGGTTTTTTTCCGCTGTCATGCTATACTTAACTTAACAATTTCTCATCACTGTGCAGAAACGAGGTAGCTATGCTGGACATTTCTTCTCTTTTACAAATGGATTTTTTTCAGAATTTCACACTGTATGCCGGCAAAAGCGGCCTTTACCGCGCCGTCACAAGCGTGGTGATTCTGGACCACGAAGGACTTTACGACAATTTCTGTGACTTTCATGAGGGTGATTTCGTCCTCACCAATCTCCTATATGCCAAGGACAACCCGGAACGCATCTACCCCTCATTTCTCTCGCTGATGAACATCGGTGTGTCCGCCATCGCCATCAAATCCGTTCTGTTCTCGGAACTGCCGGAGGAGGTCATCGCGCTGGCCGAGGAGTATCATGTGCCAATTTTCTTTTTCAAATCCATCTATATAGAAGATGTCATTTTAAATATCAGCGGTGCCATCAAAGCCTATTCGGACTATGATTTTTATGAGAAAAAAATTGATTCCTTCCTGCTGCCCGGCTCAAATGCGGAGGAAATCAATGCGTTTCTCTCCTCCATATCCCGAAATGACCGGAGTTTCGTCTGCTCTCTCTACTTAGAATACCGGGAAAAGACGGATGATTTTTCCACGCAAAGGAGCTTCCACACACTGAAATTCCGGCTCTCCAACCTGTCCACGCCCCAGGACCTCCATATTTTCAAATATAAGAACGGATTTCTGATTTTACAGTTTTTCTATGAGATGCCGGAGATCGGAGATGCGAGTGACCTGTTAAAGAATCTTCCCGATTTGCTTGGAATCGAAAAGAATAAATTTTATATCGGAATCAGCGAAGAACTTCTGCCGGTAAAGAAGCTGGATATTTCCATACAGAGAAGCCGGAATGCCAGTCTCTGCTGCAAATACTCCCAGTCCGGCACACTCCACTACAATGAGTTGAAATTAAAAAATCTCCTTTTCCCGCTTTTAGACAGCGACTATGCCCTGACTTACATTGAGGAGCTCCGGGAGAGGATTTCCTGCAAAGAAAAAAGTGCTGAAAAAGGTCTGCAGCATACGCTCTGTGCGTATGTACAGAATCATTTCGACATTGAAAAGACTGCCGAAACCCTTTTTCAGCACCCGAATACGATTCGTTACCGGCTTAATAAGTTAAAGGAAATTCTGGATTTAGCAGATGATTTCCAGTTTCAACTGGCAGCTCTGCTGCTGGTAGTCACCGGAAAGCACAATTAAAACTCGTCCTCCAGCACAGCGTTCATCCGCTCCATTTTTTCCTCCGCTTCATAAATCAGACGGCTGCACTCCTTCAGTTCGTCCCCGAAGTCATCGACAGCCACGCCCTGGTACAGGCTCTTGTATTTGATGTCATGCTCTAAGCTTGCCCACAAATCCATGGCAAGCGTTCGTATCTGCAATTCCACCGGCACATACTGCTTTTTGTTCATGAAATACACCGGCACACGGATAACCATATGAAGGCTGCGATAACCGTTGTTCTTCGGTTTCTCTATGTAGTCCTTAATCTCCATAATCTGAATATCGTCCTGCGCCATAATGCGATCCCGAATCAGATATACATCCTTGATATAAGGACACACCACACGAATTCCGGCAATATCATAGACATTGTTGCACGCCGCGCTTAAGGTCAGATCCAAATCCTTCTTCTGCAGCTTTCCCAGAATACTTTTCGCCGATTTCAGGCGGGTATCGATGTGATGAATCGGGCAACGGCACTTACGATACTTAAACTCGTCCTTGATAATCTCAAGACGCGCTGTTGTGGCGCTCATGGCTGCGCTGTACATCCGAAGAATCGGGTCCATCAGTTGGGAAAATTCCTCTGTCATATCCGCAATACGTTCCATATTATCATTCTGCGGATTGCGAAGCGGCATCAGTTCATTGACCATCATCACCTGCTGCTCCACATAAAGCTGTGCTTCGGTCTGCTTCTCCCCATATTGTGCATAATCCATTGTAAAACCTACCCCTTTACTCCTAATGATAGGTTTATTATAACAGACAATTTTTAAACTGCCGTTAATTCCCTATAAAAATTTTATTAAATTAAAGTTCTATTCCGCAGCCCCGCATCAAATCCCGTGCACTGTCCAGGGAATCTATGCCGTGAAGGTTCTTAATCGGTGCAAACTCCCGTGCACGGTCGACTTCATAAGGCACACAGTCCTCCATCATGTGAACCATATCCAGCACCAGAGTCTCGAACTTGTAGCCGTTTGGCTGCTCCGGCTTCACCGGATTGCCATTCTCGTCCATATAGGGAATCTTCTTTTCCACAACATGAATCGGCATGTGGGCATCCGCAATCTCCTCCAGCTTTTTCTCGGAGAAAAGATAATTTAAGATTACGCCAAAGCCATATTTCAAATCCCCGTTTTCCTTGCGGGCTGTCGCCATCTCTTCCGTCATCTCATAATATTCCGCAATGGAAGGTCTTCCATCCTCCGTGCAGAGCACGCCCACCTTCTCATCCGGTGCTGCCTTCCGCACCACCTTTGCCCCGCTCTCGCAGCCATAGGCAAGGGTCGCCCCGATAAACATGGGATCTGCAATACGCTGCAGGCAGTTGTCCACAGCAAACACATTCAGCCACTGGATTCCTCTGGCATGGATGTCCTCTAAAAGCCCCGCCTTTACCATGGAGCCAAACCACCCTCCGTTGCCATTAGGTGACATGGCAACCTTCGTCGCAGATTCCAGATAGACACGCCCCTCATAATCACAGGCGGGCACCATTTCCTGTACAAAGAACCTCACATAGTCCTTCGGATACCCAAAATAGTCATGCTCCTCAAAGAAATCCACCGTATCGCGGTTATTGATGTTGCTGGTCATGATATAGAGCGGCACAAAAGCCTCCGCCTCATCGGTAACCTCCTGCAGATTCCGGATAAGCTGCTCAAACAGATACAGTTCCCGGTCCACGCCAATCTTTAAGGTTCCCTTGGGTCGATCCAGTCCCAGGCGGGTTCCCTGACCTCCCGCCAGCAGCACGGCTCCCACCTCACCCTTCCGGATGGCAGCAAGCCCAAGCTGTTTAAATTCCTCTCCTCTGGACTGAATCTCGTTAATTTCCACTGCCTCTAAGGGAGCAAACACCCCCCTCTCATTGACCGTCTCCTTGCGGGTAATGTTCTCTAAAATGGACCAGTCGATGCTCTGCAGTTCCTTTTTCAGCGTCTCGTTCTCCTGCTCCGTATTCCGCGCCATTGCCGCTCTGATGTAGCTCTGTTCCTCTTTTTCCCAAATGTTCATAAATCCCTTCTCCTTATTTATTAAAAATATAGTTTCGTGATGTTTCCAGAAAAATCCCGGAAGCCGTTACTTTCTCTCCACCGAAACCCCCGTCAGGATCTCGCCCTCACCGGTCTCATACACAATCGAAATCTTATCCTCCACATTTAAAATCGTGGCAATGGGATACTCTTTTCCGTTAATCAGATAGTACACATCCTCATCCTGCAGCCGGAGAAAATAATAGGTATCCCCGTCCATCACAGAGGAGCGAATCTCTGCCACCCGACCGGTGACCTCGGCAGTCTCTGCCTCCGGAAGCTGCTCCGGCTCTGTGATTCCGCTTTTCTGCAACTGCTGGCTATAGTTCCGCTGGCATTCCTCCACCGTACTTCCCGTGGCAACAATCTGATACTGACTGACATTTACCATGGCATACATTTTCACCAGCTGGGATGCATCCTTAAGCGCCATAAAATAGGTTGGTTCCCCGCCAATATTTAAAAGAATCGGGAACGTGGACTGATAGCTGTACTGCTGTACCGCGCCCTCCGCAGAGTCCATACCGGCATACTCATTTGCCCCGGCACAGACATAATAGCGCGCCGCCTTTGTCCTCTGGTTTACCAGAATAAATCCCAGGTTTCCTGCGTCTCCGCCCACCGATGTCACACCGGTATATACCCACACGTCATCATCCTTCGCAATGTAGTTGTAGCCCTCCGTACTCTGGGTACAGCCGCTCTGCCCTAAAATTGAGTTCCAGAAGCCTCCCTGATACAATCCGTAATAATCATACTGCTCCATAATCAGGCTGGCAGTGCACACACGGTCCACCCAGGAGGGAATGTCTTCCATGTCATAATACCGGGATTCTCCGGTCACGGCATTTACCAGCACGGCACCCGCCACATCTGTTCCGCCGAACAGTCCGATGGTTTTATTCACTACGGTCGCGCTCCAGTAAGGCACCCCGTCTTCATCCACTTCAAAGCTCACCCCGTCAAACATCTTAGTGGGATAGTGAAATCTCAGATACCGGTATATATTCCGGTTAAAAATCTCCGATGGTGAGTACTTCATTCCCTCCTCCAGCCGGTTGACACTGACCTCCTGAGTCACCATGTCGATTGTGAGATATGCGGGAATTCCATTGCTCCGGTTCTTCAGCCATTTGATGGCATCGCCGTAATCCAGGTATACCACGCGCACCGGCTTTCCCTGATAATTAATCTGAGCTGAGGTGGCGTTGACCTCGAACTGGGACACCAGATCCGAGAGTTCTCCCAGCTTCTTATTGGCAAGGGTATTCGCCGACCGGTCATCCAGCATGGGAATCTGATTCCAGCTTACCTCCTCCACTTCCGCCGCAAAATCTCCCTGCTCCACAGGAAGCAACGCCGCATAGGACTTGGCACGGAAGAACACAGCGCCGGAAACAGAGCCAATCACTCCCGTCACCAGCAGAAGCGCCACAATTGCCACCGGTATCTTGCAGGTCTTTACAATCTGTTTCAGATAATCCCGGATATCCTTCGCCCGAAATCCCGATGTGAATATACTGCACCCACAATACACCACACAGAGCAGGAATACGAAGGTATAGAACTCCGGCGCATGGATATTCAGTGCCGGAAGCTGGATATAATAGTAAATAAGTCCAACCACAATCGTAATTATAATGCTGATAATCATAAAATCCCTCCCAAAAATTAATTAAAGCCACGGAAGCCTTTCCCGATGATTTCACTGCTGTTTGTGATTGCAATGAACGCCGACGGCTGATTCTCCCGTATGTAATTGCGCAGCTCCACCGCCTGACTGCGTTTCATGATGGTGATAATCACCGTCTTCTGATTGTGCTCATAAGCCCCCTGTGCCTGATACACCGTGGCGCTGCGTTTCAGATGGTTCGTAATGAAATCACAGATTGGCTGCGGATCGGTACAGATAATCGTAAAATATTTGCACAGATTGATATTCTCAATCACAGAGTCCACCACCAGCGATTTTGCCAGCAGACCGCACATGGAAAAAAGTCCCGTCTGCACGTCAAACACCAGGCAGGACGCCAGCACGATTCCCAAATCCACCAGAAACAGCGCCGCGCCAATATTCAGCCGGGTATATTTTTTCAGAATCATCGCCAGGATATCCGTTCCACCGCCGGACGCCCCCACATTAAAGAGGATTGCCGAGCTGAATGCCGGCAGCACAATGGCATACAGCACCTCCAGCACCGGCTGGCTGGTCAGCGGCTTCTCCATGGGAAACCAGATTTCCGCAAGCCGCAGCCCCAGTGACATCAGCACACTGACGTACACGGTCCGAAATCCGAAGCTTTTTCCAAGGAAAAGAAATCCCAGCACCAGAAGCGCCATATTGATGATAAATGTGATGGAGCCCGGTGTCGCCGGAACCAGCGCTCCCAGTACCACTGCGATACCGGTCACCCCTCCGAAAGAAAAGTTGTTGGGAAACTTAAATACATAAATTCCCACAACCATAATCAAAGTTGCCACTGTCAGCAACACATATTCCTCAAAAGTACGCTTCCACTTTCCTATATTCTTATTCATGGTATCCTTCGGAACAACGCTCTCTCGTCATTGCTCCTGTACTCCAATCGTTTATTCACGTTTTCTGGTCTATTTTACACTGTTTTGTGGAAAAAGTCTACCTGTATTGCCAAAACAACCCAGTAACAGGCAGCCGGAAAACATTTTTTCGGTTGTTCCAAAAATGTTAAGAAATTGCCGTTTGACATCGATAGTTCCATATATTTATAATATAGGTATCCTATAGAAATCCCCCGTATACCAAATTACAAATTTGACCAGATATACAGAATAAGCTTCCTTAGCTAAAGAGTTTTCTGCTTTTGCAGGGAAAGAGGTATATATGGGACAAAAGGATATCAGTGAAAAACATCTGGAGGACTACAATGACATATTTGCCGATATCGTGAATGTGTTGTTGTTCCACGGAGAACGCAGGGTGAGAGAGGAAGATTTGGAAAGTACCGGCCAGCGTTCCCAATACAAGGCGGATCAGGGAAATGTTCATGAAATGGAGCGCGATGTTTCAAAATTCTGGAAGACAGAGAAGGTAAAGATAGCTCTCTATGGCATGGAAAACCAGACTTTAGTGGATGATGATATGCCACTCAGAGTGATTGGTTACGACGGCAGCAGTTACCGGTCCCAGCTTTTAAAGCAGGCGGACGGCGCTAACCGGAAAGAACGGTATCCCGTTATTACCATGGTTCTTTTCTTTGGAAAGGGGCATTGGACGGGAAGCAAAAGCCTGTTCGACCAGGTTAAGGTACCGGAGGAACTGAAACCGTATGTCAGTGATTACAAGGTAAATGTATTCGAGATATCATGGCTGTCGGATGAACAGGTAGCAATGTTCCAGAGTGATTTTCGCATTGTTGCCGACTATTTTGTACAGTTGCGGAAGAATAACAACTATGTAGCTTCAAAGGAAACCATCTGCCACGTGGATGAGGTACTGAAAACGATGGCGGTATTGACGGGAGATAACCGATTCTTAGAGGCACAGTCAGAAACAGGAAAAGGAGGCATTACGATGTGTGAAGTACTGGATAGAGCGGAAAAAAGAGGCATCGAAATTGGAAGAGAAGAAGGAATTGGAATAGGAATCGAAAAAGGTCGTATCAAAACGATTGCAACATTCCTTTCTAACGGAGGAACCGAAGAAGCTGCACAGCAGATGTTGAATGCAACTTTGGAGGAACTTACAAGTGCAAAAGAACTTCTGCAGATGGCATAATACCGACATGGGTTTGGGCGCATATAATATGCGAGCTTGCCAGAAAGATGCAGGCTTTTTCTTCATGCGGTTGTAATTGAGAAGAACGGTTTTGCAGTATTAATAGGGTGAATCCCTGGAAATCTTAACAGGGATGCGCAGCACCGCCTTCCCTGTTAAAGAATTTACTGCTTTTGCAGGGAAAGAGGTATATATGGGACAAAAGGATATCAGTGAAAAACATCTGGAGGACTACAATGACATATTTGCCGATATCGTGAATGTGTTGTTGTTCCACGGAGAACGCAGGGTGAGAGAGGAAGATTTGGAAAGTACCGGCCAGCGTTCCCAATACAAGGCGGATCAGGGAAATGTTCATGAAATGGAGCGCGATGTTTCAAAATTCTGGAAGACAGAGAAGGTAAAGATAGCTCTCTATGGCATGGAAAACCAGACTTTAGTGGATGATGATATGCCACTCAGAGTGATTGGTTACGACGGCAGCAGTTACCGGTCCCAGCTTTTAAAGCAGGCGGACGGCGCTAACCGGAAAGAACGGTATCCCGTTATTACCATGGTTCTTTTCTTTGGAAAGGGGCATTGGACGGGAAGCAAAAGCCTGTTCGACCAGGTTAAGGTACCGGAGGAACTGAAACCGTATGTCAGTGATTACAAGGTAAATGTATTCGAGATATCATGGCTGTCGGATGAACAGGTAGCAATGTTCCAGAGTGATTTTCGCATTGTTGCCGACTATTTTGTACAGTTGCGGAAGAATAACAACTATGTAGCTTCAAAGGAAACCATCTGCCACGTGGATGAGGTACTGAAAACGATGGCGGTATTGACGGGAGATAACCGATTCTTAGAGGCACAGTCAGAAACAGGAAAAGGAGGCATTACGATGTGTGAAGTACTGGATAGAGCGGAAAAAAGAGGCATCGAAATTGGAAGAGAAGAAGGAATTGGAATAGGAATCGAAAAAGGTCGTATCAAAACGATTGCAACATTCCTTTCTAACGGAGGAACCGAAGAAGCTGCACAGCAGATGTTGAATGCAACTTTGGAGGAACTTACAAGTGCAAAAGAACTTCTGCAGATGGCATAAGACCGGCAGATGCTTCCCAGCGAATGGCTTGAATATAATTATTAGGTGCCCGAGTTGCCATTCCAAGCCATAAAAAATGGTTACGAAAGAGTAGCTGCTAAAAATAACGTCCTGCCGGGTGGTGTGTGCCACCAGGGAGGACGTATTTTTGTACTTATCTCATTTTTATTTCTTCACCGCATCAGAAACAACTATCTCTTAAGCCAATGCTGCGGTGATGATTGCCATAGAATATACCTCGGATGCGTTGCAGCCGCGGGACAGGTCATTGATTGGCGCATTCAATCCCAGAAGAATCGGGCCATATGCCTCGAAGTTACCAAGGCGCTGTGCAATCTTATAACCGATATTTCCTGCGTTGATATCCGGGAAAATAAAGGTATTGGCATGTCCTGCCACCTCATTGCCCGGGCACTTGGTACGTGCAACACGCGGGGAAACTGCTGCATCGAACTGCAACTCTCCTGCAATAGGAAGCTCCGGATATTTCGCCTTTGCCTTCTCAGCCGCATTGCGCATCTTGTCCACGTCCTCGCCCTTTCCGGAACCAAGGGTAGAATAGCTTAAGAATGCAACCTTCGGGTCAACACCGAAAATTCTTGCACATGCTGCGGTCTCACCGGCAATCTCAACCAATTCATCCTCCGTCGGCTTGATATTGATTGCACAGTCACCCATTGCCAGTACCTCATTCTCACCGGTAGCGGACGGACGAACCAGAATAAAGCAGGAGGATACGATAGAATTGCCCGGTTTGGTCTTGATTAACTGTAATGCCGGACGAACCGTATCTGCGGTAGAATAGGTAGCTCCGCCCAACAACGCATCTGCAACTCCCATCTTTACCAGCATGGTACCGAAGTTATTTGCCTGTGCCAGCGCTGCTCTTGCCTGCTCCTCGGTCACACCCTTGCTCTTTCTCAGTTCGCAGAACAATGCAACCATCTCATCCATCTTGTCATAGTTTGCCGGATCGATAATCTGCGCACCGCGGATATTAAATCCACACTCCTCTGCTGCTTTGAAGATTTCCTCCTCATTGCCCACCAGAATCGGGTGCAGGAAAGTTCCTGCCAGCAGGCGGGATGCTGCCTCTAAGATACGCGGGTCGCTTCCCTCTGTAAAAACAATTTTCTTCGGGTTCTTTTTCAAAATGTCAATCAGTTGACCAAATCCAAACATTTCACACATTCTCCTTTACGGCTATTTTAATGTAAGCGCTTACTCCATTGATTTCAGCACCTTTTCTAGCTTCTAATTATATATGCTTTTTTTATAATTTCAACATTTGTACTGAAATAAATGCACCCCGAAGCCGTAATTTTCCTGATTACATTTTATGTCTCCCGCCGAACGCCCTGTTATGCCTGACCGTTCCCCTCTCCGCTCTCATGCGAACTCCGTTTTTCCGGCTTCGTCACCGCCATAAAACGCCGGAACAGAAACAGAATACAGATACTGATGACCGAAAGCAGATCCTCCACCGCCGTCGTGGTCTGGATAATCATGTGACGCGAAATCAGAAAAATCAGTACCTCGATAATATTCTCCGAGCTGGGCTTGCACAACATTTTTACAAATTCAATCCCGATTACAATTGTAAATACTCCATCCAGAAACTCCAGAAAGGCTTCCGCCTCCAGCCTGTGGTTCCAATACTGGACAAACTGGGGAAACAATGCCGCCACCGCCACCACGATTCCGGCAATGGCGGCTAACGCCATCAGGAATTCCAATATTTCACAAAGTGAAAAAAACACTTTTCTTATCTTATCCCACATCCGGTCTATCCCCCATTATTAATTATAGGCATACAAAAACCGAGCGCCTCCCGTCGAATCCAGATAACAGACGTTACCCCCGCAGTTAACTCCGCCCAGGCACCCTCACGGCACACAAGAGCTTCTGCTTAGGGCTGCTCCATTCCTGACCTGACCCGGTTCACAGATTCCTGTTGCGTAAGACCCAAGCTTCAACGCCACTTACGGAGGGCGGCTCTACCACCCGAAATCCTCTGTTCGGCATCACCCCAACTATAGCGGATTGTTGGTTCAGGGTACCGCTGCCACCCCGGCTGCTCGGAGATTTAAGTATATC
>JBJEJC010000027.1:0-21800 GCA_051877675.1 Roseburia sp. | reverse complement strand
ATAAGTAATATTCAGGGAATTTCTCAGAAGATTCCGATAAGGTTGATTACTATCGATGCATTGTCTGTATATCATGAGTGGTATGAGAGGATAGGATTTAGAGATATTCCGGGAACCGAATGTACAGATGATATTATTCCCATGTATATGGATTGTATAAGTGATGTGCATAGAAAATTATTGGATGAATATTGTGAAATATAGAGAAAGGTGGTAAGTACGATATAATGAAAAACATAGTTATTACAGAAAGTGCTGCCAGTCAATTCTTGGGGGCAATGAGAAATCCAGACGAAGAGGTAATCAGGCAAAGGAACGAATTTATCTCGGATGTGTGCGTAACGCAAGGAGAAAATGGAGAGATATGGGTGGATTGTGCCGGATTAGAAGTTGATCTTTTGAAAAGCAAAAGTGAAATAAATATAACGGAATTATTGAAAAAAGAGATAGGCGAAATGTATTCAACAATTGACATTTGTATCAACCAGGAAGATGTGGTTTGTGCAGACGGAGCAATATTCACCAATATGGTTATGCAGAAAAAGGACATGTATGCAAAAGAGAATTTTATGAACTATTTGTATAAAAAGCAAAAGATGAATCAATATACAAATGTGAAAGCAATAGCATAAAGGAGACGATTAATGAAAGCAAGTAGTTTTCAATTTACAGATCCGAGTTTGGTACATATAAAGTTTGAAGAAAATAAGAAATTTCAGCATGAAGAGGAAAATGATATCCCTATAAACGTAAGCATAAATGTTGAGAAAGAAGAACTTTCAGAGAATGAAGCTATTGTAAAAACCAGCGTAGTTGTTGGAGCAGAAAGTGAAAAGGTACCATTTGTACTAGAGGCAGTCGCCTCGGCTAGATTTAAGTGGGACGCTGAGAAAATTAATAAAGACACAAGTAGCATATTTTTAAAACAGAATGCGCCTGCGTTACTGATTTCTTATTTAAGACCTATAATAGCTATGATAACAAATGCGTCACATTATCCTGCGTATAATTTACCATTTATAAGTTTTGTAGATGACTAAAAACTTTCTAGCCCAGCTATGCACTGGGCTTTCTTTATGTCAGAATTATTATGGTACACAGGAGCAGAATGTGTGATTGCACTTTTGGCGATGGATAGGAAGAAAGGGGAGGAAGAAAGTTGAGAATAGGAAAAAAGGTTAGAAAAAACTTCTTTTTATTATTATTTTTTCTCATGGCAGCACTTGTGCTGGGTGGCTGTGGAAAGAGCAATACCGGAGTGGAAAGTACAGATAACAGCGCACAAGGCACTTTAGAGACACAGACCGAGCAGACAGAAAATCCGATTCCGGACACTTCCGGGGGAAAGGAAGCTGAGTCAGAAACTCCGGGGGTAGAAATATCCGGGAGCGAGGATTCGGAGACAGAAATTTCTGTGTCAGAGAGCCAGGAGCCGGAAGCTTTCGTGTCGGAGGACGTAATGACGGAGAGTACGGAGCCGGAAACCTCTGCGCCGGAGAACACAATGACGGAGAGTAATGAGACAGAAAATCCGTTGTCAGAAAACGGTACACCGGAGCCGGAGACCTCCGTGTCAGAAAACAGTACGCCGGAGGCAGAAGTTCCCGGGAATCAGGCGGCCTCAGGAGGTCATCTGATCGTGATTGATGCGGGACATCAGGCGAAGGGAAACAGTGAGCAGGAGCCAATCGGCCCCGGAGCCACGGAGACCAAAGCGAAGGTGGCGAGTGGAACTTCCGGCTGTGTCAGCGGTCTGAGTGAATATGAACTGACGCTTGAGGTGGCACTTAAGCTTCAGACGGAGCTTTTAAATCGTGGTTACAGCGTGATTATGGTGCGCACGGAGAATGATGTGAATATCAGCAATGCAGAGCGGGCGGAGATTGCCAATAACGCTGGGGCGGAGGCATTTATCCGGATTCATGCGGACGGTTCGGAGAATCCGGATGCCAGTGGAGCTATGACCATCTGCCAGACATCGTCCAATCCATATAACGGCAGTCTGTACAGTGCCAGCCGCGCCCTGTCCGACGCAGTGCTGGACGGAGTGACGAAAGCCACCGGCTGTGGCAGACGGAATGTGTGGGAAACGGATTCCATGAGTGGAATTAACTGGTGTCAGGTGCCGGTCACCATCCTGGAAATGGGATTTATGACGAACCCCACGGAGGATGCATTGATGGCGGATTCGGATTACCAGACGAAGATTGCATCGGGCATTGCCGATGGTCTGGATGCTTATTTTAATTAAATTCTAAAACATTTCTTTCGAAATTCTTTCGTTTTTCCTGACTAGAATCTTTGGAAACTTCCGTTATCCTAATACTGAACTTGAAAGAGGAGGTATTAGGATTATGGAAGTGCAAACCTTTATGCAGTATTTTATCGATTATGGTCCCATTGCAATTTATATCATCGTACTGTTGGAGTACTTAAATCTGCCGGGGTTCCCGGCGGGGGTCATTATGCCGCTGGCGGGCATCTGGGCATCCCGGGGAGAACTGAGTTTTCTTATGACAATGGTAATCACGGTGGCGGCAGGTGTCACGGGCAGTATTATCCTCTATGGACTTGGCAGAGGCGGCGGAGCATTTTTCCTGGAGAAATATTATCGGAAATTCCCAAAACAGCAGGAATTAATAGAGGGGAAAATCCAGTACCTGCGAGAAAAGGGCAGTGCGGGCATTTTTGTCAGTAAGCTGATTCCCATGGTGCGGACGCTGATATCCATTCCTGCCGGAGTGATAAAAATGAACTTTGGAAAATATGTAATCAGTTCGGCACTTGGGGTTGCTGTCTGGAATCTGGTCTTTGTGGGGGCAGGGTATTTGTTTGGAGATGCTGTATTTCAGCTTTTCTAGAGAGAGGAGGTAGAAAAAATGAGAATTGCAATGCTTACGAACAACTATAAGCCCTATGTGGGCGGCGTGCCTATTTCGATTGAACATCTTGCCGCTGCGCTGCGGGAACTTGGACATACGGTATACATATTTGCGCCAAGCTATGAGAATCAGGTGGAGGAGGAGTATGTGATACGCTATCCGTCTTTTCCGTTAAAAATTGCCGGTGCGCCGGTTCCCAACGTGTTGACAAAGCTTTTCATAAAAAAGATGGTGGAGCTTCAGATCGACATCATTCATGTGCATCATCCGGCGATTGTGGGAAATGTGGCATTGAACATCCGGCGAAAGCTGGGAATTCCGGTAGTGTTTACCTACCATACACGTTATGAGGAGTATCTTCATTATATAAAGCCGTTGCAGCAGGTGGAATCCCGGACCGGAATCATCGAAGGGTATCTGCACCATTTCTGTAACCAGTGTGACCGGATTGTGGCACCTACACCGGGGATAGAAGCCTATCTCCGTGAAAAAAATATCAATGTACCCATCGGAGTGATGCCTACGGGAATCCCGGAGGAAAGCTTTCACCCCCAGCCGGAACGGGTAGCAGCGATAAGATGGCAGTACGGGCAGGGCGTGGATTACCTGTTCTGCACGGTGTCACGTCTGGCGGAGGAGAAAAATCTGGATTTTCAACTGGAGGGACTGGTACAGTTAAAGAAGCTGCTGGCAGCACGGGGAAAGAAATTCCGGCATCTGATAATTGGTGATGGCCCGAAACATGAGGCGTTAGAGAGGAGACTCGGAGAACTTGACCTTGCGGAAAATGTGGTTCTTTTAGGAAATGTGGATAATGGGGAAATCAGAAACTATCAGGCGGCATCGCAATTGTTCCTGTTTACCTCCAAATCCGAGACGCAGGGAATTGTTCTTCTTGAGGCAATGGCAGCAGGAAATCCCGTAGTCGCGGTGGAGGCCAGCGGAGTCCGGGATATTGTAAAGAACGGGGAGAACGGGTTTATGACAGAGGAGGATTCGCTGCTGTGGGCAAAACAGGCTGCAGAACTCCTACAGGAGAAGGCAACATACCGGAGACTTTGTGAGGGGGCAAAAAGGACTGCGGAGGCATACTCTGAGAACAGGATTGCAGAACTGGCAGAGTACTACTATGAGGACACCTGTGCGAGGGCATCGGAGAAACTGGAGAAAACCTTCTTTTTCCACAAATATGTATAGCGGGAAACTTTTTATGGGGTGCCATATACTATGTGCGAAGCACATGGTATAATATGCGCAGAGCGCATATTATACGCGCCGGAACGAAGTGGAGTGCGCATCGGTCGCCCACCGCGGCATCGTGTGAGAAGCCCGTGAACGAAAGAGCCGCAGGCTCTTGAGTGTAGCACTGCGGCTGTCCGCGTCGGTAGAAATCTATAAGGAAAAAGGAGTTTAGCAATGGAACAGGCAGAAAACGCACAGTACAACATACTTATTGTGGAGGATGACAAGGAGATCCGGGATGGCATTGAAATATTCTTAAAGAGTCAGAACTATACGGTATACAAGGCAGCTGACGGGGTGGAGGGGCTTGAACAGATGGAAGCCCATGAAATCCATCTTGCGATTGTGGATATTATGATGCCCCGCATGGACGGCATTACCATGACCCTGCGTTTAAGGCAGCGCTATGAATTCCCGGTTATTATGCTTTCTGCCAAATCGGAGGAGACGGATAAGGTGATTGGTTTAAATATCGGTGCAGATGATTATGTGACAAAGCCTTTCACACCCTTAGAGCTTTTAGCAAGGGTCAATTCCCAGCTCCGCCGTTATACTAAATTTTTGAATAAGGGCGGCGGTCAGACCGCCAACGAACGGGTTTATACCATCGGAGGACTGGAATTGAACGAGGATACCGTGGAGGTATCCGTGGACGGAAATCCGGTGAAAATGACACCGATGGAATTTAAGATACTTGCACTTCTGATGAAGAATCCCGGCAGAGTATTTTCCGCCGATGAGATTTACGAGAGAGTGTGGAACGAAAAGGCAGTGAACACAGACACCATTATGGTGCATGTGCGCAACATTCGGGACAAGATTGAAATCAATCCGAAGGACCCGAAATATTTAAAGGTGGTGTGGGGCGTTGGCTATAAAATTGAAAAACAATCATAGAACGATATTTCAGATTGGAGCACTTGCAGTGCTTGTGCTCAGTGTGATTAATCTGTGCTTTTTTCCCCTGATTCATGGAAGAGCGCAGAAACTGCTGGAACAGAAGGCAGCCGGGGCGGAAAGCCTGGATGTGAATGCAGTGAGTGAGGAGGAAGTGAGCGCACTTTATCGGGGGGCTTATGTTCTTTTTTTTGAGGCACAGCAGAATGCGGCTGAGAATGAGGTAGAGGCAGCCGACTTGTTTGTGGATAAAGAGCAGTATTCCAAGGACTGGCTGGAGGAAACCGGACTTGCGCCGGAGGATGCATCCGGTTTCCTCAAAGGTGGCGAAACAGATTATCTGAATCTGGTAAATGAAGTACTGCAGGAATGGAACACATCGTTTTATGAAAATACATATGGGACAGTAGATTTCTGCTATTCCTTCAACGGTGCGACCAAGAGCAATACGGACCAGGAACTGGGCGAGTTGTTTTCCGGAGAGCTTTCCAGAGAGGAGGAAACACATTTAAAGGAGGCTTATGCCTACTATTTTGTCCTTTCCTTTGCGCAGAACGGGCAGCTCGATGTGAAAAATGCGTATGGAAACAACGTGGAAGCGGATGTGCTGATCAAAGCATTTCAGATGGCAAACAGCAGAGGAATCTTAAAAAACTGTTTTGGGGAGGATTTTCCCTACCTGCTGAAGGGGATTACTTCTTTTGAGATTGCCTATGGCATCCGTACGGAGAATGCCGGTCAGTTGGTAAAGAATCAGGAATATCGGGCATATTACGGGGAGGACTTTGCTGCCTGCAGGGAGGCAGGGGCGGATGTTTTATATGTTGTCTCCGTAGCTGTCCTGCTGCTACTGGTAGTGTTCCTTACCAGTCAGAAGTTTTGGAACGATAAAATATCATATGCACGTCCGGGAAAATGTTACCTGATGGAAGCAGCGCTACTGGGGATTCTGGCAGGCTGTGGTATGATAGAAAATTATTATTCCATGATTGATGCAACGGAGACAACAGACGCCTTCGAAGCGCTGCGTGCAGGACTTTCCACCGTTACCGGTTATGACCTGTTAAATCTGTTAAGGGTTCTGGTTTTTCTTTGGGTTATTTATGCGGTCTGGTTTTTGTCCATCTACTTCCTTCGTCCGGTAGCTGCGCTGGGTCTGCGGGAATATATACGGCAGTACAGCTTAATCTATCAGGCATATCCGTGGCTGAAGGAGAAATGGAAAAAACTTCTTTATGAGGTAAATCACATTGATTTTAAAGAGAAATCCACCAAAACCATGGTCAAGCTTGTGGTCATCAATTTTGTGGTGCTGCTGGTGATTTCCATGATGTGGTTCTTTGGAATCTGGGCGCTCATTGTGTATTCCGCACTCTTGTTTTATTTCATGAACCGGTATTATGACAGAATCCGGAAGGATTATGATACGCTCCTGCGGGCAACCAGTAAAATTGCGGACGGGGATCTGGAGAGTGAGATCGTGGAGGATATGGGGGTATTTGAGCCTTATAAGGCGGAACTGGCGCAGATTCGCAGCGGCTTTAAGGCAGCGGTGGAGGAGGAGACAAAAAGCCAGCGTATGAAGACAGAATTAATTACAAACGTCTCTCACGATTTAAAGACTCCGCTGACCGCAATCACCACATATGTGGAGCTTTTGAAAAAGGAAGACCTCACCGAGGAGGAGCGTCGGTCTTATGTGGATACACTGGAGAAGAAAGCTTTGCGGTTAAAGATGCTCATTGAGGATCTTTTTGAAGTCAGCAAGGCAAGCAGTAACAACATTACCCTGAACCTTATGGATGTGGATGTGGTGAATCTCTTAAAACAGGTTAGTGTGGAGCATACGGAAAAATTCGAACAGCTTGGGCTGGATGTCCGTTTCACCGTTCCGGGAGAAAAGGTGATTTTGCAGTTGGATAACCAGAAGACCTATCGCATTTTTGAAAATCTGTTTGTCAATATCCAGAAATATGCCATGCCAGGCAGCCGCGTTTACGTGGAAGTGCGGGATGAGGACGGGATTGTGCGGATTATTCTGAAAAATATGTCCGCGTCAGCCATCGAATTTTCCCCGGAGGAAATCACGGAGCGGTTTGTGCGGGGAGATGCCTCGCGGAATACGGAAGGGTCCGGGCTGGGACTTGCCATTGCGAAAAGCTTTACGGAAGCGCAAAAGGGAAGCTTTAGCGTGGAAGTGGATGGTGATTTATTTAAAGTAATCATTTGTTGGAAAAAATAGCGGACTGTGCTATACTGGTGGCAAATGGCAACCGGAAACGGTGCAGAAGAACCGGAGGTATTAATTTATGGAAACAATGGACGATTACAAGGCAGAGCTGGAAGCATCCTTCCGCAGAATCAAGGAAGGAGACATCCTTTCCGGTACCGTGATTGCGGTAAATGAGGAGGAGGTAACCCTGGATCTAAAATATTATGCGCCGGGAATCATCAAGGCGGAGGATCTGAGCAGTGATCCGGATTTTGCAGTGATGGAGGCTGTCCATGTGGGCGATGTTCTTGAGGCAACGGTGGTGCAGACCGACGATGGAGAGGGAAATATCAGGCTCTCGAGAAGGGAAGCCAATGAAGTGCTTGCATGGGATAAACTGGCACAGTTGATGGAGGACGGAACCGTAGTTACGGTGCGCATCAAAGAAAGCGTTCCCAGCGGCGTAGTGGCATATCTGGAAGGAATTCGTGCCTTTATTCCGGCATCCCAGCTTGCACTTTCCTACGTGGAGGATACGGAGAGCTGGATTGGGAAGGAGCTCCGCTGTAAGGTCATTACGGTGGATGCTTCCAAGGAGAAGCTGGTGCTTTCCGGGAAAGTGGTAGCCCGGGAGGAGGAAGCTGAGGCGCGCAACCACAGGATATCCATGATTGTGCCGGGCAGTGTCCTGGAGGGCACCGTGGAAAGCCTGATGCCCTATGGAGCCTTTGTGGATCTGGGAGACGGCTTAAGCGGTCTGGTGCACATTTCGCAGATTTGTGAGCGACGCATCGGGAAGCCGTCTGAGGTCTTAAAGGTAGGACAGAAGGTCAAGGCAAAGGTATTAAACACCAACGATAACAAGATTAGCCTCAGCATGAAGGCGTTGGAAGAGGAGATGGTGGACACCGAGGGAGCCGGAGATCTGGAGCAGTATACCTCCAGCGAAACCACCGGAACCAGCCTTGGAGATCTTCTCTCCAAGTTCAAATTTGATTGATAGCAGTGTACGATTCCCTGTCTGGAATGGCAAACATTTCCGGCAGGGAATTTTTTTTTATTTCATAGGAAAGACCTTGTTATATTAACGTGTAAAAGTGAATGCCTTTCCTATGAAATAAAAAACGCTCCGCGAGGATCGCACTGCGGCGGAATGGTAGATGTTGCTGACGCAACCCGCCGCAGGCGGAGAATCCTGCAGAGCAGGATTCTTTCTTAAATGATTGAGTTTGCACGGTGACATTTTTCTGTTGACAAGGAAACAATTCTGTTCTATGATAGGAACGTAAAATGTTGACAAGGAAACAAATCCTGGAAAGGCACAGGTATCTGTATGAAAGAGCGGGAGCTTTTGCTGAAAGAACTGTCATTGATGCTGGAACGTCAGGATATGCTTTCCAAGCTGACCGAGAGTCAGTGTCTGGATGAGTATGGTTATTCAGAGACCCACTGCATTGACTTTATCGGAAGACTGGAGTTGCCTAATGTGACAAAGGTGGCGGAGCATATGCGGATGACCCGTGGAGCCATCAGCAAGATGACAAAGAAATTGCTTGCAAAGGGACTGATAGAAAAGTATACGTTGGAAACGAACCGGAAGGAAGTATATTTCCGGCTGACGGATCAGGGAAAACTGCTGTTTGACGAGCATGCCAAGCGGCACAGACAATGGGAGAAGCGGGACATGGAATTCTTATCCGGCTATTCGCTGGAGGAACTTACCGTGGTAAACAGATTCCTCCAGGAGTTTAACGGATATTTAGAGAATCAGATTGAAGCGGAAATCGAGCGACAGTCATAAAACCGGATTATGCAGTCTTAGCATCCTCTGGGACAACTGTTTCCGTGGATATCGCCTCTCCTATGGAGACGTCCGCATCAGAGCTTTCCCCTTCTGCAGAAGCATTTACGGTTTCCGGCAGAACGATGGCGGCAGCCTCGGTGGAAATTCCTTCGGAGGCATTGGTCTCCTCAATGGAGCGCCTGGTCTCCAGGAGAGTTGTAAAAAGCTCTAAGGATTCCCTGCTGATATTCTTGGAAGTAAAGTAGGCTTCCAAAGCGGAATTGACCTGGGAACGCTGGTCGGAAATCGTGGAAACTGCGGCAGAGGGAGCGGAAACCGATTCCGCAAAATAGGAAAGCACCTTTCTGACGTAGTTCTGGGTCTCGGTGAAAGGCGGGATGCCGCCATACTGGTCCACGTTATTGCTTCCGGCATTGTAGGCGGCGAGCGCTAAGGAGACACTTCCGTTATATTTCTCCAGGAGTTGACTGATATATTTGGCACCGCCCATGATATTCTGTCTTGCGTCGTAGGAATCGGTAACACCGAGGTAAGCAGCGGTGGCAGGCATCAACTGCATGACACCCACGGCTCCTGCCGAACTGACGGCAGAGGCATTGAATGCGGACTCTGTTTTGCCGATGGCTTTTAGGAGATCCACCGAGACGCCATAGGTTCTGGCGGCTTCCTCGAAAATCGGCTCCATTTCTTCGGTGGAATAGAGCCTGGAGGCGGTGGCACCGGTCTCACCGGCGGCGTTGATTTCGCCCTGGCTAATCCGGCGCAGAACGGTGGCAAAATCCTCCGTGGAACCGGAGGAGGAAGAACCGGAAGCAGTATTTCCGGCAGCTTCGGCCTTCTTTGCCGCTTCCGCCGCAAGGCGCTCAGAAGTGGCGCGTTCCGCTGCGCGGGCGGCAATGCTGTCCGCAAGAGACTGATCCAGATAATTGTAAACGGTAATATCCATGCTTTTGTACTCCCATATTGAAACACGAATCTATAGTAAACACTATAGCATATTATACCATAATCGATTGAAATAGCAAAGAAAAATCTATATTTACCAATACCGGAAACGGTATGAAGGAGGAGAAAATGGAGAAAAAAACATTTGTGACCAAAGAACAGTTAGAGGAGATTGTGAAGGAATTCCCGACTCCCTTTCATCTTTACGATGAAAAGGGAATCCGTGCCAATATGCAGGCGGTGAAGGAAGCATTTTCCTGGAACCCCGGTTTCCGGGAGTATTTTGCAGTCAAAGCGACCCCGAATCCTTTTATTCTGAACATTTTAAAGGAATATGACTGCGGCTGTGACTGTGCCTCCATGACGGAGCTGATGCTGGCGGATTCCCAGGGCTTTGATGGAAAACATATCATGTTTTCCTCCAACGATACTCCGGCATCTGAATTTGCCCTTGCAGACGAGCTGGGAGCAATCATCAACCTGGATGATTTCACCCACATTGATTTCCTGGAGAAGACCATCGGGAAGATTCCGGAAACCATTAGCTGCCGTTACAATCCGGGCGGCGTATTCACGATGAGCAATGGAATCATGGACAATCCCGGGGATGCCAAGTACGGATTTACCTATGACCAACTGGTGGAGGGCTTTAAGCTGCTAAAGGAAAAAGGCGCCAAATATTTTGGTGTCCATGCATTTCTTGCCAGCAATACCGTGACCAATGAATATTACCCCAAACTGGCGCGCCAGCTCTTTGAACTGGTGCTTGACCTGCGGGAGAAGACCGGCTGTGACATCCGCTTTGTCAACCTCTCCGGCGGCGTGGGGATTCCGTACCGTCCGGACCAGACACCGAATGATATCCGTGTCATCGGCGAGGGCGTAAGAAAAGCCTATGAGGAGGTCTTAGTTCCGGCAGGCATGGGAGATGTGGCAATCTATACGGAAATGGGACGGTTTATGCTGGGACCTTATGGCTGCCTTGTGACTCGTGCCATTCATGAGAAGCATACTTATAAGGAATACATCGGCGTGGATGCCTGTGCAGTGAATCTGATGCGTCCCGCAATTTACGGTGCGTACCATCACATTACCGTCATGGGAAAAGAGAATGAGCCCTGCGACCACAAATATGATGTTACCGGTTCTCTTTGTGAAAACTGTGACAAATTCGCGGTGGACCGTATGCTGCCGAAGATAGACATGGGAGACCTGCTGGTGATTCATGACACCGGAGCACACGGATTTTCCATGGGCTATAATTATAATGGAAAATTGCGTTCTGCTGAGGTATTATTAAAGGAGGATGGTTCTGCAAAGCTGATTCGTCGTGCGGAGACGCCGGAGGATTATTTTGCAACCTTTGACTGTTTTGACATTCTAAAGGATATGAAGCACGTGAGGAATGCATAGCATTCGAGGAATGCATTGCATTCTTCCTGTGGGGGAAAACGATGGATATCGATCAGGTACGTTTTGAACAGGCGAAACAGAAGATTGTGGGAATTAACAGACAGCGCCAGGGGATTGGCACGCTGGGAGAGAAGACCATTCACGCAGTTCTGAAAAACTATTACGCGCCGGATACCGATATGCATGAAATCCCGATTGAGAATTTTGTGGCAGATATATTTACCGGGTCCGAAATCATAGAGATTCAGACCCGGTCTTTTAATGTGATGCGCAGAAAGCTGGAGGCATTTCTGCCGTTGTATCCGGTGACTATCGTGCACCCGATTCCCCATGATAAATGGCTGTCCTGGATCGATGAGCAGACCGGGGAGACTTCCCCGAAGCGGAAATCACCCAAGCATGGCAGCCCTTATCTGGCTTTCCCGGAGCTCTATAAAATCCGTCCTTTTCTGAAAAATGAAAACCTTCATTTCAGGTTTGATTTAATTGATATGGAGGAATACCGTCTGTTAAACGGCTGGAGCCGCGACCGGAAAAAAGGCAGTGAGCGTTTCGACCGCATCCCGGTGGCGTTCGTGGAGGAGGTCTGTATAGACAGACGGGAGGACTATATGCAGTTCGTTCCTTATGAAATCAAAGAACCATTTACCTCGAAAGAATTTGCGAAATGTGCAAAGATTCCGGCAAAGCTTGCCAATGTGGTGCTGCTGATTCTGACAGACCTTGCCATCGTAGCAAGAGTGGGAAAGCAGGGAAACAGTTATCTCTATGAGATTACCTATTAAGCTGCGATTCCCAAAATCGCTGTCGATGTCTGTGCGGTCATCAGTAATTGCTCAGCTTGAGCCTGCGGCGGAAGGAATAGTCCATCTGGTCAATGGCTCTGCGTGCCTGACTGTAGCGGTTACGGTTGGTCTTGATGATAAAAATCTGCTCAGCACCCCGGTATTTCTCCCTTAAGAAAAAAGGAATTTTCTTCCAGTTCTTGGTGAAGGGAATCTGATTTTCTATCAGAAGCTGTGCCGCCTGATTACTGATGCGTTCATTGGTGGTGCGGCATAGCTCCACGTCCTTATCAATTTCTCCCGGTTCTCCTAAAATGACTGTTCTTCCCATGTGATGTCCTCCTTGTTCGTTATTTAATGCGGATGTGAACCTGTTTTCCGAGACTCCCCGCAACCTTGACGAGAAAGTCCAGGGTCGGGTTATAATTCCCGCTCTCGAAGCGGGAAATGTTGGACTTCTTGGTCCCAACCCGTTCTGCAAGCACTTCCTGGGTCACATTCTGTGACTTGCGTGCCTGCTTGAGCTGTTCCACCACCTCGTAGCGCGGACCGGTCCTGGTCTGTGAATCTTTCATTACAGTTACCCCTTGCTGTTCTTGAAATATCGGCATTCCGTTACCTAGAAAGTTATCATATATGATAACTTTTGTCAACGAAAATTCAAACTGCCAGGAAAATGAAAAAAGTAAAAAATTTGGTTGCATTCTGGGAAATGATATGGTAGAATAATTTTTGCTTGATTGAAAAAGTCTTTTGAAATCAACACAAGCTGTGCCGGCGTGGCGGAATGGCAGACGCACCAGACTCAAAATCTGGCGATGGCAACATCGTATGGGTTCAAGTCCCATTGCCGGCAGTAAAAGCCTTACGGATCTTTGGATTCGTAAGGTTTTTTTGTTGTACTTTTATAATGGCTGTGTAATTGTGATTAAGAATGTACCTTGTGAGGAGTGCGAACAGTGCGGAGAAAAGTTCTACACTGATGAAGTAGCGGAGCAGTTGGAGAAAATGGTCGATTCCGCAAAGAAGCTGATGCAGGAAATTTCTGTTATTGATTATTCAAAAGTTGCATAGTTATCAGGATAGCCGCCAGAAATGGCGGTTTTTCTTTTACTTTTTTGCATATGAAAATGTAGTACATTTTATGCATATATATAGGAGAAACAAGTTGATTTGCCTGACGGGATTCTGTATTATAGGGGTAAAGGGAGCAGGTATCTGCTACAGGAGGATAAATGGATGAACAGTGGGAAACAGAAGAATTTTGAGAGGTTAAAGAAAAAAAGGATATGGCCGTCCATTGTAATGTTTATTGCTTTCGCTATCTTATGTCTGTTTGTACTTGTCATGTTTGTACAGTTCTTTGCGACGTACATAGTTGGAGTGAAGCTGGATCAGATGCATGAGGAAACGCTCCGCACCAGTCAGATGATGGAAGGACTGATGAAAAAAGGAAAGACAGTTTCTGAGGCGGTGGAGGAAATGGACTCCTTTATGACATCGGAGGAAGCCATTTTTGTTACGGATAAAGAGCAGAATCCGGTGGCAGGGAGCGGAACATCGGAACCGGATTTTGATACGATGATGATGACATTTCTGAATGAGGATATTGTAGCCTTTGGGGACAGCGAGATCAGCCTTATTCAGGAGGAGGGACCGGACACTCTGTTCGGAGTATCATTTGAGAAGCTTTTGGAAGATTCGTTTCGCAGGGAAGGCGGGCTTGAAGGACCATGGCTGCATGAGACCGTATTGGCGACAAAAATCTGGCTGCAGTCACCATTGAAAAGTCAGGATTATAACTTGTATGTAAGGTATACGCTGCAGATTCAGCGGCAGGATATTTTATATGTCTGTGCATTTGGGGTATTGATATTGATCTTACTGCTGATTCCCATTTGTTTTCTGCTTGTCAATACAATCCGGGCAATTGTCACGCAGCGGAGGATGGCACAGATGCTCTATCTGGATATTGTCACGGGCGGCAGAAACTGGCTCTATTTTGAGAATTGTGCCGCGCGTATTCTGACCAGACGCCGGAATGGGAAAAAGCCGTTTGCCATGGTAGTGGTGCACCTGGAACGGTATCACAATTATTGTGCCTGCTATGGCGCAAGGGCAGGAGAGGAATTGCTTCAACGTATTGATGGATTCCTTAGGGCGCGAACTGGCAGGGACGAGGTTCATGCCAGATATGAGGGGGCGGATTTTGGTTTGCTGCTTTGCTGCCAGGGGCAGCAGGAGGAAGATTACAAAAGCTACTGTGAGAAAAGAGTGCGTTCTCTGCTGGCAGAACTGCCGGGTCTAAGACCTGAGCAGAAGCTTCATTTTCATGCGGGAGTTTATATGATAGATCCCTGTATTATGGGAGCCGGGAGACGGTACAGCGGCAGGAAAAATGTTGATATTGACCAGATGTATCACTATGCGAATACTGCCAGAATGGAGTCCAAATGCAGGGAGGAACGCAGAGTGGCATTCTTCGACCAGAACATGCGGGAGGAACAGATGTGGAATCAGAAGGTGGAGGCGAATATGGAGGCTGCATTGCGTGGAGAACAGTTTCAGGTGTATCTGCAGCCGAAATACAGCCCCACAGAGGGGCGGCTGGTGGGCGCCGAGGCGCTTGTGCGCTGGTTAAGCCCCACAGAGGGACTGATACCGCCAAATCGTTTTATTCCTATTTTTGAAGAGAACGGCTTTATTACCCAGTTGGATGACTATATGATTTCCCATGTGGCAAAGCTTCAGGCAGAGTGGACGATTCAGGGAAAGAAGGTGGTGCCGGTTTCGGTAAATTTATCCAGAGCACATTTTGCTCAGGAGGGTCTGGCGGAACATATCTGCCGGCTGGTGGATGCTTACGGACCGAAGCATGAGCTGATTGAGCTGGAGGTAACGGAGAGTGCTTTCTTTGATGATAAGGAGCTGCTGACGGAGACCGTGAAAAAGCTTAAGGCGTACGGGTTTCAGGTTTCCA
This sequence comes from Roseburia sp., assembly GCA_051877675.1. Taxonomy (GTDB): domain Bacteria; phylum Bacillota; class Clostridia; order Lachnospirales; family Lachnospiraceae; genus Roseburia. The sequence continues at coordinate 6,640 of JBJEJC010000027.1, read as the reverse complement.
TGGACGATTTTGGTACAGGCTATTCTTCCCTGAATTCGCTGAAGGATATTCCGCTGGATACATTGAAGCTGGATACGGAATTTTTCCGCGGCAATGGGGATGCACAGAGGGGAGAGATTATTGTACAGGAGGCAATCCGGCTGGCAAGAAACCTCAATATGCATGTTGTGGCAGAGGGAATTGAAAACAGGGAACAGGTGGATTTCCTTGCAGAACTGGGATGCGATATGATTCAGGGCTTCTATTTTGCAAAACCGATGCCGGTAGCTGAGTTTGAAGAAAAAGTGGAGAAGGATGCTTAATGTATAAGATATTTATTGCGCTTCAATTGATTGGAATCATTATATTATTTTGTGAAGCATGTTATGTGGGTATACAGAAGCCGTCCAGGCAGCAGGAGCGCATGTTTCTGCTGATTGTGGCACTTCTGGTCAATTTTGTGGGATATCTGTTCGAATTACAGGCACAGACCCAGCAGCAGGCGCTTCAGGCAGTGAAATTTATTTATCTGGGGAAGCCTTTCATAATACTGGCAATTTTTCTGTTTGTGATGGAGTACTGCAATGTAAAATTGCCGCGTTGGCTGAATCGGGGACTGACGGCATTTCATGCTTCTATCTTTTTTATGGTGCTGACCTGCGAGTATCATGATTGGTATTACAGCAGTATCGGTTTTACGAATCAGGGCTTTTTTCCGCATCTTGTCTTTGGACATGGACCGGTCTACCTGATTTACCATATTGTCGTAGTACTCTATATGATTGCAATGATTGCGGCATGCGTCTTAAAGTTCCGGCGAGTCAGGAGTGATACGGAGAGACGGGCAGTGATGGGTTTTTTTGTCATTATTGCTATTATGGTACTTGGTCTGCTGGGGTTTATGAGCGGAAGAACCGGGGGGTATGATTCCACGCTGATTGGCTATCTGGTTTCTGTCTGTATTCTTGCAGGGACACTGTTTCGTGATAAGCTTCTGGATACACTGTCTATGGCGAAGGAACAGGCGGTAAATGAGCTTTCCGATGGTCTGATTGTTCTGGACAGTGAGAATCTGGTAATCTATTCCAATAAAAAGGCGGAGGAATTATATGATTTATCCAATGCGGTTCAGAATGCCGGTATCATAGAAAAGCTGGATGACTGCATCATCGAAAAGAAAAACGTTACACATGATAACCGTATTTATGAGGTACAGAGCCGTCTGCTTACGGACAAAAACACGTATTTCGGTAAAATGTATGTGCTTAACGATATTACGGAGAGCTACAATTTTACGAAGCATGCGCAGGAGCAGGCGGACATTATGAAGGCGCTTAAGGAGCAGGCAGAGGCGGCAAATCAGGCAAAGTCAGCCTTTGTGTCGAATATGTCCCATGAGATCAGGACACCGATGAATGCCATCGTCGGTATGACAGAAATTCTGCTCAGGGAAGAACTGCCGGCACAGGATGTGGAATATCTGATGAATATAAAGCATTCCGGTAATGCGCTCCTGAATATTATCAATGACATTCTGGATTTCTCCAAGATTGAGTCCGGAAAAATGAGCCTGGTGGAGGCGGAGTATGAACCGATGTCCATGCTGTGTGATCTCTGCATGATTTTTCTGACCCGTATCGGAGAGAAAAACATTGAGATTCTGTTTGACATTGACGAGAAGCTTCCGCAGAAATTGTACGGGGATGAGCTGCGGATTCGGCAGATTATCATTAACATTGTGAATAATGCCATCAAATTCACGGATACGGGATTTGTCCGACTGCAGATTCTTGTGGGAAAGGTATCCGGCGACGACGTGGAGCTTCTGATTTCCGTTCAGGATACCGGTCAGGGAATACGGCAGGAGGATATGGGCAAGCTCTTTGCTTCATTCCAGCAGGTGGACAGCAAGAAAAATCATGAGAAAGAGGGAACCGGTCTCGGTCTTTCCATTTCAAAACAGTTTATAGAGATGATGAACGGAAGTATCGGCGTCAGAAGCACCTATGGTGAGGGAAGTGAGTTCTATTTCAATATTCATCAGAAGGTTACAAGCTGGCAGCCGGCGGCGGAGATCCGGGATAAGGAGCTTCCGGGAAAACTGCGTGTCAGCGGTTATTTTGGCAGGGAATGCCAGCAGGAGATGTTTTTTAAACTGCTGGGCAGGTTTGGTGTTTCCTGTCTGCCTTATGAACAGTGGAAGGAGACAGGGGAACCCCTGGATTACTTTTTTGCAGACGTACAGGGCTATGGGGCAGTCTGTGAGGAACTTCCGGAATATCAGGAGAAAATGGGGGAGATTTACGTACTGAGAAACCCAATGCTTGAGGAGTGCAAGGCTTCCGGGATCAAGATGATGAACAAACCGCTTTACAGTCTCAATTTCTGCCAGATTATCAATCATGAGATGCCGGATGCCAGACAGGTGACGGAGGATTACCAGAGTTTTACCGCGCCGGATGCTTCCATATTGATTGTGGATGACAATGAAATGAACCTGAAGGTGGCAGTGGGACTGCTGCGCCCGCTTCAGATACAGATTGATACGGCAGAGAGCGGAAAACGTGCCTTACAGATGATACAGGGGAAAAAATACCATATGATATTTATGGATCATATGATGCCGGTTATGGATGGTATTGAGACGACGCAGAGACTTCGCGCAATGGAGGGAGACTATTACCGCAATGTCCCGGTTGTGGCACTGACGGCAAACGCAGTGATTGATGCAAGGGAGAAGTTTACGCAGGCCGGAATGGATGATTTTGTGGCAAAGCCCATCGAAATGAAAGAAATCTGCAAGTGTATCCGAAAATGGCTTCCAAGAGAGCTGGTGCATAAGGGAAGCGGCAGTCCGGGTGGCGGAAGACCTGAGGCGGAACAGAAGACGGAAGGAATGACGGAGGAAGAGACGGCACGTCTGACGCAGGCAGGGATTGATATTGCGGAGGGAATCCGGTGTTGTGGAAGCAGAAAACTCTGGATTAGCCTGCTGGGAGATTTCTACAAACTGATTGATACCAAATCCAGTAAGCTGGAAAAATGTCTGGCGGATAACCTGATTCGTGATTATACCATTGAGGTGCATGCACTGAAGAATACGGCGCGTATGATTGGCGCAGCTTCACTGTCCGAGTGGTTTCATCGGATGGAGGACTGTGGAAATTCCGGTGATGTGGACACGATAACGCGTGAGACACCGGAGCTGCTTAAGGAATACCAGAGCTTCAAGGAGCTTCTCCGACCCTACGGAGAGGCGCAGAATAAGGAGAAACGGGAGGCTTCCACAGAGGAGCTGACAGAGCTTTTAACCATGATCCGGGATTCGATGGATCAGTTTGATATCGACGGTGTGGATGGCGCAATGCAGGAACTGGAAAAATGCCGGATTCCGCAGAATTGTGAGAAACTGATGGATGATCTGCGGGTTCAGATTGCGGATGTTATGATGGAGGAAGTCATACATACAGCGGATGCAATGCTACAGATGCTGGCGGAATAAAAAAGAATCCTGCTCCGCAGGATTCTCCACCTGCGGCGGGTTGCGTCAGCAACATCTACCATTCCGCCGCAGTGCGATCCTCGCGGAGCGTTTTTTATTTCATAGGAAAGGTATTCACTTTTACACGTTAATATAACAAGGCCTTTCCTATGAAATAAAAGAAGGCTGCTGCCTTTACGAGTTGTTAACTGTAAAGGCAGCAGCTTTTCTTTTTTGTAAACTCTGTTCCAGCACAAAATAGTCAACCAGACGTTTGATGGTGCGTTCCTGCGTCTCGATAATCTTTCGGAAATTGTCATTTTCTTTTGTCAGACGTAATAGCTCATTTTCGTCACTCATCGCTTCCATCCCTAATTTTGAATTATTGTTTGTACCAAAACGGTGCAAAAGATTCTATGGGTAAATAGTAGAAGATGTGAGAAAAAAAGTCAACCGGAATCTGTGCACACCGGAAAAAGAGAAAACGCTGTCGACAGAAAACCCTATTTTACGGCAAAAGGTGTATCGGAACGGGGAAGAAGGACAAATCTTAATTTTAATGAAAAATGTGTCAATTTACATGGGAATATGATAGAATGGGCGCTGGAGAGTTAATGGCGCCTGCGCTTACATGGCGGGGATGCCGGATTATTTTAAATTATTGGAGAAAAGAAAATGAAGTTTAATCGTACGGCTGTTTTGCAGGGAACGTTTAAGGTGGGGATTTCCCTGCTGCTTCCGGCAACATTTTTTTACCTGTTGGAATGTTACACCCACAATCCCTTCGCACAGGTGCGCCCCTGGGCGCAGTTTTTTAATATCCTGCTGTTTGAGATGGTCGCGTGGATTTTGTTTCTGCTGACCGGGAATATGAAAAGTGCATTGCGCATAGAAGCGGTGGCGGCGATGATATTCGGGATTGCCAATGCCTACGTTGTGCGGTTTCGCACGAATCCCATTGTACCCTGGGACATTCTGTCTCTGCGCACGGCGGTGAGCGTGGCAGACAATTATGATTTTATGCCGGATATCAGGATGCTTCTGGTGACAGCGGTCTTTCTTGTTATTTTTGTTCTGCTCCGCTTTCTGCGGCTTGGCATTTTCCGTTTTGCCTTTTGGAAACGGCTGATTCCTGCGGTGGCAGTGCTTGTGGCGCTGGTACTGTTTTGCGGGACCTTGCAGAAAGAGAGCTTTCAGAACAGCCATCGGCTTTATAATAAGCTGTTTACACCAGTATATATGACGAATGTAGATGGGATTGCAGTCACCTTTGTCATGAATATGGCGTATATGGGCATCGACAAACCGGAGGGCTATAACAGGCAGGAGGCAGCGGAACTTCTGGAAACCTATGAAGTGAGTGGGACGGACAACCCGCAGGAGCTGCCGAATATCATTGTGGTCATGAATGAATCCTTTTCGGATCTGGGAGTGCTGGGAGAATTTGAAGCCAGTGAGGATTACATGCCATATCTTCACAGCCTGCAACAGGGAGCGGAAAATACGGTGACAGGACTTTTGAATGTGTCTGTCTGCGGCGGAAATACTGCCAATACCGAATTTGAGTTTCTGACAGGCAACTCCATGGCCTTTCTGCCCCAGGGAAGCATTCCCTACCAGCAGTATATCAACGGGGAGATTCCTTCCCTTGCCGGTTATCTGGAAGAATTGGGATATGCCACCGTGGCAACCCACCCATTTAATGCCTCCGGCTGGGAACGGGACACGGTGTACCCCTGGCTGGGATTTGAGCAGAGTATCTTTAAGGCGGGCTATACCGGTGCATCCTATGTGCGCAAATACGTAAGCGACGCCAGTTGTGTGGACAAAATCATAGAACTTTACGAAAATAAGACGGAGGGACAGCCGTTGTTCGTGTTCAATGTAACCATGCAGAATCACGGAGGTTATGCGGATTTATACGACAATTTTACACCGGATATCACGGTGGAGGGAATAGACAATGTATCGTTAAGCCAGTATCTGTCGTTAATCAGGCTCTCGGATGAGTCACTGGAGCAGTTGATTACTTATTTTTCCGGGGTAGAGGAGAAGACGATGGTGGTGTTCTTTGGGGACCATCAGCCGAGTGATACCGTGGCAGCTCCAATTCTGCGGGCAAACGGAATGGCGTGGAATGCACTGGATGAGGAGGAGACCAGACTGCGCTATGAGGTGCCCTATGTAATCTGGGCAAACTATGATATTGCAGAGGAGACCGGGGCGGATACCAGTGTCAATTATCTGGGGGCAGAAGTGCTTAAACGGGCGGGAGTACCCACCTCGGCATATCAGAATTTTCTGCTGGAACTGAAGGAGAAATACCCCGTTTTTTCTGCAATCCGCGTACAGAATGCGGCTGGGGAGGAGACATCGGTGCAGCAGGAGACGGAAGGAACAGCGGATTACCGCAGGCTGCAGTATTACCAGCTATTTGACTGGGAGGAAAGACCGTAATGGAAAAAAGAATCGTTTTAAAGAAAAAAAAGCAGGAAATATGGAAGGAGAGACTGCCGCTTCTGGCATCGTTTCTGCTGCCGCTTATCATTGCAGTGATTGTATGCATCAATCATAAGGTATACCCTTTTGGAGAGGAATGTATTCTGCGGGTGGATATGTACCACCAGTATTGCCCTTTTTTTACGGAATTCATGGACAGATTGAAGACGGGGGGGAGTCTTGCCTATAGCTGGAACATCGGGCTGGGCGCAGACTTTCTTTCTCTCTATGCCTATTACCTGGCAAGCCCGGCAAATCTGCTGCTGCTTTTCTGTCCCCGGGGAGCGGTCATTGAGTTCATGACCCTTCTGGTGGTGTTAAAGATTGGCATCAGTGGATTTTCCTTTGCTTATTACCTGAAGGAGCACTTTAAACAGAATAACCTGCTATTGCCGGTTTTCGGCTGTGCCTATGCGCTTTCCGGCTTTGTGGCGGCATATGCCTGGAACATTATGTGGACGGACTGTATCCTTCTGGCACCTCTGATTTTGCTGGGGATGGAACGGCTGGTGAAGGAGGGGAGCCCGGCGCTCTACTATGTGACGCTGGCAATTTCAGTCTGGAGCAATTATTATATCTCCATTATGATCTGCATTTTTCTGGTGCTGTGGTTTTGCGTGACCTGGCTGTCTTGGCCCCGGAGAAAAATAAGCTCGGTTTTCCAATTTGCCTGGTATTCTC
>JBJEJC010000026.1:0-21928 GCA_051877675.1 Roseburia sp. | reverse complement strand
GGACGGCTTTCGACAAAATATGGTGCGGATTCTCACCGGCACACTGATTGAAGTGGGAGATGGCAGGCGGGGGCCGGAGGAAATGACACAGATTTTAGAGAGCCGTAACCGGGAGTTTGCCGGATATACGGCACCGGCGCAGGGGCTTGCACTGCTCCGGGTAGAATATGGGAATGAGTGACAATGGAGAAATGGTTTGTAATCAATAAAGGAGCCGATTTTCAGGCAATCGGGCAGCAGTTTCACATCAGCCCGGTGACTGCACGTTTAATCCGCAACCGGGAGGTGGTGGGGGAGGATGCCATCCGCAGGTATTTATCCGGCGGCGTGGAAGACCTCTACGACCCGCATCTTCTGCGAGACGGGGATGTGCTGGCAGAGATTTTAAAGAATAAGATTGAACAAAAGAAAAAAATCCGCATTATCGGAGATTACGATATAGATGGAGTTATGTCAACCTATATCCTGTACCGTGGTATCTCACGGTGTCAGGGAGTGGTGGACTATCAGATTCCGGACCGGAGAAAGGACGGGTACGGAATCAACGACAGTATGATTGCAGCGGCGTCAGCCGAGGGGGTGGATACCATTCTTACCTGCGACAACGGCATTTCCGCCATTGAGGAGATTGCCCACGCGAAGGCACTGGGAATGACGGTACTGGTGACGGACCACCACGAGATTCCGTTCCGGGAGGAAGCGGGGGAGAGGGTGTATCTGCGCAGCGAGGCGGATGCCATTGTAAATCCGCATCAGGCGGACTGTCGTTATCCCTACAAGCAGCTTTGTGGAGCGGCAGTGGCGTGGAAGGTTATCTGCCTGCTCTATGAGGCGTGCGGGATTCCTGTCACCGAAACCTATGAATTTCTGGAAAATGTGGCGTTTGCCACCGTGGGAGATGTCATGGATCTCACCGATGAGAACCGGATTCTGGTAAAGGAAGGGCTAAAGCGTATTCATACCACGGCAAACCCGGGAATGCAGGCACTGATTTTGCAGAGCGGGCTTACCCCGGAGGCGGTGAATGCCTATCATTTCGGGTTTGTGCTGGGACCCTGTATCAATGCCAGCGGAAGGCTGGAGACCGCAAGGAAGGCACTGGAGCTTTTTTTGGAGCAGGATGAAGTCCGGGCGGCGCAGATTGCCGGGGAACTGGTGGAGCTTAATCTGCAGCGCAAGGACATGACGGAAGAGGGAGTTCTTGCCGCAAAGGAACAGGTGGAGCAGGGAGATGTGGGCGAAAAGGTGATGGTGATTTTTCTGCCCGATGTGCATGAGAGCCTGGCAGGGATTATCGCAGGCAGGATAAGAGAGTTTTATCACAAGCCGGTTTATGTCTTAACCCGCAGTGAGGACGGCGTGAAGGGCTCCGGCCGTTCCATCGAGGAGTATTCCATGTATGAGGAACTGTGCCGGTGCAGGGATATTCTTGCCAGGTTTGGCGGACATCCCATGGCAGCGGGACTCTCCATGCAGGAGGAGGATGTGCCAAAGCTGCGGCGCCGTCTGAATGAATATTCTCAATTGACAGATGAGGATTTTATCCCTAAGATAAAGATAGACATTCCTATGCCGGCGGATTATCCGGACTGCGGGCTGATCCGGGAGTTTGAACGGTTAGAGCCCTTCGGCAAGGGGAATGCCAAACCGCTGTTTGCGGACCGGGATCTTGCGGTGGCGCGGGCTGCAGTGGTGGGGCGCAATCGGAATGTGTTAAAGCTTACGCTTCTGACCGGGAACGGGAATCCGGTGCAGGCCGTGTACTTTGGGGACGTGGAGGCATGGCAGCAGGATATGGTGCAGAGGTTCGGGGAGGAGGACGTGAGGGCGGCATTTGCGGGAAAACCCAATGCTATCCGAATGTCTGTGGTGTATGTCCCGGAGCTGAACCGGTATCAGGGGATGGAATCCGTACAGCTTGTGATACGTAATTACAGATAAATGAGAGGAAAATTATGTTTGGCGGAAAGAGAGAGAAAGCACTGGAGGAAGAACTGAAAGCAGTCCGTGGAAAAGCGGAACTGCAGAATACAGTTTTAGAAGAAATCCGGCGTGAGAGGGAGAATACAACAGAGCAGTTTGCAGCCATGACGGCGGCACAGGCGCAGATGGAGAAACAGATTACGGCCATGGAGGAACAGGTTCGGGGCGTGGAGGAGCTTGCCGGGCAGGGAGCACGGACAGCGGACGAGGTGTACCACACGCTGATCGAAGGGAAAAATGCCTCCGAGTCCTTCCGTGCAAACCATACGATTTTTGTGGATGGCATCAAAGAGCAGAACGGACAGATCGGAAAGCTGGCGGAGAACAGCCGGGATCTGGCAGAGCAGATGGATCAGGCGGTCAGTCTGCCGGAACAGCTTGCGGCAGGCTGCGGACAGATGGAGGAGGAGGTAGGTCATATGCTGGAATTTTCCAGAAATATGAGTGTTCTTTCTCTGAATGCAGCCATTGAGGCAGGGCGCATGGGCGAGGTGGGAAGCCGGTTCATCGGCGCCGCTGAGGAGGTGCGCTCCTTTGCGGATCAGTACGTAAGATCTGCGGAACAGGTGGAACAGCAGCTCGCTGCATTTACAGCGACAGTGAGAGAACTGTCGGAGTTGGTGACACAGCTTTCGGGGCGGGTGCAGGATAACCGGAGCCTTGTGGCAGATATCCAGAAAAACAGTATCCGGACTATGGCAACTTACGAGACCGGACAAGTGGATATCCGGGAACTGATTCCGGAGGAGACGGCTGGCAGAGTGGATGCCCTGCAGCAGTCGCAGAAGGAAATCCTGCGCTGCAAGGAGGAACTGGCAGCACAGCTTAAGCAGTTTGGGGAGGAGCTAGCGGAGCAGAAGCTATGCCGGGATGAGGTGGAGCAGTCCGTGACCCGCATGGGGCGTGAGACGGAAAACGCACAGAGAAATAAGGGAGAATAATTATGGCAAAAGAAGAGGTATTTCAGTTTTTATCAAAGGACGGAAAGACGATGATTCATGCGGTAAAATGGATTCCGGAGGACGGAAGTTACCGTGCCGTGCTGCAGATTACCCATGGTATGATTGAATATATTGAACGATACCGGGATTTTGCGGATTACATGACAAAGCAGGGCTTTCTGGTGGTGGGACACGATCACCTGGGACATGGAGCGTCTATCCGGTCTGAGGAAGACTGGGGATTTTTCTGTGAAAAGAATCCCAGCGATACGCTGATTGAGGACATGCATCAGCTGCGCACGAAAACCCAGTCACAGAACCCGGGGCTTCCCTATTTTATGATGGGACACAGTATGGGGTCTTATATGCTCCGGAAGTATCTGTGCATTCACCCGGATGGAGTAAGCGGTGCGGTGATTATGGGAACCGGATGTATGCCGGATGCCACTATGAAGCTGGGGATGTTTCTCTGCAAGGTCATTGCGGCCTTCCGGGGATGGCACTACAGGAGTAAATTTGTTCAATCCCTCTCTTTTGACAAGCCGTACAAAAAATTTGATCTTACCGGGGAAAAGCCGGAGAATAGCTGGCTTACGAAGGATGTGGAGATAGTAAAAAAATATTATGCAGATCCCAGATGCACCTACCGGTTTACCGTGAACGGTTACTATGGCCTGATGGAGGCAGTATATTTTGACAACCAGACAGAGAATATAAGTAGGATGCCAAAAACACTGCCGGTTTTCCTGGTGTCCGGTGCGGATGATCCGGTGGGAAACTGCAGCGTGGGTGTTAAGATGGTGTATGACAAATTTAAGGCGGTGGGAATTCAGGATCTTACCTATAAGCTTTATGAGACAGACCGCCATGAGATTTTAAACGAGACGGACAGGGAAACGGTTTACAAGGATATTTGTGCATGGCTTACCGTGCGGTTAGAGGGTTAGGAAGTATGATGGAGCGAAAGAGACGCCTTGCCTGTGCCAATGGGACGCAGAAGGCAGATATTGTGTTGAAAAACGGAAATGTGCTGAATGTATTCACAGAGGAAATCTTAAAAGCAGATGTGGCAATCTGTGGGGATACCATTGTGGGAGTGGGACATTATGAGGGTGAGCAGGAGATTGACTGCACCGGGAAATATCTTGTTCCGGGTTTTATTGATGCCCATATGCATATTGAGTCCTGCATGCTTGCACCGGGAGAACTGGCAAAGGTTCTGGTGAAGGCAGGAACAACTACAATTGTTGCAGATCCGCATGAAATTGTAAATGTCAGCGGGAGCAGGGGAATGGATTATTTCCTGCGCTGCGTAAAGGATATTCTGGTGAATGTGTTTTTCATGATTCCCTCTGCGGTTCCGGCGACGGATGTGGAGACCAACGGGTGTGGGGAGTTTCTGGCTGCTGATATGATGAAATATGTGGATGATGCCCGGGTCCTGGGCTTGGGGGAGACCATGCGTTTTGCGGAATGCTGTAGCGGTGAGAAGCGCATGGCGGATAAACTGGAGCTTTTTTCCAGAAAGCACATCGACGGACATGCGCCGGGAATTACCGGCAAGGAGGTGCAGGCATACCGGCTTGCCGGAGTGGAAAATGATCATGAGTGTTCCACACCGGAGGAAGTGCTGGATAAGCTGCGTGCCGGTTTTCATATTTATATCCGGGAGGGCAGCGGAGCGAAGAATCTGGAGACATTGGTACGGACACTGCTTGCGGCGGAGGTGACGCTGGATCAGTGTGCATTCTGCACGGATGACAAGCATGTGGAGGAGATTGAGAAGGAAGGGCATATCAGCACCTGTATCCGTAAGGCAATTGCCCTGGGTGTGCCGGTGGCGCAGGCATATAAGATGGGAAGCTACCAGACGGCACAGTTTTACGGACTGAAGAACTATGGCGCCATCGGCGCAGGGTACCGTGCGGATATCGTATTTCTGGATGATATCAAGAAGGTATGTCCGGTGGATGTGATGAAAAACGGCAGAATCCTTACGGAGGAAGATTATGCAAAGGATTATTCCGTGCCGGTGCCGGAGGAATTGCAGCATACGGTTCACGTGAAAGGCGTTACCGGAGAGCGGATAGCCCTTGCCTGTGACGGAACCGCGGATGTAATTCAGATGAACCCGCACCAGATTGTCACAACCCATCTTGTGGAGCAGGTACCGGTGGAACAGGGCTTTTTTGTTCCCAACGTCACATACAATAAGATCTGTGTGGTGGAACGCCATGGAAAGACCGGAGAAATCGGAGTTGCTCCCTTAAAAGGCTTTGGTGTGAAGAATGGTGCGGTGGCAACATCGGTAGCGCACGATTCCCATAACCTGATTGTGGCGGGAGATAATGACGCCGATATTCTTCTGGCAATTGAGACGGTGCAGAAGTATCAGGGTGGTTATGCCATCGTATCCGGCGGCAGGGTGGTGGATGTACTGCCGCTTCCTATCTGCGGACTCATGAGTGAGGAAAGTGCCCACGTGGTAACAGAGAAGCTTGCCTCTATGCGCGAGGAAGCGGAGAAGTTGGGAATTTCAAAGGATATCGACCCCTTTATCACACTGTCCTTTATGGCGCTGACCGTAATACCGGAAATACGCGTTACCGAGCGGGGAGTCTACCTGTTTGGACAGTAAATGGGACAGACCAGGATCGGAGGATACTTATGGAGATAAAACGGATTGGAGAAAACAAAATCAGATGTGCATTGACCGAGCATGAGATTAAGGATATGGGCTTTGACATCGATGAAATAATCGGGGACAGTGAGACCACGCAGAAATTTATGCGGGATGTGCTGAACCTGGTGGAGGAACAGGAGCATATTAATATGGATCATATTTCCCCCATGGTGCGGGCAGAGCTTCTGCCGGACCACAGCATGGCAATCACCTTTGGCGGAGATGCGGATATGGGAATTTCGGATCTTGTGGAGACTGTTACCAATCTTATGGAAAAAATTGCACCGGAACGTCTGGAAGAATTCCGGAGGCTCAATGCGGGGAAGGGAACGAAGGAACCGCTTGAGGATATTGCAATGGATACAGGTAAGGAGAAGACGGCGGAGACGAAGAAACAGCCGACGGAAAAGCCGCGGATGGTCTGCGCACTGCGTTTTTTGAGTCTTGCGGATGCCACAAGAATGTGTCGGGTGTGCTTTCGGGAGAAACTGCCGGAAAGTGCACTGTACAAGCTGGATGGTGAATACTATCTGATTCTGAATTTTGACGGCTTTGAAAAGCAGGAGATGCGCCCCTTTGCCTTCGGTGCCATGGAATATGACGAAGGACATATTTCGGAGGAAACGCAGATTGCATTCATTATGGAACAGGGGAGCCAGATTGTAAAAAGTAAAGCGGTGGAAGCCCTGATGCAATTGTAAAAAGTAGATAAATCTATTTTTGTAAATAGACAAAAAGTTCAAAAGCAGAGTATAAATTTGTTCAAAATGCTGAAAAGTTTTTCCCCCTAAATTCTACCATATATGCTATGATAGTTGATGTGTGCGAACAAGATATTGTAGTAGCACACCAAAATATAGGAGATGGAGAAAGGTTATGAGCAAAGAACAGCTTTTGGAACTGGAGGAAATCAAACGGGGGCTGCTGGTACAGGCATACCGGATGAAACAGGAGCATCCGCATATGTCTCCGGTGGGACTGGAGTATGAGATGTATGCAGCCATTATGACAGAGGTACGGGAGATTACCAGCCGGATTCAAAAGAGTGCAGAGGCTTAAAGCGGAATAGAAGCCGGTAACCCCGGGGAAGGAAAACCAGCACAAAGAGAAAGGGATGATCACATATGAATCAAGAGGAACGCAGACAGAGACGGCGGCAGGACACCAGAAAAGCGGCACTTGTTCTGACGGCGTTTGCACTGGTGGTGGCATTTGCCGCCGCGGGAATCGTATTCGGACTGACCAGACTTTTATCCTCTGGGGATGGAAATAATCAGCCGGCGGACAGTAATCAGGTGGTTACTGAGACAACGGAGAGTCAGGAGACGGAGCAGCCGTCTGAACCGTCCGAGATGACGGAAGCCACAGAGGAACCGGTGGTGGACCCATTGCTGCAGCAGGCGGCGGATATCGTGGGTGGCATGACTATGGAAGAACGGGTGGCTCAGATGTTTTTCATCACGCCGGAGGCATTGACGGGCTACGGACAGGTGACAATCGCCGGGGATGCCACAAAAGCGTCGTATGAGCAGTACCCGGTGGGTGGTCTGATTTATATGGAGAAGAATCTGATTGATATCGAACAGACCAGAGATATGTTTACCAAGATGCAGGGCTTTTCCAATGAGAGAGTGGGGCTGCCGGTATTTTTGGGCGTGGATGAGGAGGGCGGAAGCGTAACGCGGATTGCCGGAAACAGTGCCTACGGTGTGGCAGACGTTGGAAATATGAGCGATATCGGAGCTACGGGGGATGCCCAGAATGCCTACAATGCCGGGGTGGTGATTGGAACCTATCTGGCGGATTTGGGATTTAACCTGGATTTTGCACCGGTGGCGGATGTGCTTACGGTGTCGGATTCCGTAATCGGAAACCGTTCCTTTGGCAGCGACAGCCAGCTTGTAGCATCCATGGCGGTGTCCGAGCTGCAGGGGTTACAGAGTACCGGAGTTTACGGTGTGGTGAAGCATTTTCCGGGGCATGGCGGAGTGTCCGGGGATTCCCACAGCGGAGTGGTATCCACGGATAAGAGTCTGGAGGAATTACTGGCATCGGAGCTGGTTCCTTTCCAGAGTGCGATTGACGCGGGAACAGATTTTCTGATGGTAGGACATATTGCGGCACCCAATGTGACGGGAGAAATTACGCCGGCATCCCTGTCATCGGTAATGATTACAGATATTCTGAGAAATCAGATGGGTTATAACGGAATTGTCATCACAGATGCCATGAATATGACGGCAATTACAGGAAGCTATGATTCCGGTGAGGCAGCAGTGCTTGCGGTAAACGCCGGTGCGGATATGATTCTCATGCCGCAGGATTTTACGGCAGCGTATAACGGTGTCCTTGAGGCAGTAAGTAACGGAACCATTCCGGAATCGCGGATTAATGAGGCTGCAGTGCGGATTGTAAAGGTAAAATTAAGCATGACGCAGGAATAAAATAAAGAAGAAAAAGAGAGCTGTTGCATTGCTGCCACAGCTCTCTTTTTTAATCCATTGTTTTCAATATCTTATTCTAACAAATAAAAGACGCGCTCTATTTAAAAAGAAAAAGGTACATGAGAAACTACTGATTAATAAGGGTTATTTAATTACGGTTACGTTCGTTGCCTGAGGTCCCTTTGCACCCTCTACAACTTCAAACTCTACTGCAGCACCTTCTTCAAGGGATTTAAATCCTTCCATGTTCAGTCCTGAGTAGTGTACGAATACATCGTTGCCTGACTCGTCAGAGATGAATCCGTAGCCCTTCTGGTTGTTAAACCACTTTACTGTACCTTTCATTGAAAGTACCTCCAAAAAATATTACTGGTTGCACATTGCTGCAACTAGGTCAAGAATACCATATCAATCTGGAAAAGTAAAGAAAAAACGTTGAATTTTCCCAGGTAAAGTTTTAGCAGGGAAAAGTCGCCTACAGTTCTTCGAAAACGATGCCGTTATTCTTCAGAAAGCGTTTTACCAGATTGTCCCACTCATGCTCCAGACTCTTGTCCACGGAGAAGATGCGGTAGGAGATTCCGGTGGTGAGCAGAAGCTGCCCGTTCTGGAATTTCAGATTTAAAAAGACACCGGAGATATCCGCCGGGGTGTAGCTGCTCTGCAGGCTTTCCAAGGTGCGGCTGAGATTGGCTGGGGAGAGCAGAAACACAAATCTGAAATAGGCGGGGGTGCGTTTCCCCTTGATCAAATCGAAACACTGGGGGCGCAGTGCACCGAAGGGAAGGAAGGACAGCTCCTCATAGCCCAGTTCCTTAAGCTCCTCCGAGGAATAGAATTCCTGATTCAGTCCGCCGTCCAGGCTCCAGGTTGCGGCAGTCTTGATGACAGCCTCTTTGATCAGGAAATGGTCAAAAGTTTCGCTGCACAGCAGCTTATTCATAAAATCTTTGATTTCTGGAAGATTTAGTGCAATCATTGGAATCCTCGCTTCTATGTTTCATTCTTTTATTTTATCAAAAATACCTCTTAAATTCTACTCTGATTTATAGTAAGATAGTAGACAGGTTTTAGCATCAGCTTTTGAAGGAGGAATACAATGACGGAAACGGAACTTTTATTTGAATTATTGCAGAAGGGTGTATCCCCGGCACATGCGGTGGAAGCCTGCAGCAAGCGGCTTGCAGAGGCAGGCTTTGAGGCACTTGACTATGGAAAACAGTGGAAATTAATCCCGGGCGGAAAATATTATGTAAACCACTATGACACGACCTTATTTGCATTCACGACTCCGGTGGAGTGGGCAGAGAACGGAAAACCCGGCATCCGCATTGCAGCAGCGCATACGGACTTCCCGTGTTTGCGGATCAAGCCGTCGGCAGACATCAGGACAAATGTCTATGCGCAGGTGAATGTTGAGGTGTACGGCGGAGCAATTCTAAATACCTGGCTGGATCGTCCGCTGGGGATTGCAGGGCGTGTGGCATTAAAGAGCGGTAATCCCTTTGCACCTGAAATCCGGCATTTTGTATCGGAGAAGAATCTTCTCACGATTCCCAATCTTGCGATTCATATGAACCGCAAGGTTAATGAGGGAGTGGAGTTGAACAAGCAGGTGGATATGCTTCCGGTGATGGGGCTGATTCCGGAAACGGGCGAGAGTGCGGATTACTTCCTGGATTATCTCGCCGGAGAGCTTTCCGTGGCAAAGGAGGATATTTTAGATTTTGAGCTTACGGTGTACTGCAGGGAGGAGCCCCAGTTTGTGGGTGTGCGGGAGGAACTGATTTCAAGCCCCAGACTCGATAACCTTACCTCCTGCGCGGCACTGGTGTCAGGAATTATTGACGGAGCAAGAGCGGGTGGTCTGAACATGATTGTACTGTTTGACCATGAGGAGATCGGAAGCCGTTCCAAACAGGGAGCAGCCTCCATTTTGCTCCATGATATGCTGCTTCGCATCTTAAAGGCGGTGGGAAGAGAGGAGAGCGCAGAGGCAGATCTGTACAATGGAATGCTGCTGTCGGTGGATGTGGCGCATGGACTGCATCCGAATCAGGCAGGCAAGATGGATGTCACCAATAAGCCGGTATTGGGAGGAGGCTTCTGCATCAAGGAGGCATGTTCCCAGTCCTATGCCACGGATTGTGAGGCAGTGGCGGTGGTGCAGCAGCTCTGTGAGAAAGCGGGGATTCCTTATCAGAAATTCGTGAACCGTTCTGACATGCCGGGGGGCGGTACGCTGGGCTCCATTGCTTCCGCATTGCTGCCGGTGAAGACGGTGGATATCGGTATTCCGCTGCTCGCCATGCATTCGGCAAGGGAACTGATGGGAACTGCGGATCAGCAGGCATTAAAGGACCTGACCGAGGCATTTTTTGCGGAGTAGAATGATTGCTGTTTATCAATTTTTTATTCTTTTTTTAGAAAAAACCCCTATACAAATAGGGGTTTTTATGTTAATGTTACGTAGTAATGAAAACTACATATGATGGAATAAAAAATCATATTTAAAGTTTTTGAATAACTTATCAGATAACTTCTAAAAATATATATGATTGATAGAAAATGGAGGTGGCATCATGTATAAGATCGTGATTGATAGCTGCGGAGAATTGCCGGAGGAACTGAAGAAGGACGGACATTTTTCTACGGTATCCTTGGAACTTGAGGTGGACGGATACCGGATTCGGGATGATGAAAGTTTTGACCAGCTTGACTTTTTACGCCGCGTCAAGCAGAGCTTAAAGGGACCGAAGTCTTCCTGTCCTTCCCCGGAAGAATATATGCATTCCTATGAGGGAGAAGCAGAGCATGTATATGTGGTGACGCTTTCCGGAAAACTCAGCGGCTCCTATAACAGTGCTGTACTGGGAAAGAATCTTTATGAGGAGGAGCATGCGGATGGGAAGCAGATTCATATTTTTAACTCCCGTTCGGCATCCATCGGCGAGACGATTATCGGAATGAAGATTCAGGAACTGGAGGAAGCAGGTCTGTCCTTTGAGGAAGTGGTGGAACAGGTTGAGAACTATATCGGTTCCATGAATACGTTCTTTGTACTGGAAACACTGGAGACGCTGCGCAAGAACGGTCGTCTGACCAATCTTAAGGCATTTATTGCCAATACCTTAAATATCAAGCCGGTGATGGGTTCGACCAAGGAAGGAACTATTTGCCAGTTAGGACAGGCAAGGGGTATGAATAAGGCGCTGGAGAAGATGGTGCAGGACGTGATTTCCAAGACGAAGGACTGTGAGAACCGGATTCTTGCCATCTCACACTGCAATTGCCCGGAGCGTGCAGCTGCGGTAAAGGCGAAGCTTGAGAAGCTTGCCAGATTTAAGAAGATTATTGTGATTAACACGGCAGGTGTCAGCAGTATGTATGCCAACGATGGTGGTGTCATTATTGCGGTATAGTTTTTAAGTTTTTTTTAAAATTTTTCCAGATATCCTGCAGCCCTTGACAAGGGAAAAGCCATGTGCAAGAATAACTTACTGTGAGCGCCGGGGCAACTTGCCTGCGGCAGACAGATAAGGGCTGGTGTAGGATATGAGAAGCTATGAGGAGATCATAGAGGAAATACAGAATAAAAGAAGATTTGAGAACCTTGCAGGAGTAGAAATTGCTGCCCGGATGTTAGAGAAGCTGGGAGACTCCTGCAGGGTGGAGGATTTCATTCATATTGCAGGGACAAACGGAAAAGGATCTGTCTCTGCTTTTTTGCGTGCAATTTTAAGTGCGGCAGGATACCGGGTGGGAATGTTTACTTCTCCGCATCTCGTGGATTTTCGGGAGCGGATTCAGGTGGACGGACAGATGATTGGGAAGGCGGATGTAAAGCGGCTGGGAGAGTTGCTACTCTCCACAGACTTTGGGGTGCATCCCACCATGTTTGATTACTGTCTGGCAATGGCACTTATGTATTTTAAGGAACAGCAGTGTGACGTGGTGATTCTGGAAACCGGTCTGGGCGGCAGGCTGGATTCCACCAATGCGGTGGGCGTACCGGCGGTATCTGTTATTACAAAAATAGGATTTGACCACATGGCGATTCTGGGAAACACCCTTGCGGAGATTGCATCGGAAAAGGCGGGTATTCTGAAGAAAGGTACCATTCTTGTGGCGGAGAGTCAGGAGCCGGTGGCAGCACAGGTGATTGCCGACGCGGCACGGGAAGCGGGTGTCACAGACTGCCGTTTCGTGAATCCGGCCGATATCCGGGAGCAAGTGGAGAACCCGGAAGGGGCGGTATTTTCGTTCCGGGATTATCCGAAGCTTTCCATGAAGATGCTTGGAACCCATCAGTTTGAGAATGCCGCGGCAGCCATACTGGCAGCAGAGGCTTATTTTGAGAAAAAGGGTGTGGAGAAAAAGGAAGCCTGTGCAGCCATCCGAGCTGGAGTGGGAAGCGCCACCTGGCAGGGACGTATGGAGGTCGTGAAAAAGGAGCCGTATTTCCTTCTGGACGGTGCCCACAATGGAAACGGGGTGGCTGCGCTGGCGGAGAGCCTTGTGGCGCTGTTTCCGGGAGAAAAATTCCACTTTATCATGGGTGTGATGGCGGATAAGGATTACGGAGTCATGGTGGAGCGGCTGATACCGCTTGCACTGGATTTTGTCACAGTCACCGTGGAGAGTGCGCGCGCCCTGCAGTCAGAGGAACTTTCTGCCTGTATTCGGGAAAAAGGCGTGACGGCGCGGTCCTGCGAGAATCTGGCGGATTGTCTGGATTTTGCAAAATGGGATACGAATCATCGGACGGTTGCCTTTGGCTCCCTCTATTTTATTGGGGAAATCAAGGCGTATCTGCAATCCCGTTGAAGGTTTTATTAAATTACAAAAATATTGCAGAAAAATTTCTTTGTGACGGAAATTCTACATTTTCACTAAATTTGCGTAATAGATCCCATTTGTGATTTTTTTTGCTTATAATAAAAGATATTCGCATAAGATAGAATGATTTGCTGATCTTTATCAGCTAGAAAGAGTCAAAAGATGGTATTTAGCAGTTTTGAATTTTTATTCCGGTTTCTGCCGGTATTTTTACTGATATATTATGTAACTCCGAGAAAATGCCGGAATCTGGTGTTATTCACGGGAAGTATTGTATTTTACACAGTGGGGGAAGCGTCCTATGTGCTGCTTCTTCTTGCCTCCGTGGTGGTGAACTATGTGCTGGGGCGGCTTATGTATACTGGCGCGGCAGAAGGGCGTGGCGGCAGACAGAAGGTATTGCTGATTCTGGCGCTGTGCTATGATTTCGGGATGCTTTTTTTCTACAAGTACAGCGGGCTTGCACCACATCTGCCGCTGGGAATCAGCTTTTACACCTTCCAGATAGCGGCATATATCATTGATGTGTACCGGGGCAATATCCCCGCGGAAAAGTCATTTATCAAGCTGGGAACCTATCTCACCATGTTTCCGCAACTGGTTGCAGGTCCCATTATTAACTATTCGGATGTACGGGCAAGATTAAACCGCCGTGTGGTCACGGTGGAGGATTTTGAGGATGGTTTAAAGACCCTCATTATAGGACTTGGCGCCAAGGTGATTATTGCGGACCGCATCGGGCTTCTGTGGAACAACATTCAAAGCATCGGATTTGACAGCATTTCCACAACGCTGGCATGGATGGGGGCGTTTGCCTATTCCATCGAACTGTATTTTGATTTTGCGGGATATTCCATGATGGCAATCGGTCTTGGCAAAATGCTGGGCTTTGAGATTCCGATTAACTTCCGGCAGCCATATATGTCGCGGTCTGTGTCTGAATTCTGGAGGCGCTGGCATATCACGCTGGGAAAATGGTTTCGGGAATATGTGTATATTCCGCTTGGGGGAAACCGGAAGGGAAAGCTTCGCACCTTCTTCAATCTGGCGGTGGTGTGGGCGCTTACTGCATTGTGGCACGGGGCAAAGCCGAACTTTTTAATCTGGGGCGCCTCGCTTCTGGTGCTTCTGGCGGCGGAAAAACTGTTTTTGCAGCGGTTTTTGGATAAGCATAAGCTGATTTCCCATATTTATCTGCTGGTGGTGGTTCCCGTGACCTGGATGGCATTTGCCATCGAGGATGTGGGACAGCTCGGCATCTATATGTCACGGATGTTTCCGTTTTTTACCGAGACGGCAGCCAGCGTGAAAAACATGGATTTTGTGAAATATCTTGGGGATTACTGGGGGATTTTCCTTATGGGAATCTTCTTTGCAACACCAATCCCGACGGCGTTTTATAAGGTGTTTAAGAAGAAATGGCTGGGCAATATCGGGGTGTCTGTGATACTGGCGCTCAGTATGTATTATCTTGCCATATCCACCAACAATCCATTTTTGTATTTTAATTTTTAGTGTGTCACGGGGAAAGAACTGGTGAGTGGATTGAAAAAGTTATTGCAGTGTAAAGTGACGATTTTCCTGCTTGCAGGCTGGCTTGTGCTGTCTGTGGCGGGATTTCTGGGAAAGGATACGATTTATAAAAATTATACAACAGATGTGGCAAAGAAGCCGTATTTTGTACTGGTGCTTCAGGGAATCCATGACGGCATTTACCCATGGAGCGCCGAACCGGTGGATTTCTGGGAGCGGTGGCAGCAGGCACAGGAGGAAAGTGACTCCCCGGATACCGGCGGAGAACCGGATGCTTCCGGCAGCATGAATGCTCCCGGAGAGACGGAGGCGGCGGACGAGAGTGCCGCTACCGAAAATGCGGATGGGACGGAATATGCAGAGAATGCGCAGAATGCCACAGAGGCAGCGGGGGACACCGGGACGGAGGCGACAGAACCGGTGGAGGAGACGGAGGAGCCAAAGCTGCGGGAGTTTGTGGATGTGGACGAGAGCTACTTTGACGATGCGGTGTTTATCGGTGATTCCCGGACGGTGGGACTTCACGATTACAGCGGGCTGGACCAGGCAGATTTCTATGCTACGGTGGGGCTGAATGTTTACGATATGTGGGACGAAGCCTTCTGTGATCTGGATGGAAAAAAGGTGACGCTGGAGGAGGCATTGTCCGCAAAACAGTACGGAAAGGTTTATTTCCAGATTGGAATTAACGAGATGGGGCGCGGCACGATTGACACCTTTATGGAGGCATACAGTCAGTCCGTCCAGCGTTTCCGGGAACTGCAGCCGGATGCCATTATCTATGTGCAGGCGATTATGAAGGTTACCAAGTCCAAGTCGGATAACGATGCGATTTTTAATAACGAAGGAATCACGGCGCGCAACGAACGCATTGCACAACTGGCGGATAGCCAGACCATCTTTTACATTGATGTAAATGAGGTGGTGTGCGATGAGTCCGGCGGGCTGAACCCGGAGCTGACCTTTGACAATCTGCACCTTTATGGCTCCAAATATGATGTCTGGGTGGACTTTTTAAAAACAAAGGGAGTGGAATAATCATCCCCAAGTGTGTGCATAAGGAAATGATTTTTGCGGAAGGTGAAATAGCCTTCCGCTTGTAATTTTCCCAGTTCACTGGACATGGCACTGCGGTCTACGGAGAGATAATCTGCCAGTTGCTGTCTGTTGAAGGGGATGTCAAATTCCATGCGCTCCTGCCGGATTGCCTCGGCGGAGAGATAAGACAACAGCTTTTCCCGGGTGGTGCGCTTGGACATATGCTCTAATTTCCGGCTTAAACTAAAGTTTTTTTCAGACATTACCACGACGAGATTGTGAATCAGGCGGTTGTGAAACTCACAGGAGGAACCGCAGGTGGTGAGCATTTTTTGGAGATTAAGAAATAAGATTCTGCTGCTTGCTGCTGCCTGAACGGACAACTCCAGCGGTTTGTCACCGCAGATGGCATAGGCTTCTCCAAAAATTTCGCCGGGGCGGCATTCTGCCATGAGATTTGCGTTGCCCCACAGATCCTCCTTGAGAAGGTGAACACATCCGGTAAGTACCAGACCGATGGTGTGGATGCAGTCTCCGGGGTGGTGGATGAAATCCCCTTTTCCAAAGTTTTTTTCTCGTGCTGCAAGACAGCCCAGCATCGAATGGATGTCCTCTGCGGAGATACCCGCAAAAAGAGAGGAATCTGTCAGAACAGCATCGTATTTTTCAATCTTATTTTCCATTTTATTCCATCCTTTATAAATGTTGTAAATACAACAGAAAATTTCTTGCTATTGTATTATGATGTCCCGGAAAAGTCAAGAATACACAGTGATTCATTTCACGGCAGGTGGTGCCATCCACCGGTGGATGAATTTTGGAAAGACGGGAAAAACTAAAATTTATAAAAAAATGAGAAAGGTTGGTACAGTTATGGCAGTGGATCAGAGAAAAGTAGCAGTAATCGGATGTGGCTTCGTGGGGTCTGCCACGGCATTTGCCCTGATGGAGAGCGGGTTGTTTTCCGAGATGGTGCTGATTGATGCGGACAAAGACCGGGCGGAAGGGGAGGCGTTAGACATCAGTCACGGACTTCCCTTTGTGCGTCCGATGAAAATTTATGCCGGGGAATATGATGACATTGTGGATGCGGCAATCATTATCGTGACGGCGGGAGCAAACCAGAAGCCGGAGGAGACCAGACTGGATCTGGTGAATAAAAATGTTGCCATTTATAAGAGTATTATTCCGGAGATTGCAAAACGAAAATGCGAGGGGATACTCTTGATTGTTTCTAATCCAGTTGATATACTTACCTATATAGCATGGAAACTGTCAGGATTTCCGAAGAACCGCGTCTTAGGCTCCGGAACAGTACTGGATACGGCGCGTTTGAAGTACAATCTGGGAGAGCATCTCGGTGTGGACAGCCGCAGTGTTCATGCCTTCATCATCGGAGAGCATGGGGACAGTGAGCTTGCAGTGTGGAGCAGCGCCACGGTGTCCGGAGTCCCGATTCACAGGTTCTGCGAAATGCGGGGACATTTCAATCACGATGAGGCGGCAGAGCGGATTCATGAGGCGGTGAAAAACAGCGCCTATGAGATAATCGCAAAGAAACGTGCCACTTATTTCGGTGTGGCAATGGCGGTGCGTCGTATCTGCGAGTGTCTGGTGCGGGACGAGAAATCCATCCTTCCGGTTTCAAGCCTGATGCAGGGGGAATTTGGAATCAGCGACATTGCGCTGAGCGTGCCTGCGGTGGTGGGAGAGACTGGAGTGGAGAATATCGTTCCCGTCTCCTTAAGTGAGGAAGAACTTGCCAGCTTAAAGGAGTCTGCCGACACCCTTAAGCGGATAGCGGAGACGGTTCTGTAAAAAGAAACCCGACAGGAGCATGTGGTGTCATTTCCGGGAGATACACAGGAGAAAGGTGGGAACACCCATGAACTGGAGAGAAAAAATACGTCAATTCACAGGGGCAGAGGCTTTTGAGGAGAATAGCAGACGGGTGGATCAGGAAAATATCCGTATGCTTTACCTCCTCAACGGCTTTACTGTCTTTTTTTCGGCTGTGCTGTTCATCTATTCCTTCCTGCGGGGAGGGTATATCTATGCCAGAATCTGCGGAGCTTTTTTTCTGGGATTTCTGGCAGCGCTGCTTTTGGTGCATTTTGGTGCGCCAAAAAACCGATTGCTGCTGAACGCTCTGATCATATTGGATTATATTCTGCTGACGGTATACTTTTTTGCTTTTAATATCTGCCAGAACAGGAATACCAGCATTACCGCCTATTATATTCTTCTGGCGCCGGCGTTCTGCTTTCTGCTAAAACCCCTGTGGCTTGCGCTTCTGCAGTCGTTAATGATTCTTACTGTGATGTGCGGTTCTTATTTCCTGAAGCCTCCTGCTTACGCGGAGGTTGACATTATCAATGGAATCGTAGTATTGCTTGTCAGTGTGCTCCTTGGAAGTCTGCTGGATGCAAACCGGGTGCGCACGCTGCGGCAGTTAGATGACCATGACCGGCTGCGTCAACGGTACAAGGAGGAGCTGGTCTACAGTGAGAAAGCACTTTCCGGGGACGTGATGGCGGCAGGCCGCATTAACCTCTCCACGTGGATGATTGAGGAAATGCGTATGGATCCGGCATTTGCTCCGGACAGATCCTGCCAGAACATGGACGTGGACCAGTGGGTTTCCGGTTTTACGTCAAAACTCTGCATGAGTGAGGAACAGTTCGCACGGCTGTCAAGAAAAAATCTGATTCGTCTTCTGCAAAAGGGGAAAAATAAAGTGTCGGAGGAGTTTGCACTGGAGCTTCCCGATGGAACCCACATATGGCTGCGGGCGGATGTGAATCTGTTAAAGCGACCGGATACTTCGGAAGCCCTTGCCTTTTTGTATTGCAGAAATCTTACGCAGGAAAAGCGTCTGGAACAGATTTTAGAGCGTATGATGGCACTGGGGTATGATGAAATCTATACTGTGGACGGATATGACGGGCAGGTGGAGGCTGTGGCGGTGGGTCTCTATGCCATGGAGAACCAGATGCGGCAGGGCACCTATGAGCAGGAGCTTGAGATTCTTGTAAGCCGTACCGTCAGATCGGAGGATGCAGAGCGCATCCGGAGGGAACTGTCACTTGAGAAGCTCAGGGAGCAGTTAAAGCAGGAAAGTGTGTATATGGTGGAAATTTCCCTGATGTCACGCAATGGAAAGCCAAGACTAAAACAGATTCGCTGTATGTATCTGGACGAGCAGCTGGGAACCCTGCTTGTAACTCTTACGGATATTGAAAATGTGGTGCGGGAGGAGAAGGAAAAACAGGAACAGTTGGAGCAGGCACTTCGGGTGGCAAAGGAGGCGAACGCTGCAAAAACCAGTTTTCTTGCAGGAATGAGCCATGAGATTAGGACGCCGATGAATGCCATTATCGGCTTGAATTCCATCATCCGCGAGGATGTGGACAACCGGGCGCAGGTGATGGATTGTACCGAAAAGCTGGATTCTGTGTCCCATTATCTTCTGGCACTGTTAAACGATATTCTGGATATGTCCCGGATTGAGAGCGGAAATATGCAGCTTGCCCATCAGCCCTTTGAAGGAGATAAATTCTGGGACAATGTGAATATGCTTGCAAAGGCACAGGCAATTCTGGCGGGTGTGGAATACCGTTTCCACAGACAGACGCCGGTCAGCGCCATTTATATCGGGGATTCCACACGTTTGGGACAGATTATGATTAATCTGATCAATAACGCCATCAAATTCACCCGGAGGGACGGATATGTGGATGTGATGGTGGAGGAGGGAGAGAACTCTGACGGCAGAGGCGAAATCTGTGTACAGGTGGAGGACAATGGAATCGGCATTTCCAAGGAATTTCTGCCCAATGTATTCGGAACCTTCACCCAGGAACACAGCGGAACCACCAGCAATTACGGGGGAAGCGGTCTGGGGCTGTCCATTGCCCGGAATTTTGCCCGCATGATGGACGGGGATATCACCGTGGAGAGCACGGTGGGTGAGGGGACGACCTTTACGGTTCATGTGCTGCTCGACCTTGACAAGGGGCGCACCGCGCTTGGAGAACGGCGGGAGAAGCGGGAAAAATGGGATTTTACCGGAAAGCGTGTTCTGCTGGTGGAGGATCACCCGTTAAACGTTATGGTGGCCACAAGACTGCTGTTAAAGAAGGGATTTGAGGTGGATTCGGCAAAGGACGGAAGGGAAGCACTGAATCTGTTTGCCCAGAGCGAGGTGGGCTATTACGATGTGATTCTTATGGATATCCGTATGCCGGTGATGGACGGAATTGAGTGTACGAAACGGATTCGGGGACTTACCAGGGCAGATGCCACAAAGGTGCCGATCATTGCCATGACCGCAAACGCTTACGATGAAGACCGCAGGCAGACGAAAGCGGCGGGAATGGACGCGCATCTGGCAAAGCCTATCGATCCCAAGCTTCTGTATGAAACGCTGCTGGAATTTTTGAATGTGTAATAAAAATTTCTTTTTTTCACATACTGATAAAAAATCCATGTATGTGAAAGGGGAAAATGATGTCATTACAGATTACGATTACAGATGTGCATGCGAGACAGATTTTAGATTCCCGCGGAAATCCCACGGTGGAGGTGGAGGTGACCGCGGAGACGGAGACCACCGGGAAAAAGATATCTGCGCGGGAGTCCGTGCCTTCCGGTGCCAGTACCGGACAGTTTGAGGCGATTGAACTTCGGGACGGGGATGACAATTATTTCGGACTGGGCGTGAAGAAGGTGGTGGAGCACGTCAATTCCAGAATCCGTGAGGCTCTGCTGGGAAAAAATGTTTTAGAGCAGGCGTTGTTAGACCGGACTATGGTGGAGTTAGACGGCACTGACAACAAGGGAAGCCTTGGGGCAAACGCAATTCTCGGCGTATCCCTTGCCTGCGCCAAGACGGCAGCAAAAGCGCTTGATATGCCGCTTTACCGCTATCTCGGGGGTGTTCATGCGAAGCTTCTTCCGGTGCCGATGATGAATGTTATTAACGGGGGCGTTCATGCCAGAAATTCCCTGGATTTTCAGGAGTTTATGATTATCCCGTCAGGGGCAGCCACCTACGCGGATGCCCTGCGCATGGGCGCGGAGGTATATCATTTTCTGCGTCAGATTTTAAATGAGGAAGGACTTTCCACTGCGGTGGGGGACGAGGGAGGCTTCGCCCCGGATCTTGCGGATACCAAGGAGGTATTCCGTTATCTTTCAGCCGCAGTGGAGAAAGCCGGCTACCGTGTGGGTGTGGATGTGGTGTTTGCCATGGATGCGGCGGCAAGTGAACTCTACGACAAACAGCGCGGAATTTATCAGTTCCCCGGGGAAGGGGTGGAGCGCAGCGCGGAGGAAATGATTGCTCTTTATGAGGAACTTGCGGAGGAATTCCCACTGGTTTCCATTGAGGACGGGCTTCATGAGGAGGACTGGGAAGGCTGGCAGAAGCTGACGGACCGTATTGGCACCAGGCTGCAGCTGGTGGGAGATGATTTGTTTGTCACCAATCCCAAGCGAATCAAGTGCGGAATTAAGTTAGAGACGGCAAATGCGGTGTTAGTGAAGGTGAACCAGATCGGGACGGTGACGGAGGCATTAGAAGCCATTGAGATGGCAAAAAGTGCAGGCTTGCGCACGGTGATTTCCCACCGCTCCGGTGAGACGGAGGATGCCTTTATTGCTGACCTTGCGGTTGCCGTGAACGCAGGACAGATTAAGACGGGAGCGCCCTGCCGCGGAGAGCGCACGGCGAAGTATAATCAGCTTCTGCGTATTGAGGAAGAACTTGGCGCCCAGGCAGAGTTTATCGGAACCAGTTTCATGGGCTGTCGGTATTTCCCGGAAGCCCAGGAACACGCACCCTCCTGCTCCTAAAGAAGTAGTGGCTTTGCCGCGCCATTCGCAAAGGCACCTCCGGTGCTTTCCCGCTGCTTCGCGGCTAACTTTGCTCATAAACGGGCGCTCCGCTCATAGCATATGGCAAGTGCGCATTCATGCAAGCATGATTCGCCCATGCCATATGCTATGACGGAACTGTTGCAAAAAATGGTTGAAATTGTAATTGACTTATGATATAATGGTCAAAGTTATGAGTTGACAACCTTAGGGAGGGAACCATTGTGGCAGTTTTAAAAATGATTTTGACCATTATTTTCATAATAATCAGTTTAGTACTGACAGTAGTCATTTTGATGCAGGAAGGAAAATCCGCCGGACTCGGCGCGATTGCTGGAGCAGCAGATACCTATTGGGGCAAGAACAAAGGACGTTCTGTTGAGGGTATGCTGGTAAAGTGGACGAAGATATGCGTTGTGCTTTTCCTTGTAATCGCCGCTGTATTGAATATGGGCATTTTCTAAAGAACAAGAGAGGCTGTCATGCGACAGCTTCTTTTTTATTTCATAGGAAAGACCTTGTTATATTAACGTGTGAAAGTGAATGCCTTTCCTATGAAATAAAAAACGCTCCGCGAGGATCGCACTGCG
>JBJEJC010000025.1:0-22302 GCA_051877675.1 Roseburia sp. | reverse complement strand
TTCTGTTTCATGCCTGTCTCTTTGCGTCCGCTTTTTCCTGGAATTTCCGGTTATCTATCACGAACCGTTCATGCACACCTTCCCCGATCTTACCGGTCTCATCATATGCCTCCACCGTAAAGACCAGCCTTCTGCGGTCCACCTCCGTCAGCACACTTTTTGCCGTCACCTGCATTCCTACCGGAGTGGACGCAATGTGTTTCACGTTCATCAACGTTCCCACCGTTCCCTGTCCGTCCTCAAGCTCTCCGGCAACACTTCTGTATGCAGCCTGCTCCATCAATGCAATCATTGCGGGGGTTGCGTAAACCTTAAGTTCGCCGCTTCCCATTGCTTCCGCTGTATTCTGCTCCGTCACCTGTTCTGCTGCTTCCCCACAGATTCCTGTCTCAAGCATACGTTTCCTCCTGTATCACTCATACTCACTTTTCACAAAACCTGTCTCTTAGTATAAAAGATTCCCCTGCCATATGCAAGCAGATTCCTTCTGAAAAACTATTCCGTTAAGGCCAACAGCTTTTCTGCCCGGTTCTTCCAGGTATGGTGCTTCCTAAATTCCCGGTAGGCTTCCTCCTGCATCCGCTCCCGGTATGCACCATCCTCCATCAGACGTCCCGCCTGTTCACTTAATGTTTCCGGCTTCTTTAAGGAGTAAAATGCCAGTTGCTCCCCGGTAAAATGCCGTTCCAGATAGGGATTGCTGTCCGTCAGCACCGCCGCATGATTCGCCATCCCTGCCAATACCCGGTCATGAAGTCCGTGTGCAAAAATCGGTGACACATTTAAAAGAATCTGCTCCCTTGCAATCTTCTCAAAGGAAAGTGCAAAATTCACGGCCTTCTCCCGGCAAACCAGCTTCTCCCGGGCAGGTTTATATTTCTCCCAGCCTTCGCCCACAAGCTGCACCGGAATTCCCTTTCCCACCAGCTCATCCAGCGCAGCTTTCCGGAAATAATCCCGGATATACGCGTCTGCCGGATAAAGTGAATTTAAGAGCAGGGCAAACTTGTCCTCCGGAAACTCCAGATCTTCCCGGACCAGATAATTCCGGAATGCCTCCTCCATCGTAAGCAGCGGTTCTGCAATACGCTGTTCAATGACCGAATCCATCATCTCACGCAGTCCGGGCGGTGCCTCCTCCACAAGATGATACACCCCCTCCGGGCTGTCATAGGTTCCCATAAAAAGCACATGGTCCGGGGCGTGTTTTTCCTCGTGTCCGATTGCCTCCGTGGCAGCTAACGGCATGGTATAGGCATCCTTCACGCCGGTATAGTAGCGCCGGATATAATCCCGCTGTGCTTCATCCAGCGCAATGGCATAGAAATTTTTTACGTTTCCCATAAGCCCGTTATAGTGAAACAGCGGATGATCTAAAATATAGTCAAAAAAAGGGGCATCAATCTGATCCAGATAGCTGCTTCCGTCATCCATGACCATACGTGGCAGCCTGGAATTAAAATCCAGAATCAACCGGTATTTCTTACCGATGTAGCGTTCCAGCTTCTCGTCCAGATCATCCTCCGCCGCAAGCTCGCATACCTCCGTCTCCATCCCCAGTTCCTCAAACGCTGCTGCAATCTGGTTTGCAAAAAAATTGCTGGAAAAATAACAGATTTCCCGCGAGCTGAATACCAGTACCTTTTCCTGTTCCATCCCATTCTCCTTTGTCTCTGCAGACCTGTTCTGTATATAGGAAAAAGAGCTTTTACAAAAAGATTTCCTTCTGTAAAAGCCCTCCTCACTAATCCCGGATAAAACGCAGTGTCAGAATACACAGCACATAAAGTGCGGCACACATCACGATAAATCCTGTATTTCCGCTTAAAATCCCCGCAATGATCTGTCCCAGTACCACCAGCCCATGCAGCCAGATCTGTACATCATGCAGACACACCGCCAATGCCGCTTCAATTACCACAATCACACACACCGGAACCACCGCTGCCTTTAACCCCAGAATGCTAATCAGAATGACTGCAAGCGCTGCCACAATCACCACAAAAAGTAGCAACACACTCTTGTTCTCCGCCAGATTCTCCTTCACTGCCGTAAGCCCCTTTGGTGTCCTTCTCTGTCTGAGTGATACGTGGTTCTCCCGTTTTATGTCCGTCAGGATGGGTTGCTTATCACCGGTTTGCTTATTCTCGCCCATATTAACCTCCAAAATTCATACATCAAGCCCATATTACGAACTCTCCACGCCATTATATCAATTAATGAAAAAAAGGACAAGGTTATAGTGGAAAAAAAGCCGGATATCGTATATAATGACGCAGAAATCTTTTTTTGACAGAGGAAATGATACGATGAACAAGAATAAATGGGTCTCTATGTGGGGCAACGCGGTCTCCATCGCGGAACACCGCCCCGAAAGCTATGCAAAGGATATCACACTGCGCTATCCCGTCTATGCGCCTTTTCCCGGGGAAGCACTGCGCTTCACCTTCGACAATTACTGCGGAAGCGAGGCTGTCACCATATCCGCTGC
This sequence comes from Roseburia sp., assembly GCA_051877675.1. Classification (GTDB taxonomy): domain Bacteria; phylum Bacillota; class Clostridia; order Lachnospirales; family Lachnospiraceae; genus Roseburia. Next base: position 19,811 of record JBJEJC010000025.1, on the reverse strand, counting down.
CACGGTGAGCACCGGTTCCTGTGAGTTCAATGGGAAAATCCCCTTATCCTGCCCGGCCAAAGCAGCTTCTTTCGCCGGTATCACTTTTTCGGGATGCTGCAGTGTCACCATACCTGCCGGACAACGGGTGGTAAGCGACGCTATCCCCTTTCCGGTTCTTGCAGGGACTACGCTTTGCGTCAGTTTTCACCTGAAGGATTTTACACTCATGCAGTCTGCCGTGCTCATTACCGGTCCCCTCTCCAAGGGTTATTTTTCCTACGGAGATCAGACGCAGACATCCGCGCTCCCATCTGCCACCACCAAAACGACAAACTGGTTTTATTTCTTAAGCAATATTGATGTTTTGACAGCCCCGGATAACCATGCCATTGTATGCTACGGAGATTCCATCACTGCCCAGGCATGGCCGGACGAGCTGACGCTGCGCCTGCGCCGTCAGAATCTCTCCCATACCTCCGTAATCCGCCGGGCAGCCAGCGGCACCAGGGTTTTACGGCAGTATGACTGTATCACCTATGATTCCTACGGATTAAAGGGAACAAACCGTTTTTCCCATGAGATTCCCACTGCCGGAGCCGACACGCTCATTATTCAGCAGGGCATCAACGATATCATCCATCCCGTGGGCATTGAAGTCAACGAATTCCGTCCCATGAGTGATCTGCCCACCGCCCAGGAGCTGATTGACGGACTGCGGTGGTATATCAGGGAAGCGAAGGCGCTCCAATACCGCGTATATCTCGGCACTCTGCTCCCCATCTATGGCTGGCGTACCTATGCACCTTTCCGGGAGGAATTAAAGAACGAAATCAATGACTGGATACGACACACGGATGAAATCGACGGCTGTATCGATTTTGATGCCGCACTGCGTGACCAAAAAAATCCCGCTGCCTTCCGGGAAGGATTCGACAGCGGGGATCATCTGCATCCAAGCACCATTGCTTACCGCGCAATGGCGGATGCCGTGCCGGATGAATTACTTGATTAATGCATTGACACCAAGCTGGATTGCTCCGAGGATTCCCGGATTCTCGCCCAGCTCCGGCGGTACGATATAAGTTTCGATATGCTCGGAGATCTGCGCATGGGAGATATAGCCCTGCAGCAGTTCTCTGCTCTGCGTGCGCACCATATCAAACAACTGATCCTGATGCATCACTCCGCCCCACAGAATGATTTTCTGGGGCGAATATACCATGATATAATTGGCAACTGCCTGGGCAATATAAAACGCCTCCAGTTCCCACACTTCCTTTTCTCCGGCGAGTTCCTCCGCCCTTCTTCCCCAGCGTTCCTCAATGGCAGGACCGGATGCCAGCCCCTCAAAACAGCTTCCGTGATATGGACATTTCCCTTTGTAAGAATCCTTGGTATGGCGTGCCATAAGGATATGTCCGCCCTCCGGGTGTACCAGCCCGTGAAGCAGCCCTCCATTGGCATAGACCCCGACACCGATACCGGTGCCTATCGTAATATAAATGGCGGTATCACAGCCTCTTGCTGCTCCCCAGGTCACCTCACCGAGCACCGCACCATTCACATCTGTATCAAATCCTACCGGAATCTGCAATGCCCTCCGGAAGGTACCAACCACATCACAGTTTCTCCAGCCCGGCTTGGGTGTACTGGTGATATAGCCATACGTATCGGAAGACGGATTCAAATCCACCGGACCAAAACAGCCAATTCCCAATGCTTCTATTTTGCTTTCTTTAAAATAATCAATGATTTGTTCAAATGTTTCCGCCGGTGTACCGGTAGGAATGCTGATCCGGTCCAGCAATTCCCCCTTTTCGTTTCCAATCGCACACACCATCTTGGTGCCACCCGCTTCGATTCCCCCAATACGCATCCTTTTCCTCCTTCTGCATACAAACAGGCAGCCTACACCCCTGCCAGATGCTTCCTCACCCGCTGAATAAGCATATCCAAAGCAACGATATTCTCACCGCCCTCCGGGATAATGATATCCGCCCGGCGCTTACTCGGCTCCACAAACTGCTCATGCATCGGTTTTACAGTTGTAAGATACTGTTCGATTACGCTGTCTAAGGATCTTCCACGTTCCTTCACATCACGCACAATCCGCCGCAGAATGCGTACATCTGCATCCGTATCCACAAATACTTTGATGTCCATCAGGTCGCAGAGACTTTTTTCCGCAAAAATCAGAATTCCCTCCAACACAATCACAGGAGCAGGATTCACCCGTGTCGTCTCCTCAGAACGGTTATGTATGGAATAGTCGTATACCGGCATTTCCACAGTTTTCCCATCCTTCAGTTGACATATGTGCTCACAGAGCAACTCCGTATCAAAGGCATCGGGATGATCGTAGTTCAGTTTGCTCCGTTCCTCGTAGGTCATTCCGTCATGGCGGCGATAATAACAGTCATGGCGGAGAATACTCACCTCATCTCCGCCAAAGCTCTCCACCAGTTTATCTGCCAGAGTTGTCTTACCGCTTCCCGTACCACCAGCGATTCCAATTAACATTGTCTGCATGAAATCTACTCCTTATTTGCCAATGATTGCCAGGGTGGCACTGGTTCCCAGCCTGCTCGCACCGGCATCAATCATTGCCTGTGCCTCCTCTGCGGTATGGATACCACCGGAAGCCTTCACACCAACCTCACTGCCCACGGTTTTTCTCATCAATGCCACATCCGATGCTTTTGCCCCTCCGGTAGAAAATCCGGTGGAAGTCTTCACATAATCAGCGCCTGCCTCCTTGGAAAGCTCACACGCCTTTACTTTTTCCTCGTCGGTAAGCAGACAGGTTTCAATAATAACCTTCAATACCACGTCATTTCCACAGATTTCCTTCAGAGTCTTGATCTCATTTCGGACATAGTCATACTTTCCGTCCTTCAATGCACCCACATTGATTACCATGTCCACTTCTTCTGCCCCATCCTCAATGGCCGCTCTTGTCTCAAAGGCTTTCACTCTGGTATCGGACATTCCCAGCGGAAAACCTACTACGGTACATACCTCTACATTCGAGCCCTTCAACTGTTCAGCCACAAATTTTGTATAATACTGATTCACACAGACAGAAGCAAAATCATTTTCCAATGCTTCTTTACAGATTTTTGCCACCTGCGCCTCAGTAGCCTCCGGTTTTAAAATGGTATGGTCAAAATATTTTGTTGAAATCATAATTTCCTCCTGAACGATTATTCCTTATGCACTAAGCAAGATTCTTCGGTCCAAACCCCAGCGGCAGGATCTCTTTTAAAGTAAATATTTTATATTCGGTTTCTGACTTTGCCAGAATCACCTGAAATGTCTCCGGATCACAGAATTCCATCATCACCTGGCGGCAGACCCCGCAGGGTGCACAGTAATCCAGTTGGGTAAGATTCTTCGCTCCACCCGCGATAGCGATTGCAGTAAACTCCCTCTCCCCTTCGCTCACCGCTTTAAAAAAAGCTGTTCGCTCTGCACAGTTTGTCGGGGTAAAGGATGCATTTTCGATATTGCAGCCGGAATACACCTTTCCGGTTCCGGTTAAAAGACCCGCTCCAACTGCAAAATTGGAATACGGCACATAGGCCATTTCCCGCATATGAAGTGCAGTCTGTATTATCTCCTGATATTCCATCCCTTAACGCGCCCCCTTGTCATAAGGAATTCCCTCTGCCTTCGGCGCCTGGGAATTCTTTGAGGTAAATGCCAGAATAATCATGGATGCAATAAACGGCATCATGCTGTAAATATTCTTGGACCAGCCAAGATTTGCCAGCACCGTAGAATCCGCAATGTTGGCAAGAGAACGGAACACGGCAAAGAAAACGGCCGCCGCTGCAATCCGGTAAGGCTTCCACTGTCCAAAGATCATAACTGCCAGTGCTAAAAAGCCGGCGCCGGCAACTCCGACTTCAAAGTTCCAGGTTGTTACTGACGGAACGATATAAGCAAATCCGCCGATTCCACCCAGCACACCGGAAATCATGACACCGGTATACCTCCACTGATACACATTGATACCTACGGAATCCGCCGCCTGCGGGTGCTCTCCACACGCTCTGAGACGAAGTCCCCATTTGGTCTTAAAAAGGAATACATAACTGCAAATCAGAATAACGATACCAATAATCAGGAAAATATTAATGGTCACCGGTCCGATTTTGTAAATAAACGCAGAATTGTCATAGGTCAGCTTGGCAGATGCCGCACCGTTTCCGGCTTCCGAGGAATTGTTAAATGCTTTTACAATGATGATTGCAATTGCTGTTGCAAGCATATTCAGTGCCGTTCCGCCAATCGTCTGATCTGCCTTTAAGGTGATTGCAGAAAATCCCAGCAGCAGGGAATAAAGCAGACCTGCCACCGCACTGGCAAGAATGGACAATGCCACCACCGCCGCTGCCGGAAGCGTCCCGCCGCAGAGAGAAAGGACAAAGACACCTGCCAGTCCGCCGATTGCCATAATTCCTTCCAGTGCAATATTGATCACACCGCTTCGCTCAGAGAACATACCGCCCAATGCAACCAACATCAATACAACTGCATAAAGCAACGTAAATTTCAATAACAGAAACATTAGTTTGCTTCCTCCTTTCCCTCTTTCTTTTTCGCTCTTTTACTAAGCAGATTACTTACCACGCCCTTAAACAGCATAACGAACGCGCACAGATAAATAATGACCGCCACAATAAAATCCGCAATTTCCGGCTGGAAATACTTCGTCGGCAAATAGGAGCCGCCCACCGAAATATGCGCCACAAAGATTGCCGCAAAGACAACACCGATGGGGTTGCTTAACGCTAACAGCGCCACCGGAATACCGTTAAAGCCGATGGCAGGAAGCGCGGTTGACACCTGCGGATTCCACTCTGCCGCACCGGAAAGATAATAAAGCCCGGCACCGATTCCGGCAAGTGCTCCGGAAATTGTCATGGACAATACAATATTTCTTTTTTCATTGATTCCGGCATATTTCGCCGCATCCTTGTTAAAGCCGCATGCCTTCAATTCATATCCGAAGGTCGTCTTGTTGAGGACAATATACATCGCAATAGCGATGGCAATTGCAATAAATATTGCAATCGTAGTAGAGCTTGTCTTAAAAAAGCTGTTCATCCCAAGATCCGGAATGACAGATTCCGGTGACACAGAAGTTAATTTATATGTTCTTGTTGTCTTCTGGTCATACATTCCCTTCACGGTGCTGTACATCAATTCGTTTACAAGGTACAGACCAATCCAGTTAAACATAATGGAGGTAATCACCTCATTTACATTAAAATATGCTTTAAAGAATCCCGGCACCGCGCCCCAGATTGCACCGCATACCATCGCAGCCAGAAGACACACATACCAGGGCATATGCAGAACAATTGCGAAATACAGTGCACCGAAAACACCCACGGTATACTGCCCTGCGGCGCCGATATTGAAAAGTCCTGTCTTAAATGCAAAGGCAACCGACAATCCTGTCATAATCAGCGGAGCCGCCTGGGAAATCTCACTTCCGATCCCCTTCGGTTTCAGATAAAATCCTCCTTGAAGGATTCGCAAGAACCCATTCCACGCATTTTCATGATTAATACAGCAGAGAATCACCAGTCCCACCAATAATCCGATTACGATACAGACAAGGGAAGCTCCAATGGACAAAAGGACATCCTTTTTCTTTTCGTTCATTTTTGTAACCATACCTTTCTTTTCTATATAAGAAATTGTGCATACACGCGATGTATGCAAAAAATCTGTCATGCGGTATTATCTATACCTCAGCAGGAACCGAATCCCGTTTCGCACCTGCCATATAAAGCCCCAGCTCTTCCACGGTAATCTCTTTGGGATTCAACTGTCCGACAATCTCTCCCTCATACATGACAAGAATGCGGTCCGATACATCCATAACCTCATCCAGCTCCAGAGAAACCAGCAGCACTGCCTTCCCCTTATCCCGCTGGGCAACCAACTGGCTGTGAATATATTCGATGGCTCCCACATCCAGTCCCCTGGTTGGCTGAACCGCAACCAGAAGCTCCGGGTTTTTGTCAATTTCTCTGGCAATGATTGCTTTCTGCTGATTACCACCGGACATACTTCTCGCCGTTGTAACAGCTCCCTGTCCGCTGCGCACATCATACTGATCAATCAGCCTGTCCGCATATTCCCGTACTGCTTTTGATTTTATAAATCCGGCTTTCTGAAAATCCGGCTCCCAATATCGCTGTAATACCATATTCTGCTCCAGCGAATAATCCAGCACCAGTCCGTGCTTGTGCCGGTCCTCCGGAATATGACTCATACCGCTCTTAGAGCGCTCCCGGATAGATGCTCTGGTGATATCCCGTCCATTGAACGTGATTGTCCCGCCTGTAATCTTCTCCAGACCGGTGAGTCCCTGCACAAATTCACTCTGTCCATTCCCGTCAATTCCGGCAATACATACAATCTCTCCTCTGCGCACATTGAAGGAAACATCTTTTACTGCGTTGTTGGAATGCACTTTGCTTGGAACCGTCATATGCTCCACTTTCAACACCGTCTCTCCCGGCTCCGCAGGTTTTTTGTCTACGGAGAAGCTGACATTCCTTCCCACCATCATACGGGAAAGCTCTTCCTTTGAGGTATCTTTGATGTCCACCGTGGCAATATACTTTCCTTTGCGCAGAATCGTGCAGCGGTCAGCGACCTCCATAATCTCATTCAGCTTATGGGTGATGAACAAAATGGATTTGCCCTCCTTGGCAAGATTCTTCATTATCTTCATCAGCTCCTCAATCTCCTGCGGAGTTAATACTGCCGTCGGTTCATCAAAGATCAGCACTTCATTATCTCGATATAACATCTTAAGAATTTCTGTTCTCTGCTGCATTCCCACCGTAATGTCCGAGATCAGTGCATCCGGGTCCACCATAAGACCGTATTTATTGCTCAGCTCCATTACCTTCTCTCTGGCGCCCTTTTTCTCAAGAAAGATTCCTTTCGTGGGTTCCACACCAAGAATGATGTTATCCAGTACGGAAAAGCACTCTACAAGTTTGAAGTGCTGGTGCACCATACCGATGTTCAAATCGTTTGCATCGTTTGGTGTGTTAATCTGTACCTCTTTTCCGTCTTTTTTAATGATTCCTGAGGTAGGCTGATACAGTCCGAATAAAATACTCATCAAAGTGGACTTACCTGCTCCGTTTTCCCCAAGAAGTGCATGAATCTCCCCTCTTTTCAATTGGAGGGTGATATTATCATTTGCTTTGATTCCCGGAAATTCTTTTGTGATGTTCAACATCTCAATAATGTATTCGTTTCCCATGCTCTGTTTTCCTCTTTATGACTCCCTTTCGATACCTTTTTGATTTCTTACTAGTATACCATTTTTCGCAGATAAAAAAAAGGGGAAGAGAATAAATTCCCTTCCCCCTTTTCAAATACTTTACTCTACGTAGGTCACACTTACATGGGAACCAACCTCAGGCTGATTCTCAATATCATTAGAAACAGCGATAGAACCATCTTTGATTCCATTTAAAATTTCCTGATACTCGTCTGTTGTAAATGTTGCAAAGCCCCAGGAATCTGCATCTGTAGGAAGACCGATGTAATCACCCTGTGTAAGACCGAGCTGCTCAGACTTTCCACCGATAGATGCCCAGTTTCCATTAAAGTATGCATCCAGTGCACTGTTTACAGCAGAGGAAAGACCCTTCATTGCAGAAGTAACACAGACATCACCAAGAACCGGATGCTGGTCAACGTCAACACCGATTACTTTTCCGTCATACCCTGCTGCTGCATCAACTGCAGAGGTGTAGATACCGCCGCCGCATGCAAATACAATCTGTGTTCCTTCCTGATACCATCCCTCCATACGAGCGGTGATTGCATCACTGCCGAAGAACTGTCCGCCATAGTAGTACTTCACATCAACGTCAACACCCATCTCTTCCGCTGCTGCGTTGATACCCTGAATATATCCATAGCCGTAACGGATAACTGCAGGAACTGCAATACCACCAAGGAAGCCAAGGCTTGTATAGCCATCCTTCACTGCAGCATAACCAGCCAGATAACCAGCCTGCTCTTCCTGGAAAGAACAGATATATACATTCTCATTGATTCCAACAGACTCACCTGCAAGGTTTACAACATCACCCTCTGTTACATCAACAGCGATGAAGGTAACATCCGGATTTGCAGACTGCTCCTCAGCAATCGCCGGTCCGAATAAATATCCCGGCATTACAATAACGGTAGCGCCCTCTGCGATTGCCAAATCGATGGAGTTAATTCTCTCCTCGTCGGTATCCTCTGCCGGTTTGTAGTACTCGGTCTCGATTCCGTTTGTCTCACCATATGCAACACAGGTCTCCCATGTGATCTGGTTGAAGGACTCGTCCGTGATATCTCCGGAGTCGGTAATCATAGCAATCTTGTCACTGGAATTTGAAGCTGCACCATCGTTTGAAGCTGCGCCATCGTTTGAAGCTGCACCGCTTTCAGTAGAAGCTGCGCTTCCTGCATCAGATCCGGAGTTGCTGCCGCATCCAGCTAACATGGTTGCAGTCATAGCTCCTACCAGAAACAGACTCATCAATTTCTTTTTCATAATAGTTTCCTCCTAATGAATAAATATAGCGGAACTCTCTGACACCATTATCAGTTTCAAGTTCCGCCACAAGCCGATAGCGGGACTCGAACCCGCGACCCCTTCATTACGAGTGAAGTGCTCTACCAACTGAGCCATATCGGCATATAAAATAATTTGTACATAAAATAAATTTAAGTAATGAAAAACATCACATTAAGTTATTATATCGGATATCACGAAAAAAGCAAGTTCTTTTTTCAAAAAAAGATAAAATTTTTTTAGAAATACTGCTTGCCTTCCTCCGATGTTTGTGATAAAGTAAACCCACGCACAAATTCTGTGCCGTCTTTCTGCAATTTTCCTGCAGAATTCCCCCGTTTATTTCCAGATATGCACGCTTCCCCAACAGGAGGTCAAATGACATATCAGGACTTTAAAGAAACTATACGCACCATGGTACAAAGACAGCTCGGAGTTCAGTACCGGGTCGTCATTCAGGACATGGTAAAAAACAACAATACCCATCTTGACGGGCTTGTGATTATGTCCGAAGACAGCAATCTTTCGCCTACGATTTATCTCAATCATTATTACCGGCAGTATGAAAAAAGCGATGACCTGAAAGATATCTGCCAGGAAATCGTAACTATCTATCGGGAACACTGCCCCTCCCGCTGCATTGACATTTCTTTTTTCACTGACTATGACAAGGTGAAGTCACGCATTGTATTCAAATTGGTCAACTATGAAAAAAACAGAGCTCTTTTAGAAAAGATTCCCCATTACCGTTTCCTGGATCTGGCAATCGTATTTAACTGTCTGTTAAACACAACGGATGCCGGAAATGCCACCATTCTGATCTATGAACGTCATCTGTCGCTCTGGGGCATCACAAGGGATGACCTCTATGCCCTTGCCGCCTCCAATACGCCAAAGCTGCTGCAGTATGATCTGCGCAATATGACAGACGTCATGCGGGAGCTTTTCTCCGACACCTGTCCCGATGAAGAGGATTTTGACACTGCCCAGCAGCTCTGTCCTATGTATGTTCTCACAAACCGTCAAAAGCTCAACGGATCTGTATGTATCCTCTACAAGGATCTGCTTCGGGACTTTTCCCGACGGCTGGAAAGCGATCTCTACATTCTGCCCAGCAGTATCCATGAGGTTTTGATTATTCCTGCCGGTAATACCGCCTCCGGCAAAGAGCTATCGGACATGGTTAAGGAAGTCAATGCGACCCAGCTTTCCGGAGAGGAAATTCTTTCAGACCATGTGTATTATTTTTCCCGGGAAACCTGCCAGCTCACCATGTAGAGCCGGCAGTCCACATTGCGTCCCGGCAGGCATGAGGTTCTTGCTGCACCTGACTATGTATCACGTGCAGCAGGGCCATTTTAAAGCTGTTCGTAAAGCTGTTCATAGGCTTTGGCAGAATTATCCCAGGAGAAATCCTGCTCCATTGCCCGCACCACCATGTTATTCCATTCTTTTTTGTGATGCTCGAAAACATCCAGTGCATAGCGAATCGTCTGGTACATCTCATGCGCATTATAATTGGCAAAGGAAAATCCGGTTCCCGTCTGCTCATATTCGTTGTAGGCGGATACCGTATCCTTTAAGCCACCGGTCTCCCGCACAATAGGCAGGGTTCCATAACGCATGGCTATCATCTGGCTCAAGCCGCAGGGTTCAAACAAAGACGGCATCAGGAATGCATCACAGCCGGCATATACCTTATGCGCCCGTTCCTCCGAATAACCGATATCCGCACGCACCTTCCCCGGGTACTTCTTTTCAAACCACCGGAGCATATTCTCATATTTTTCCTCTCCGGTTCCCACAAAGACAAGCTGGATTCTCTCTTTTGCCAGCATCTCATCCATAATATAGGCAATGAGATCAAGGCCCTTCTGATTCGTCAGCCGGGAAACCATACCAATCAGCATCGTATCCCGTTCCGCCGGAAGCCGGTATGACCTCTGAAGCTGCTCCTTATTCACTGCCTTCCCCTCCCCCACATTGAGAGAATTAAAATGGTGCGGTATATACACATCCTTCTGGGGATCATAAATCTCATAGTCAATTCCGTTTAAAATTCCGTGCAGCCGGTCTCTTTTGGCGTAAAAAAGGCCATCCAGCCCTTCCCCGCCCTCCGGTGTCATAATCTCTTTCACATAGGTAGGACTCACAGAGGTGACCGCATCCGCGTATACTACACCACCCTTGAGATAGTTCGCCTCACCATACGACTCCAGCCGGTCCGGCACAAAAATCTGCCGTGGCAGACCGGTAATATCCATGATTGCCTGCAGGGTCCAGCGTCCCTGAAACTTTAGATTATGAATGGAAAATACGGTGCGGATTCCGTCATAATAATGCTGGTCTCCAAACAGTGTCCGCAAAAATACCGGAATCAGCCCTGTCTGCCAGTCATGACAATGAATCACATCCGGGCAGAAATCAAGAAACGGAAGTGCTTCCAGCACTGCCTTGGAGAAATAGGCAAACTTCTCCACATCCTCATAGATATTGTTGTAGGGCTTATCACCGGCAAAGTAGAATTCATTGTCCACAAAGTAGTAGGTAATTCCATCCTGCTTTGCTTCAAAGATTCCGGCATACTGCTTCCGCCAGCTCAGATTCACATAGAAATGACAACAAAAATGAAGCTGCGCCTTCCACCGTTCTTCCATACAGGCGTATTTCGGCAGAATGATGCGGACATCAAACTTTTCCTTATCGAAATATTTGGGCAAAGCCCCCACCACATCTGCAAGACCGCCTGTCTTGATAAAAGGCACCGCTTCCGAAGCAGCAAACAATATTTTCTTCATGCATATACCCTCCAAATTCCATGTATTCCGTGAAATTCTCTATGGGTATTATAACCTTTTTTTTCCTGTATGAAAAGCCTTAATACATTTTATGTTCCAGCCGGATCCGGTCTGTAATCAGGGCAATAAACTCTGAATTTGTAGGCTTTCCTTTTCCATTATGAATGGTATAACCGAACATCTCATCAATGGTATCCATCTTTCCCCTGCTCCATGCCACTTCAATCGCATGGCGGATTGCACGCTCCACGCGGCTCGAAGTCGTCTGATATTTCTTGGCAATGGTGGGGTACAGAATCTTTGTGATGGAATTAAGCATGTCCATGTCATTGACTGCCATCACAATGGCATCCCGCAGATACTGATAACCCTTGATATGTGCCGGCACACCGATTTCATGGATAATCTCTGTCACATCTGCCTCCAGATTCCGTTCACTGCATTCCTCTGCCTTCTCATAGGCATTCACCTTGCGGCCTTCCGCATTTCGTCCGTTGGCGCTGACCCGTGCACGCTTAATCCTGTTCAACACCATATCGTTGTCAAAAGGCTTCATAATGTAATAATCTGCTCCAAGATCAAAGGCATCTTCTGTAATTTTTTCCTGTCCGATTGCGCTTATCATGATAAATGTAGGATGTTTTTTGATGCTCTTGTCATGGTTTACACGGTCAAGCACCCCAAGTCCGTCCAGCTTTGGCATAACAATGTCCAGAAGCACCACATCCGGCTCTTTGGTTTTGATTACATTGTAGGCCTCCTCGCCATCCTTTGCGGTTCCTACAACATTCAATTCCTCATCGCTTTCAATGATATCCCCCAACAGCCGTAACATCCGTTCATTATCATCTGCAATGGCAACATTCAGTTTTTCCATAATCAGGTCCTCCATTGATCCGAAATAAATAAAATACAAAATATTCGCAGGGATTTTCCAGATTATCCAACAAATTCCTCTGCCTTATGATAATAATCGGTTCTTCGCGCCGTTCTTGTCGAATCAGGTCGTTAAAGTTCCAAACTATCCTTCCCTGTCTATCTGATATCCATTCTTTCCGTTCTGTTTCACCTCATAAAGTGCCTTATCTGCCCGTTCCAGTACGTTGCTGTATTGTTCTTCCTCATATGGCATAAAGCAGGAGTATCCCTGGGAAAGTGTAATGACAGGTTCCACCGTGGAATTCTTGTTTTCGATTGCTTTCTGCGCGAGTACACCCTTGATTTCTTCTGCCACCTGCTTTACCTTCTGCTCTTCGCCGCCATCAAACAAAAGAACAAATTCGTCCCCACCAAAGCGATATGCCTTTCCCTTTCCTTTCATAATGGTGTTTAAAATTTCCGCCACGGTCTTCAGACATTCATCACCGTGAAGATGTCCATATGTATCATTATGCTGTTTAAAGCAGTCGATATCCAGAATTCCGATGGCAAGCTGTCCGCCCTTCTTTGCCGCATGCTCCACCGCTGTACAGATGTCCTTTTTCAGCAGATAGCGGTTTCCCAGCCTTGTCAGTTCATCCATGTTGGATTTCAGTTCCGCGCTGCGGCGTGCCATTTCCTTCTCCTGAAGCTTAATCCGGATGTCGATTGCAGCCACCCGTTCCTCATTTTCCAGTTTTTTATAATTCTGATAGCATTCCACGTGCTCTACACACGCCCTGATATATTGTTCTTCCTGACCGGTCTCCTTATAGTATTCAATCCACATTTCTGCCAGTCGAAGCCGGAAATACATGGAATTCTGTTCCGCCGCATATGTCTGAAAAATCAGAATAATCTGTCTCCATCTGTCATATTCCTTCATCCACCGGAACAGGCGGCAGACATCCAGCATATCCTGCAGATAATCGGAGCTGTTCTTATCCTCCTTCGCGCCTTCCGTCAACGCATCCAGCTGGGCACGGACGTAATCTTCCCGCCCTGTCAGCCAGTATAGACTGCACTTTGCGGTCAGTACCGCAAACTCGTGGGACTGCTCCGCCTCTGTTCCCACCAGAGGCTCTGCAAATTTCAGATAACGCTCCGCCTCCTGATAATTCCCTAAAGCAAGATAGGATGATGTCAGATTCAGGTAAGTCACCATCTCCCAGGTACTATAGTTTTCTTCATTCCGGGCTTTATCCAATGCATTGACCGACTGCAGGAAATAGGAAATTGCTGTCCCATGTTCCCCCAATTCCTGGTATCTGCTTCCGATATTATTATAAAACAGTACCAGCAAATGGTCAAAATGATTGGCATTGGCACATTCCAGCCCCTGGAGATAATAATCCACCGCCATGGATTCGTTACCCATCGAGGCATAAATGACCCCCATGGTATTAATTGCCATCGCATACCGCTCCAGGTTGCCTGCTTTCTTATAAAGATGAACCGCATTCTGAATCAAAATTCCGGCTTCCTCCAGTTTTTTGTCATAGAATGCCTGGCGTGCTTCCGTCATGTATTCTTCTGCAAGTTTGTTCTCGTCCGCTTCATGCTGCATATTTCCACCTACCCATGACAATTTTCCTCATAATAGCACACTTCTGTTTCTGATGTAAAGATTATTTGATGTAAAACTTCTCACAGCATTTTTTCAATAAAAATTCCATATCCTTTGGTGGAATCAGAAATGAATACATGGGTTACAGCGCCGATAATCTTATTGTTCTGAATGATCGGGCTGCCGCTCATTCCCTGCACAATTCCCCCCGTCAATTCGATCAGATCCGGGTCCGTCACTTGAAACAGAATTCCCTTATTTTCTTCCCGACCGCTGAAATCAAGGCTTTCTATGGCAATCTCGTACAATCGGCTTTCCCCGGAAACAGAAGACAGAATATAGGCGCTGCCCAGTTCAATATCCTGCTTATACGCCACCTCCAGGCAGGTACTGCTTCCGATTTTATCCAGATTCCCATTCAAAAGCCCCCGGATTCCAAGAGCTGTGTTTTCTTCTAACGTGCCAAGCCGGTAATCGCTGCCATAATTGATCACACCGGAGAGTTCCCCGGGATTGCCATTCTCACCTTTTCGTATGCCGATGATATCCGCCACATAGATCCATCCCTCCGACATTTCAAGCTGTGTGCCGGTATCCCCGTCACTGACGGCATGCCCCAGTGCACCGAAGCTTCCGTTCCCTCGAAAATACGTCAGTGTCCCGATTCCGGCAATGTCATCCCTTACCCAGATTCCCAGCATAAAGCTTCCGTCATTGCTTTTTACCGGATTTACGGATACCTCAATGTACTCCTCATTCCGGCGTATGCCAAGAATCTCCTTTTCTCCTCCGTCTGCACTGATTTTTTCTACCAGTTCCTCTTTCGTGGAAACACTTTCTCCATTTACACTAACGATGTAGTCACCGCCTTTTACAAGATTCAGTGCCGGACACTGCTCCTGTCCCAGCGCATCCGTCACCGCTCCTGTTCCTATGATAAGAATTCCGTCCGTCTTCGCATATATTCCAATAGGGATTCCGCTGGCATAAATGCTCTCAGAATCCACCAGCATAACCTCCACATCCTTCACCGGAAAAATTCCAAAAAGCTTGCAGGTCACCGTATAGGAAGCGTAGGCTTCTTTCGTGCCTGCTCTGGGGGAACTGTTTTCAAATGCCTCCGTGCTGTTTTCCTTTAAAACCACGCTTACCGGCACATCAAAATCATAGGACACCTCCTGCCCCACTGCCACATACATCTGTTCCGGAATTGCTTCATAAAATGTCATTCCCGCAAATGCGATGACCAGCAGGAAGCCGACCGCCGCAATTTTTCTAATCCATTCCTGATAATTGATTTTCATTTTCTTTATTTATTAAACCTTTCACCTTCACACAATAAAAGAGATACCGGTTTCGGTATCTCTTTTATTATGTGATGTATTTTCTTTTTCACTCCAAAGCATCTGCGGTATTTTATGGAATCTTAAATCTGCTTTTTCTTTGCCGCCAGTTCCTTCATCTCTCTGGCATTCTGCCGCACCGTATCTGTAATCTCCACGCCTCCCAGCATACGTGCCAGTTCGTTTACGCTCTCTTCACCGGAAAGTTTCCGGATATTGGAAACCGTTGCCTGATTGCGCACCGATTTCTCAATCAGATAATGAGAATCCGCCATCGCTGCAATCTGGGGAAGATGGGTGATGCAGATAATCTGGTGGTTTCTGCCCAGCACATTCATCTTTTCGGAAACCATCTGCGCCGTCCTGCCGCTGATTCCGCTGTCAATCTCGTCAAAGATAAGAGTATCCACCGCATCGTTATCCGCCAGCACGGTTTTGATTGCCAGCATAATACGGGAAAGTTCACCGCCGGATGCCACCTTACCCAGAGGCTTCACCGGTTCACCCGGATTGGTGGAAATTAAAAACTCAGCATCGTCAATTCCGTTTGCGGTGTAATCCGCAGTCCGTGTAAACTCCATCTCAAACCGCACGTCCAGGAAATTCAAATCCTGGAGAGTGGATGTCACTGCAGCCACCAGAGATTTTGCATAATTCTGTCTGACCTCTGAGACCCGTACACTGATCTTCTCCAACGTCTTTTCTGCCTCTTTTACCTGCCCCCGGAGCCGTTCCAGATAGCTGTCATAGTCAGAAAGCTGTTCCATCCTGGCTTTTTTCTCCTCAAGCGCTGCAAGAATCTTTGGAATACTGTCCCCATATTTTGATTTCAGATGATTGATCTCATCCAGCCGCTTCTCCATCTGATAGAAGGTTTCCTCATCAAACTCGGTTTCCTCCAGATAATCTGCCATATCACGGTTTAAATCGTTTAACAGACTGTCAATGGTGAGGAGCTGTTCCTCCATTCCCTGAATCCTTTTCTCATAGCAGGACACGCCGGAAAGCTCCCGCAACGCACGTCCTGTCAATTCCGATGCATTCTCCGTGCCATTTCCGAGACTCTCATATGCAGTTCCCACAGCCTCTAAAATTTTTCTTCCGTTGGCATATTTGGCAAAGTCGGCTTCCAGCTCCTCATCCTCACCCTTCTGCAAATCTGCCTCCGTAATCTCCTGTACCTCATACTCCAGAAAAGAGAGTTCTCTGGCACGCTCCTCCTCATCCACATCCGCCTTGTTAAGTTCTTCACAAAGCTTGCGGTAATTCCGGTAGTTCTCCGCCAATTCAACTTTCAACGGAGCAAGTTCCTCCTTGGCATAATCGTCCAGAATCTCCAGATGTTTTCTCTTAGAAAGCAGGGACTGATGTTCATGCTGACCATGAATATCAATCAGCACGGCTGCAATCTCTTTCATCTTAGAAGCCGGAACGCTTTCCCCGTTTACCTTTGCCACGCCGCGTCCGCCGGTGATTTTTCTGCTTAAAATCACCGTATCATCCTCCGGAAATACATCCAGTTCCCGCAGCTGCTCCTTCTGACGTTCCCCTGTGACCTGAAAAATCAGTTCCACCAGGGCATAATCCGCATTTTCCCGCAGCATTTCTTTTTGTACCTTCTCACCCAGCGCCAGATTGATTGAGCCAATGATAATGGATTTTCCGGCACCGGTTTCCCCGGAAAGGATATTTAGCCCCTCTCCGAAATCCACCTCCGCCTCATCAATCAACGCAAGGTTTTTTACGTGCAGATTTTGTAACATAGAATCTCCTTCTACTCTCCCTAAAGTATCGATCTATTCTCCTACAAGCTGGCGCAGCCGTCCCATAATCGCTATGGTATCGTCCACGCTGCGGATTGCACACATAATGGTATCATCTCCCGCAATACATCCCACGATTTCATGGAAATGCATCGCGTCTAAAGCGGCAGCCACTGCCATTGCCATACCGGAAACCGTCTTTATAACCAGAATATTCTGCGCCATGTCCATGGAAACAAAGCCATCCCGGAATACTCTGGTATATTTTTCGGAAAGGTCTTCATCCCGTTCCAGAAGCGCTGCATATTTCTGTCTTCCGTTACTCATGGAAACCTTGGTAAGTTTCAGTTCACGGATATCCCTGGAGACAGTCGCCTGCGTCACCTGAAAGCCTTCCTTCTCCAGATAATCCGACAATTCCTCCTGTGTCTCAATGGTGTTTTTTTTGATGAGTTCCAGAATCTTTGCCTGCCTTTTTGTCTTCATTTCCGTCACGTCCTTTCTGAAGCATCTCTCTTATGTATAAGTTTGCATTTTCTTTCGCAGAATCTCAAGAAAGCTTTCTCTGCTGATCTTACAGATACGGGTGGTCGCCTCTGCCTTCCGAATGAGAAAACGGTCTCCCACCTTAAGCTTTACCGCATTGTCTCCGTCAAAGCTGACCTCCACCGTCTCATCCTTCTGGTAACGGCGTTTGCCGATTTCCACCATCACCTCATCCTCCGCACCGATTACAATGCTCTTGGAATTAAGATTATGGGCATTAATCGGAGTAATCAGCATCATCTGTGCCTTGGGGTCCACGATGGGTCCCCCTGCTGACATATTATAACCTGTGGAACCTGTGGGTGTAGACAGGATAATTCCGTCGGCATGGAAGGTGTTCAGATAGGCTCCGTTCACATATACAATCAAATTCACCACGGAAAGCACTCCCGTCCTGTGAATAACCACATCATTCAATGCCAGTGCCGGCATTCCCTCTTTTCCTTCCTGAATCCCGTATCCCCGCAGCATCATCCGGTCTTCCAGCATATAATTACCTGCCATGAGCTGATCAATGGCAGAAAAGACATTCTGCTCCTCCAGCTCACAGAGATAACCCAGCGTCCCCAGATTAACGCCAATGAGCGGAAGTTCTCTTTCTACCAGCTTCGCTGCCGCCCGGATTAAGGTGCCATCTCCTCCAAGAACAATGACGCCTTCCGTCTCCGCAGGAATCTGCTCCGGTTCTGGTGCCGCATGCTTTCTGTCTTCCCCATTGCTGGTAAAATAGATGCAGCTACCACCCTTCTCCTCAATATATGCCTTGATTTTCCTTGTCAGTTCCAGTCCCGTGTCCTTAAAAGAATTTGCGATAATCAAAAAATGCTTCATACTATTTGTCCAGTTCTCCATGGGCAGCCTCCACAACGCTGTGAATATCCACCGGTATCTCCCCGCCGTTTTCTTCGTCTTTTCTGATATGGACAAGATATTCGATATTTCCCTCCGGTCCCTTAATCGGGGAATATTCCAGATTCAGTATGGAAAATCCATGACTCTGCGCAAATGCAATGACCTTCTCGATAACCTCTTCATGTACCGATTTCTCCCGCACAACACCTTTTTTTCCCACTTTTTCCCTGCCTGCCTCAAACTGCGGTTTAATCAGGCATACCATCTCGCCGCCCTCATTCAGCAGTTCCCGTGCAGGTTCCAAGACCTTTGTCAGTGAGATAAAGGAAACATCCACAGAAGCGAAATCCAGTCTGTCCGCGATATCCTCAGGCTTCACATAGCGGATGTTGGTTTTTTCCATACAGACAACCCGCTCATCCTGGCGCAGTTTCCAGGCAAACTGCCCATATCCCACATCCACGGCATAGACCTTTTTTGCGCCGTTCTGCAGCATACAGTCCGTAAAGCCGCCGGTGGAAGCGCCGATATCCATACAGATTTTTCCATCCAGCCGGATACCAAAGTGGCTCATTGCCTTTTCCAGCTTCAAGCCGCCCCGGCTCACATATTTTAATGTATTGCCCCGTACCTCAATGGAGGCCTCCGTATCTATGGAAGCACCGGCTTTGTCCTCGCGTTCATTTTCCACAAAAACATTGCCCTCCATAATCATCGCCTTCGCTTTTTCTCTGGACGGTGCAAGTCCTCTGTTTACAAGTAAAACATCCAATCGTTCTTTCAATGCATTCTCCTTATTGTCCCAGACGTTCCTGAATTCGTTTCAGAATGGTATCCTCGTCGATTCCTACCTCCCGGTACAGAATATCCACCTTGCCATGCTCCACATATTCGTCGGGAATTGCGATGGGAAGCACAAAGATCCGCGACTCCCTCTCCTTGTAAAAAGCCGCAACATGTTCACCAAAGCCGCCGCTCTTTACATTCTCTTCCATGCACACTACCAGCGTATGGTCTTCTTCCAGTCCGCAAAGCATTTCTTCATCCAGAGGCTTTGCAAAACGGGCATTGATCAGGCTGCAGGCATATCCGCTCTGCTTTAAGGAATTTCGCACCTTCTCTGCCGTTTTCACCATGGAACCGAGCGCCAGCAGCACAATTCCATTCTCCCGGTATATCCACTCGCTTTTCCCATGCTGAATCGGCTCACGGTATTCCCGAAGTCCGTCATACGCCTCTCCTCTCGGATATCTTATCGCAATCGGGGCAGGAAAATCAACTGCATATTTCAGCATATCGGATAATTCCCATTTATTTTTTGGTGCCATCACTGTCATATTAGGTATTGTGGATAGATAGGAAATATCAAAAATTCCCTGATGTGTCTCTCCGTCACTGCCCACCAGTCCCGCCCGGTCTATGGCAAAT
>JBJEJC010000024.1:0-22345 GCA_051877675.1 Roseburia sp. | reverse complement strand
TGAAATTCCTGCTGGTGTTTCAGCAGAAGACTATTGTAATCAGAGGTATTTAAATCTCTGCCGTTACCCTGAATTATGATAACATCGTCTTTCTCGGAAAAGGTTCCCGGTTCAAAGCCGCGGATAGCAGACCAATCCTGCCAGAGACCCTTCTCCGGGTCAAAAGCCGTTTGCTCCCCGCAGGTCTCATGCTCCGGCAACACCGGCTTCCTCTGCAAATCGGAAGGACCTCTCAGAGAATTGACCAAAGGCCATCCGTCCGCCGTCCAGGTAATGGGGTCAAGGGCAGTCTCGCGCCCCAGTAAAGCATAACCTGCGGTTCCCGGCCGGTTGCACAGATAAACCATATACCAGTCACCCGTCTGGGTCTCCACGGGCATACCATGTCCGCAGCATTGCAGCTGTTTCTTCTCGTCCCACTGACGCAAAATCGGATTATAAGGGCAGGCCTCGTAAACACCCATCAGCGTTTTGGAACGGGCCACTGAAATTCTGTGTCCCATTCCGGTGCCTCCTTCCGCCATAAACAGATAATAATATCCATCCTTGTACAGCATATGAGGGCCCTCGGAGGCCTTCTTGTTCTCACCATACCAGAGCAGCTTCGGCTCAGACAGAATTTCTCTGCCGTCCCTGCTGATTTCAAAAATTCTGGCTCCTCTGTTCAACAGCATATACCGTCTGCCGTCCAAATCCGTAAAGATAGACGGGTCGATACCGTCCTCGTCCAGAAAGACCGGCTCACAGTAAGGTCCCTCCGGCTTGTCGGAGGAGGTCACCATCTGTAATCTCTGGGGCATACCTCCCTCGTTCAGGCGGTAGGTGGCTGTAATATAAAATTTCCCCTCATAATAGGAAATGTCCGGCGCCCAGTAGCCTCTGCCTCCCTCCAGACCTTTCAGCCGCGCCCAGTCGGGATTGGTAATTGCATGCCCAATGACCTCCCAGTGAATCAAATCTCTGGAATGGGAGATAGGAATACACGGAAAAAACAGAAAGGAGGAATTTACCATATAATAATCCTCTTCTACCCTGACAATAGAGGGGTCGGGATGCATTCCACGGCAGATAGGATTGTGATACAGTTCCTCCGAACCTGCTCCCAGCTTTTTCTCAAAATAGTGGAGAATTTCTGTCTGTCCCAGACGCTGTGCTTTATCAAAAGGCGTCTCCCCCTTCAGATTTGCCTGCGTTATTGGAGAATCCACCCGTTCCACCAGATACTTTACCAGTTCAAGATTTCCCGATTCCACACCATAGTGCAGCACTGTATTGCCTACCCTGTCGATCAGATTCAGATTCACAATGCCGTATTCCACAACAAACCTCGCCATCTCAAGGCTGCCCTGACGCATTACCTCATGCAGCGCCCATGCACCGTCCTCTGACTCTACATCCAGAGCTCTCGGATATTCCACTAAAAATTCCTTCAGTGCATCCAGATTTTTTTCCCGAATAATTTCAAATATATCGCTCATTTTTCCTCCTATTCTGCCGGTTCAGCAGCTTTTTAATCAGGTGCCCCCCCTGCGCCAGCACAGATCACGGGGTAATAACGCCTACTCTTCTCCACCACGCAGCTCCTTGGGACTTACGCCCTTAACGCGCTTAAAGGCTCGCCGGAAAGACTGCACACTATTGTAGCCAACAGACTCAGCCACATCATTGACGGTGAGGCTTTTGTCCTGAAGCAGTTCACATGCCTTCTCAATACGAAGCGTTTCCAGGTAGTCTGCAAAATTTCCGCCGGACTGCTCTTTAAACACAGTGGATAAATAGCTTTCGGACACGCGGAACTCACTACCCACTCTGGAAAGCCCCATGTCAGATTCGCGATAATGAGCGCGTATGTAGTCCTTGATTTCCTCTACCAGCTGACCTCTCTGCTCCTGCTTCTTCTCTACGTTATCATTACAAATTTTACGACACAGTTGTCGTAATCTGTGAAAATATTCCTGTTGAGGAATTTCCGGCTGCATCAACACCTCATTCAGCCAAAAAGCCTTCTCGCTGAGTTCCTCCTGCTTCCACACTCCTCCTAAAATATCCATGAGCTTTCTGTTCAGCTTGATAAACTGATTTCTTCGAAGGTTTCTGTTGACGCAGTTCTCCGTCTCCAGGAGTGTCAAAATATCCTTCGCTTCCTGCCATTGTCCGCTCCGCAGGCATTCCTCCAGCTTATCCTCCGCAATAGAAGGGAAATAGTATTCATTGCTGTTTACCAGTTCGGCACGGTATCCTACTACAGGATTTTCCCTGGTACAGTTCTCCAGAGCAATCTTTGCCTCCTCCATGGAACGCCAGATTAAGAGCAGATTGTTACAGGTTCCGCCGATACCACTGCTGATTTCTATCTGGCATTCCTTTATCATCCAATCCTTTGTCCCGCGAATCAGGTCGATAACATCCGCCTCCATATGATCAATGGCAAAAATGGCAATCTCGGAATTATAATTCTTCTTGTGAAACCAGACATTATTTCCGCACAACTCTCTCAAATGATTCTTCATCAGCTGGGAAAGTACTCTGATTTCGTTCATGGTCTGCTCATCCACCGTTGAGAAATCGTTCTCGGAAAACATCTGAATATACGCTGTCTGGTAAATCTGGTTATCAATATCCAGCCCTACCTTCGCAGCCTCCGCCTTCAGCTGTGCTTCTGTGCTGAAGCCCGCTGTCAGCAGTTCATCAAAGAAATGCTTTTGCAGGGAAAATTTATTTTTTTCAGCCTCACGCAGCACATCCTCATGCCGCTTCACAATTCCCGACACAGCCGTTCCCAGATTGGAATACTGCTCCGGTTCCTCTCCCTCCGGCGTTAAGGCCTGCAAGGCCTCATCCACGGGTTTCCCTTTCCGCACTGCCTGAATCAGAGAGAGGAAGATACTGCCGAGTATTGCCACCAGCATCAGCAAAATTATAGTATTCTTCAGTGCACGAAGCTCAGACAAGCTCTCCTTTACCGGCAGCGCCAATACATAATACCAATGCAGATTATCCGACTTAGCCGCAATAATACTGAGACCATCCTTTTCCAGATAACCGCTCTCCAACTCCTCAGGCTCCAGCTCAGGAAACGATTCCAGCGTATTGGACACCCAGATTCGTTCCCCGTTTTCGTCCAGAATTTCTACCAGATAAGTCTCCTGGCTCCCCAGATTATTAATAAATTTCATCTTCTGGAAAATGACATCTTCGTCAATTCTGAACACAATAACACCCTGTCTCTCGCCAAACATCATCTTGGAAAAAGGAAAGACATATTCAAAGCCGTCCCCCATTCTGCGGAATTCAGGTGCAACCAGTTCCGGATCCGTCATGCTTTCCCGCCATTCTTCATAGTCAATGCCCCAGTTGTTGAGATAAGTTTTAAAAATGTTCGGCTTATAGTAACTCTTTTCAAACATCACAAGATCCGTGTTACGGAAATAAATATAGGCGCTCTTTGATTTCATCAAATCTATATCCTGATAGTTCAGATACAATGTAAAATCATTCAGAGCATCCAAAGCCGTCATAATGTAATTGTCGTCTCCTTTTTTCTTGGATGCCATATCCAGAATATTGGCGGCGTTGGCAACCTGAAGCGCCATGGACTCCATATCCACCAGCTCATTCTCGATAACATCCGCGCTCCGCTGCAGCATGTTAATATGCGTCACCTTCAGATTGTTTTCCACAATCCGAAACGCAACCTGAAAGCCAAAACTCACGATAGACAAAGGTACTACCAGCACTAATATATAAGAGACAAGAAACTTAAATACGGAATTTTTAAATAACCTTTTCATCTAACCCTCTCATATTTCCTAAATAGAAAAGCTCACCTACAGCTAAAATATCTCTTCCCTGCTCTCACCTGCGTCAAGTGCAAGCTGTATGCGTTTCCCTTTATACATGACAGTTGTGTCGTATTTGGAATCTGCATGAAAAACCGCTTTCACAAGGTTCCCCTTCTCCCAGCTGAGAGAAACCTCCGCATTTCCCACCAGGCGCAGACCTTTGACAGAGCCGGATGCCCATGCAGCTGGCAGCGCAGGCAGAAGAACCACTCTCTCCTCGCTGCTCTGTACCAGCATGCGGCTCACGGCCGCACATGCTCCGAAATTTCCGTCAATCTGGAATGGCGGATGGCGGTCAAACAGGTTAGGGTACGTAGACACCTCTAACATTTTTTCAATATTTTCATAGGCTTTTTCCCCGTCCCAGAGACTGGCATAATGGTTCATAATCCAGGCTCGGCTCCAGCCTGTATGACCACCGCCGTTTGCAAGACGATGCTCCAGAGTTTTCCGGGCTGCTGCCGCCAGCTCGGGCGTACCGTCCACAGTAATCTGTCCCGCAGGATAGAGCCCATACAGGTGCGAAATATGCCGGTGTCCCGGCTCTGCCTCCTCATAGTCCTCCATCCATTCCATGATACGTCCGCTGTCACTGATACGATCCGGCATCAGACGGCTTTGGCAGTCTGCAATCTGCTCCATCAGTTCGGGAATACTGTCTACTCCCTCTATGCTGCAGCCTTCCGGGACCACCTCGCCGAGAGCCTTCCACGCTCCCATGCAGCCACCAAACAGGTCTCTCAGAATCTGATTGTCCATCGTCGCCCCGATGCAGCAGGAGCCTTTTTCGCCGTTCGGCAAAATATATGTATTTTCCGGAGAAACCGACGGGCTTGTCACAAGATAGCCATCCTTCTCAATCAGGAAATCCACGAAGAACAAAGCTGCTTCTGCCATAACCGGAAATGCCTTTTTCAAAAATTCTGTGTCCTGCGTATAGAGATAATGCATCCAGAGATGTGTGCAGAGCCATGCCCCGCCCATGGTCCAGTAGGAACCGGGATACCAGATGTCCTGTGGTGCCGTATCGCCGTGAATATCTGTGTTGTGATGTGCAACAAACCCACGGCAGCCGTACATCTGACGGGCAGTATATCTTCCGTTTTTCTGCACCTTCTCCAACAGCCGGAACAGCGGCATATGGCAATCGGACAGGTTACAGCTCTCCACATGCCAGTAATTCATCTCCGTATTGATATTTATGGTATATTTACTGTCCCAGGATGGGAAGAAGTCCTTGTTCCATAGCCCCTGTAGCGTAGTGGGCAGACCATCCTCCCTGCTTCCGGCTACCGTCAGGTATCTTCCAAAATCGAAAAGCATTTTGCTTAAGCCCACATCTGCCTTTCCTGCTTTTGCATTTTGCAGGCGCTCATCCGTAGGATATTTGTCATATTGTTCAATACCTTCCAGTTGAAATTCTAATCTACCGTATATACTGCGATAGTCCCGGATATGTTCCTCCCGAAGCTGCTCATAGGGGATTGGCATCACGCGTGCAAACCGCTCCGAGAGCTTCTTCTCTAAAAAAGCCTGTAGGGCAGCCTGATACCCATACTCCTGCTTTTCCGTTTCCGACAATTCTTCCGTCAGACCATCTCTAAGGGAGTGTTTCTCCTGCAGATAATTTCTGACCCAATTATCTTTTTCCGCACCCGTGTAATGGTAAGTAGTATCCGCCGTAAAGAATAAGATAACCTCCTTTGCATTCTCTACTTTCAGACACTCTCCCACTGTGCGGACTTTTCCACCGACCGCTTTTGCCCTCAGTTCCATGGCAAATTCATAGCCGCCTCTCCCCAGATTCCCGTAAAGCAGGATGCCGTTTTCTCCCGTTTTTTTCACGCCGTCAAACCACTTACCGCGACGAAGTCTTGCAGTAAAGTTGACCGTTCCGGCTCCCGTCGTCGCAAATCGCATCAGAATGCAGTCCGCCGGATGAGACGCCAGATATTCCCTGCTATAGACGATATTTCCGTACCGGAAAGAAGTACAACACACTGCCTGCTCCGGGTCAAGGCTTCTCTCGTAGTTCTCCACGTCATCGGGCACAGCCATTTTACCGATTTTCCAGTTCTTTCTGTCAGATGCACTGCCCAAGTCATCGAAAAGAATCTGGATTTCTCCCAAAGTCTGATAGGAGTGCATACTGTCAGGGCAGCCGGACATGGCAATGTCCATCAGCTGTTCCGCTTTCCGGATTTCTCCCTTTTCCAGATATTCTCTGATGAGAGGCAAATTCTCTTTCATATCCGGGTTATGCCTGTTCACAGCTCCGCCAAACCACATGCTTTCCTCATTGACCTGAACCAGTTCTCTGTCCACTCCGCCGTAAACCATGGCACCCAATCTGCCGCTGCCGATGGGAAGCGCTTCCTCCCACTCCACTGCCGGCTGCTTATACCACAATCTGCTCATATTAACCCTTACCCCATTCCGCTTATTTTCTGTATCTGTAACGATACACATAGTATAGCATATCTCTCCTCCCAAAGGGAACTATTTACAGAACGCAGGAAATTCCCTGAGATTTTCACCCCAGGGAATGCCTGTATGGATATATGGTTTGCTTTTTAAAGCTTAGGAGGCTTAGTTGCCGTTCAGTTCCTTCAGAACCTGCTCTACGTTCAGTTCTTCAGCAACTTCCTTGTACGCTGCTACGCCCTGTTCTACTGTCATCTCGCCCATAACTACCTTTGCAAGAATATCTGCCTTCTCCAGTTCAAGGTCGGAGGTAATCTTATTCAGGGTTTCGGATACAGGCGTAACTGCTACCTGCTGCGCTACTGCATCTGTAATTGCCAGAGAGTTCTTCACTGCATCAGCAATCTCGGTGTTCTTGTCTGTCACCTCCAGAGGAGAAATTGCAAGCCAAGGTGTGCACCAAACGCTGACGGTTACTGCAGAAGGATCAGCCAGGTTAGGCAGAGGCTTCACATTGTTGCCGTCCTGCTCCCAATGCACGCCTTCCACACCGCTCTGGAACAGAACCTGTCCCTCGCCGCCATCATGCATATACTCAATAAAGTACTTGAAAATCTGCTCTGCCTTCTCATCACTTACCTTGGAGGAAATGCACAGACCGCCAAGAGTTGCAAACAGATAGTCAGCCTCTGCAATGGGCTCGATAGCCAATGCGATTGCACCCTCGTTGTTTGCTTCCAGTCTCTCCTGCAGAGTTCCTCCCCACTTACCGGACCAGTAGTTGAATACGCCAACCTTTCCTTCATACCATGCATCACGGCAGGTAGAGGTTGTATTGGTAATGATTTCCATATCAAGCAGGCCTTCCTTGTAGGCATCCTGCATTCTCTGCATTGCCTCAGCCATGTTGTCCTGTGCAAAGCCGTCAACCCATACGCCGTCAACCTTGGCAAAGCCGTAATGAGCGCCCTGATAGAATTCAGGAAGGTTCATCTCACTCTTTACGCCGGGAGCGGTCAGACCAATCTCACACTCAGGAATTTCAGCCTTGAAGCGACGAATCATGTCAAGGAATTCCTCATAGTTGGTAGGAGGCTGCATGCCCAGTTTCTCCAGCCAGTCTCCACGCACATAGGTGCAGGCAGCAGAAGGCATTTCCTTAGGAATCGCATAAATCTTACCATCGATTGAGATTGCCTCCCAGATTGCAGGATCAACCTTGTCATACAGCTCAGATGCCTTCAGAAGATCTGTCAGATCATAGATTGCACCCTGAGAAGCGTACAGAGCAAGGTTCGCACCGTTTAAGTCAAATACCTCGGGAACCTCGTCAGAAGCAAATGCCAGCTTCAGCTTGTCATAATACTCATTGTTAGGAATAAACTGGTGGTCAAGATGAATGCCGGTCTTTGCCTCAAATTCCGCAAACCACTGCTCAGAACCGTTCTCTTCATTCAAACCGTCATGTGTCCACCAGGAAATGGTATCCGGCTTTTCTACGGTCTTCTCTGCAGGAGCCTCGCTGCTTGCTGTGGAAGCTGTCTCGGAAGAAGCTGCCGCGGAAGAACTTGCCGGTGTACTGCTGCTTCCTGCATCCTCGGAACCGCATGCTGCGGTGCCCATTACCATAGCAGAAGCAAGTGCCACTGCCATCAGTTTCTTTGTTACTTTGTTTTTCATATTAACCCTCCTTATATTTTATCTTAACCCTTTACAGCACCTACTGTCACGCCCTTGGTGAAGTATTTCTGTACAAAGGGATAGATAACGAGAAATGGAAATACAACTACTACAACTACTGCACTCTTTAACATATCATCCGACGCGGAGATTGCCGTTCCCGACAATGCATCCTGCAGGATAAGCTCTCTTACCTTTACCTGGAAGTTCATCTTGCTGTTGTCCTGCATATACAGGATAAAAGGCATATACTCATTCCAGGTTCCCACTGCAATAAACAGACCAATGGAAGCCAATGCCGGTTTTGACAGTGGAAGTACAATTCTCCAGAAAATACCGAGAGGTGTACACCCGTCGAGTTCTGCCGCCTCATAAAGCGTACTTGGAATACTCTCAAAGAAGCTTCGCATCAACACCATATTGTAAGTACTCAGGCCTGCGGGAAGAATGATTACCAGCAAATTATTCATCAGGCCTAAATTTTTGATGTTCAGGTAAGCGGGAATCATACCGCCGCTGAACAGCATGGTAAACATAATGTAGCCTATCATCAGACTTCTTCCGGGTATTTCCTTTTGCAGGATGACATAAGCTGCAAGCGTTGTCATCAAAAGACCTACTACCGTTGCCGCCGCAGTGGTATAAACAGATACCAGGAAGGGCTGATACAGGGATTTCTTTGTCAAAATCGTCTTGTATGCATAAATACTCAGCTGCTTAGGCCAGAGCCTGATGCCTACCGAGGTAGGATCCAGGGAATCTACGATTACCTTCCAAAGAGGGATAACCATAATCAGCATCAAAAAGCAAAGGAAAACGGTATTAAAAATAACGAAGACGGTTCTTCCGCGTCTGCCCTTTTCAAAGGACAATTTTTCCTTCATCATCCTAAAATTCCCTCCCCCTTGATTTTTTTACTCAACTTGTTCGCCACAGTAATCAGCACAAGAGAGATGACCGATTTAAACAGGCCGGCTGCTGTTGATACACCGTAATCGGCGCTTGTAATACCTAAACGGTATACATAGGTTCCGATTACATCCGAGGACTTGATAACGCTGTCATTCTGCAATACAAATACGGAGTCGAACAGGTTCAGAACCTTTGCAAGGTTCAGGATAAATACGGTCAGGATGGTTACGCTGATGGCAGGAAGGGAAATATACCATACTCTCTGCATATGTCCTGCACCGTCAATGGTGGCTGCCTCATACATCTCCTGATCCACACCGGCCAGCGCCGCTATGTAAATGATAGTTCCCCAACCTGTTTCCTTCCAGAGATTCAACAGATAGAAGACAACTCTCCACCAGTTATCGCTCGCCAGGAAGTAAATCGGCTCATGTCCAAACGCTGTGATGATTGCATTCACCATTCCTGACTGAGGAGACAGGAACAAGGTAAAGATAGAAGCTACAACTACCCATGAAATAAAGTGGGGAATGTAGACAATCGTCTGTGTCACCTTGCGAAAAGCAACGCTTCTTACTTCATCAATCAATAATGCCAGGCCGACGCTGAATACCATTCCGAGAACCAGCTTGATTAAACTAAGTTCTATCGTATTCCTGAAGGCCTGCCAGAATCGTTTACTGGAAAACAGATACTGGAAGTTGGCCCAGCCTACCCAGGTAGGTTCCTTAAACGGTGTGTAGTCTGTAAAGGCATACTTGATACCGTACATAGGAAAATAATGGAACACCAGCAAGGAAAGAAATACGGGAAGAAACATCAGATAGAACCATCTGTAATGGTACACGGCAATCATTTTTTCCCGAAAGGTCTTCTTGGGTGCCCGATAAGTATTTTTCGGTTTTTTTGAGAACTTCATGTGTCCCAACCTCCTTCTGGCGTAACCTTAGCATGAAAAAAGCCCTCACAACAAGATACAATTCTTCCCTCAAAAAATTTGTGCGGTACAAATTTTTTAAAGGAACAATTCTTCAAGTGTGAGGGTACAATTTTTCAAATTTGTAAAAACTGCGTAAAATCCGCTATTTCATCCTCTCGCTGACAAAGACGCTGACACGATTCTGAATGATTTCTGCGACCACAGCCGCATCCTTGTCCTTTTCGTAAAAGGCACTGACCTCCTCCCGGATAATATGAAACATGCCCGGCGCATATCCGGTACTTCTGTGTGTACCGGTGATGATGCTTCGAAAAATCTCTGCATGTAATTTATGAAATACTCATCTGGCGTTAAGGCTGTTTATAAATACCAAATAGCAAGCAAAATCGCCAATCGCCTTCCTATTGCATTTATCATCTTCCTCATAGCCAAGTTTGTCTCTCCACGCAGCTGCTTTTCCCTGCATTTTAAGATATCTGGCCAACATATTGAATTCAATAATTAACCCATTATGGCAAGAACTTCTACTGGAATCTCGCTCCATACGTTCTTCCTTATCCCAAACAAACCAATTGGCGCGGTAAGAAGTATATTGGACTGCTTTTCCAATCAATTCATCATATATTTCCAATCCCTCGACATCATTCCCTATTTCAGAAATCATCTGAGAATGAATGGATTGCATTGCTTCTATTGATAAGCTCTTTGGACTCTCCAAATATTCTTCATAGTTTGATAACATGATATCTGTCCCCTTTCAAGTGTTATTCATATAACTTACATTGATATCTTATTCTTACTACTCATCTTCTTCGTCCTCAACAAGCCCACTCATGTACTGTCCACGGTAATAATCTGCAAGAAAAGTTTCAATGCATTCTTCACAGCTATGTTCTACTTCATCTCCATCCTCTTTCGCAAAACAATGCTCGTTCCACAATTCAAAGATGTCACAGAATCTGCAACCTTCATTTGCACTATCTCCAAAATACATGGATTCTAAAAGCCTTGCAATCGGATGTGAACTTGTACGAACAATTCCGCGAGCCTCCATTAACGCACGATTCTGTTTTTCTTTGATTTTCTTCCATTTATTATTGCTTTCCCGCTCCAAGCGGCGAATCGTCTCCTGACTCTCCTTCTCCCTGTGTTCTAATATCATCATCCTTCTTCTTAAAACATCCGGATTTTCCGTCTGGGTAAGAAGCTGCTGTTTTTCCTCCTGCGTCATGAGAGAAATATTCCGCGCCGCCAGTTTCTCCTGCACTTCCTTCAATCCATGCTGTGACATATTTTTCATTTCCTGTACTTCTTCAATTGATACATACGCCAGTTTTGCCACTGTATCACATCTACCTCTTCTTAAACAGTTATATGTCCGTACAGAGAACTCTAATTCGTCTATCTCTGTATTATACAACTCCTCAAGTTCCTTCTCAGGTATATCAAAAAAATTCATCCATAGCCTCCTTACATCATGTCACATCTAAGCATACCATTCTTCACACAATTGAAAAATTCCGTTCCAATTTCCTAATGAATCATCAGTCTTCTCTCAGCATCCATTATTTCTCCGCATGCTTGAAGTACTTTCAATTTTTCAGTAATGTGTACTGCTCCCTCTGCGATTGCGTAATTATCTATATTGGCAGACTGATAGCAATCTACCATAATCATCCCTCGCAAACGTGCTGACATATTTCTTGCAATCGCCTGACGTGACTTCTGCTTCATACCTACCAATGCCTGCACCAGATAATTGTTATCAACATCCCTAAGCAACCTCTGAATTTCCCTGTCCGTCATATAGGAAATCTCTCTCTCCAGCCAGTCTGATGCCTCCCTTACCTCAAGCGCCTCACTTCGTGAAAAGTCCGTCTCAAAATAAACTTTTGCCGCTTCATCTTTCTTTTTCTGTTTCTGTGCTTCATAATTTTGGCAGACCCTGATACACTTTTCACGTATCTCAACCGGAAGCATACTGCTTGTAATCTGCATTATGATATATGGATTCATGGCTTGCTGCACCAATAGCGCACCTCTGACAGCTATATATATTGCTGTCGCTACATAGCCTTCCGGCTGACTCACCCAATAATAATTTGAAAGCACCTCTGCCATACTCTCCGGACTACATCCATCTACAAGCATCTCCGCCGCCTCATAAAGAATTGCTTCCGGCTCATTCTCCAAATTCAAATAGGAAGCTTCTTCTTCCACTGACAGCATACCATAGATACGCGCAGTCTCTGCGAAGCTTTTGACAACATGGACAATATGTCCTAACAACTCAATATCTGCATCTGTCGGTGCCATCTGCCTTTGCTTTTCAATCGCGTCATGGCGCATTTCATTTAAGTATCCCTGCCAAATATCCTTTTCTGCATTCATATGGTACCATTTCCCTCTATCTCTTGTTTTTCTTTCTAACAAACATTTTGTTGTCTACTCAAAAAACTGACTTCCTGTCGCACAGAATCGCCTCCAGCACCGCGCCTGTCAAAAATATCATCCGAACATCATTCTCTCCAATCCAAAGCATATCGCCTTCCTTCAGCAGCACAAGCTTCCGCTTCCCATTCATAGGCGACTTAATTTTCTTCCCATTATAAAATGTTCCATTCCGGCTATCCGGATTATCTATAAAGTACCACTGCCCTCCGCTGTTAACAAATGTCCCGTGATCACGACTCACAATCGGGGAAACCATCGGTATATCCGGATGATTTTTCGATGTCTTTCTCCCCAAAGACCACTGCATCCTGTCCTCAAGTGAAACAATCCTGACATTGCCCGCCTCAAATATTACCAGCTTCTCGCCGTTTTCTTTTTTCATCTGCATCGGAACCACATCCTGTCAATCATAATTTTTCGGCAAAATACATACTTCTGCATGATACCGTCCCTCTAAATATTCCCATAAACTGATATCATTGCTTCTGTCTCCTGACAGATAAATCTTAGAGACTCTATCCATGGAACACTCTGCCATAAGTTCCTGCACAATTTCCACACAGACCTCATAAAAAGGAAGCATACATTCCCGATATTCTTCCCGTGACATAACCTCAGATTTCAGCAGCCATAAATTTTCAAATAAAACAATTGCTTCTTCATTTTGAGCAAGCTCGCGCTTTACTCTCTCTACGCTTCCATAAAAATCTTCAAAAGCCTTTTTATTCTTCTCGTCATCCTCGAAAATTCCAAGCGCCTCTAACTGTTCAAACTCAATAACCGCTTTCATCTTCTCTATCAGTCGTCTGTCGGCCTCCTTTATGTACTTGTCTAAATCTATCTGATATGTATCTGTCAGAAAGATAAGCTTTCCACCCTGTTTTTCCACAATATTAGTCCTGCAATCAGCAGAATTCAGACAGAAAACGAGCGCCCGCTCTCCTTCCTGCAACACATATTCGTCTTTTGCATCAAAATCCTCTGCAACTTCACAGATTCCTTTCCGTCTATGCTGCATCTGCCTTCTGTCCCTTTCCACTCCCCATTTCTATGAAAAAGGAAGTTCTTCAACTGCTTTCGGATAATGTACGCTTCCTGCAATACGATTTCCGATTGCTTCGTAATACCTACAGATTTCCTCTCTGACTAAATCCATATTGTCTAACATAAATTGTTCCTCGGGTGTATACACCTCTCTCTCCATAAAGTGTGCTCCACTCTGCTTATCCGGGATAATTTCTTTTACTGCTTCCCGATTTGCATTCAAAAGATTTTTTATCTCACCATTCTTTTTCTCGATTTCGAAAAATATGTGGTTTGAATCATCTCCTTGCCACATTTCTGCTTCAAATCTACCGCTGTCCTTTTCTTCCAGGCTGACATGCACAAGCCTTGCTTCATATTCTCTTGCTGCCATATTCTCCAACAGCTCTGACGCACTATATACGGCATCTTCATAATTTAAACTCATTTTGAAATCCTCTCTTTCATTCGTTTTATTTTCCTCTATCTTTTATGCTCTGATTGTAACAAAGCAAAAAAACGATTTTGGCAGGCAAAGTTTCCTCAAATTAAGTATCAAATAAACATACGCTTATTTACAGTGATAACAACTCCTTTTCCGGTCTTATCTCCCGTCTTTTCACAAAGCTCTTTCAGCTGTGCCGCGCTCTCTTCATCCGGCAGATAAATGTAGGAAATCTCTGTATATGGTACTGTTTTCTCTGTCACACAGAGGACCGCCTCTTTCCCATCCTCACCTGTCTGCTCTTCCATCGCATCCCAGTCAATCTTCGAAATACCCTCTTCGTAGCTGTACATATGCGAGGCCGTATCCTGCAGCTGTTTTATTAAAATCCGGTATCCCTGTGCAGACGCAAATTCTCTTGTGACACACAGGTACGCATAGGTCGTCTTTGGATTCTCCCTCTGTTGATTCATTGCCGCCGATGCATACGCATGGAAATCAAATCCTACATACCTGTTTTCGCCGATTTGTAAATCCGGGCACAGTCCTGTCTTTATTATCTGCTCTATCTCCTCAAATTTTACCAGATGATAAAGCAACTTCTTATCACGGATATTTCTTGTGCCGATTCTTGACGACCGGAATGCCTGCTTTGCAGCTTCCTCTGTTTTATACGAACGGTAAATAGCATTTTGATATCCCTTTACCTGTTCGGAACATTCGGCCCAGGTCGCATAGACACCCGGCTGTCTTCCGCTGATTACCACATACCATTTATGTGGCGTTATGACTTCTGTCTTAGATGACGCGGCTGCCTGTTCTCCCTCTTCTAAAATGGCTGTCAGGTTGTCGCCCTGTATATAGGACTTATCCATAATCACGGAAACAACGTTGTCTATCACTCCCCTGCCTTCCCTAATTAACTCAATGGCACGCTGTAGCTGCTCGTCTAAAATCCTGTTAGCTTCCTCTAATACTGCTGCACCCTTTGGAGAATCCAACACGCTCTCCGGATTCAGAGACAGCAGTCCCAGACTTCCCATTCCAAAATGACAAATCATCCGTATTGCATAGTTCGTTGCTTTCTCTAAATCGCTGCTTGCACCTGTGTTAATTCCGCGTTCACCATAGTACACCACCTCGGCAGCGCGTCCAGCCAAAATCTGGCAGATATAATTTAAGAAGTCCTCCTTTGTCAGATTATGCACATCTTCGCCATCTCCATAGGACACATATCCACCAAAATTCCCTCGTGAAACGATAGTGATAAACTTTGGCTCCCTGCCTGTCTTAAATCCCACATAGGCATGTCCTGCCTCATGGCGCGCGACGCTCAGCCGATATTCGTCATCATTCTCACGTTTTTCTCCGTAAAGCTGTGTTTCTAAGGTATCTGTGAGCAAATCATCATTGATTTCCTTTTGCATATCAAGAGCTGCGTTTGTCATATTTGAGATGGCACGCTTTAAAAATGCCAGGCTTTTTCCCCCGGTATGTTCTGCCATATAATCAACTGCCGCCTCAGAAATCTTAGCCGCATAGTTTTTCTTCTCAAGCAAAAGCTGTATATACTTTCTGCGCTCTTCACGACTCGGCAGTCCCACATAAACCGGATTGTCAAATCTTCTGACTAACGCCGGATCAATCACAACCTCATTTGAGTCTCCGCTGCGGCGCGCCACATTATAATTAGTCGCAGCCACCACAAACACCGGTTTAAACGGGTCTTTGTCATTAAATCCTTCCATCTCCGTCAAAAGTGTGTTTACCATCATCTCAAGCATCGTATCATATCCGGTTCTCTCCTTGGCAATCACATCAATCTCATCGATAAAGAGAATCGCAGGTGCATTGGCATATGCAATCCTAAACAAGTCCTTGATTTCCTGTACCGGATCCTTTGCATTTCGTATGCCGGCACCTGTGGTATTTAAAAACAAGGCATCACATTCACCCGCAAGTGCTTTCGCAAGACTCGTCTTTCCTGTTCCCGGCGGTCCATAAAGAAGTACTCCACGTGGTATCTCCGCACCCTCAAGCACATACTTATCGATATTGTGCATGTAATTAATAAAATGCTTAAAATCTTGCTTTGCCTGTTCTGCTCCGATGATATCCTCAAAACGCATCTTCGGTCTCTCGAAATCAAATACCTTGGAGCTTTTCGCTTTTCTGCGCAACGCCGCATCATTCATTCCCACATCGCGCAGGCTTAGGTTGTAAAATTCCACAACTCCTACATTTTCTCTCGTGATATAGCGTATTCTATAATCAACACACTGCCCTTTTTCCGACAGACTCTTCAGGTTATTCTGAATATGTAACTGCTGCACCAACACTTCTATGTTTGCAGCGCAGGTCTGCTTGTCCTCTCCCTCTGTAAAAATTCCGCGCACTCCGGCATTTAATATCTCTTTTTTATCCTCTGCATGGTAAAATACCTGATTCACGACATAAAGTGGAATCTGCGGCGCTTTTTCCTGCAGCACATCCAGGCATTTTCTCCCCACGGATTCTATACCCAGTGCATTTGATACTCCTGCATGACCTGCTTCCGTTTTATAAGTCAGATCAATCACTACAAGCATAAGCTTATTTTCGCGAATAATCTGTACCGCTTCCTGTTCATCCGCTGCAAAAAACAGATGTATGCCCGGATGTGTAAAATGCATCCTGGGGCTGTCTGAGATTACCAGCACATTGCTGTCCTGCTCATTCACAAACAACGGATAGATATCACTGTTATCGCTTTTCAGCTCTATCTCGACAGATACTTCATCCACAGTGAGTGCACCCTTTTTTTCCACCGCATCTTTTACATATGAAACCATGCAGTCTTTCAGAATCTCTGCGCCCCTGCTTGAAGCGACACGCGCATCCACATCGCTTCCTATCTGAAACAAAAACAATTCCGGCAGCTGCTTATCATATTTCATCCGCACATGATAGTTTTCCGTGATCTCCTTTGCCACTTCATCCATCTTATTCCGAACGATGTCACACAAATAATAGCGTTGCAAGTGATTGAACATGATAATACTTCCCGATGCAAAACGCGAACAAAGTTCATTCGGGAAATCTTCATCATCCCGCATGGCATCTAACACTTCACTCTCCACCAGTGTGGATAAATTGGTATCTTCATTGTCCTGATACAAACTTTTGCCACAATTCGTTGTAAATATAACAATCACATTCTCAAAGCTTACATATCTTTCATAATACTTATCATACAAACGTGCACCCTCTAAAATCTGAAGGAACAACATCTTTACCGCAATATGTGCCTTTTCAATCTCATCCAGAAGAATGATAGAGGTTGGATTGTCAGCGACAAATGTCGTCAGTGTACCGGGTATTGCCCCTTTCCATGTCTTCTCAAATCCAACCAGACCTTCGGTGGCATTATTTCCCGCATACTCACTCATATCATAAATTTTAAACGGTATACCGAGTGTCTCCGCAGCAAGACGGGCAAGATAAGTCTTTCCAACCCCCGGCGGTCCTGCAAATAAATAGGATGCAGCAGGTTTATCCTTTCTGCTTCCTCTTGCCAGTTTTGCATTGACATAGCCCTGCACGAATTTCTGAATTGCAAAATCCTGACCGACTATTTTTTCTGTAAGGGCATCATACAGACTACTTGATGCTCCCGCGATATCCTCAAGGTCTTCCTTCACTGGTGGCTCTTTTTCTCTGTCCAGCATAAACTTCTTGTTATACTTAAGATAGGCATTATTAAGTCCCGTAATGTTATACTCTTTGCTATCAAATAGCAATCTGTTCAACAGAGTGTACACAATCGCTTCCGCAGGATATTCTTCCCTGCTTCTGCAATCATTTAAGAATTTTTCTGCTTTCTTATAGTCCTCTATCGCACTCGGATCCTTTTCAAAAGAATCGATGTAATGTAATATCATGTGTTTTAGATTTGCCGGATTAATCTCCACATGTTCATCTTCAAATGTAGATTTTATTTTTTCCTGCAGATATGAAATGGATTCATACGCTTCTTTCCCCAATCCCAGCTCCGCACAGATATCTTTCAGCGGCATAAGACTGATGCAGGCATACGCGTAGAGCAGATGAAAAGAAGTCATTTTTTCTTTCTTGATGCTTTCTGCGTATTTGAAAACTAAATCTATCATTGTTTTGCTTTTACAATTATTTTCCTCTTTGCAGCACTCCCCGGCACGAGGAATCTCACCACCATTAAAATCATCGTTCATATCATCACCCTTCCGGTTCTCGTCTGTGTCATATTCATCTTCCTCTTGTGACGCCGCAGTCTCATCCTGCAAGCCGTCCTCCGACGGCTTCGTCATAACAGGCTTCTGATATGCTGCTTCATGTACCAGGGAAATCAGATCTACACTCACGTTCTCCTCATCACTTAGTGCATCCCTGTCTGCCAGTTTCTGCGTCAATGTCAGAAAAACCTCTATAGTGCCCAGCTCGCGCAGCCATTTCATATCCTGATTCCAATGAAGTGCATCAATCAGTCTGCGGCTGTCTACTCCCTGTGCATCCCCTCTATACAGACATACACCGACATAACCCGATTCCGTTTCAAAATCTATTCTTCGCGAAGTTTCCGAATTCTGCGCCGCAGTTCGCCCATAAATGTCTCTCCGGTCTGTAAATATCTCTTCATCCAAGTCATAAACAATATCCACTCTTCTTATCTTGTGTTGCATGCAATATTCAATTACAGCCATCTCCACCGCATTTTCCATTGCCTTCACGTCCGTGAGAGTTCTTCCTGCCTGGTGTCTCACTCCGTGGACATCCACTTTACCCCCACAAAAAATGCAGGTCATATATTTTAGGTATTCTCTTCCCGTTATCGATTTTTTCACCGCATATGCCACAAAGGCCAGTGCCTCTGCATCCGTATGTAATCCGTCCGATTCCTGTATCAATTTTGTATGCATGATAATCCCCCATTTCACTGTATGTATTGGTTTTTATGCCTGCAACCTCTGTGTGGCTATCTGCCCCAACTTATCCCCCTTCTCTGCCGCCAACTTATACCACGCAGCCGCTTCCGCCATGTATGCATTTGCCTGTATAACATCTGTACCGGATTCTTCTGCCATCCTCTCGTTATAACTTCCGATATGAAACATTGCTCTCGCATTTCCCTGCTTTGCTGACTTTCCCAGCCATCTTAGCCCTTCTTCCGGATTCTTTTCTACTCCCAGACCATTCATATAAATTCCGCCAAGCACAAACTGTGCATCATCATTTTCCTGCTGTGCCGACATTCCCAACCATTTCATTGCCTGCTCATTGTCACGCGGTACTGACTTCTCCCCTTTCAGATAACGCTCTCCCACCTGATACTGTGCTTTTGCGTCTCCCTGCTCTGCTGCCTGTAAAAGAGTCGCAAACTCCTGTTGATCTTTTAGGATTTCACTCTGGGGCCGAACATCAAACAGTTTACAGAACGCCGCATAGCGCTCTTCATCCGCTTCCTTCATCGCCACTTCCATTTCCACAACTCCTTCTACAAAACAAAGCTCATTATAAAACTCTTCTGCGCTTTTATAACGTTCTGTGGGACTATAACTGCACGCCTTCATGATTGCCTCTGCCAACGATTCATTTGCTCCTTCGATCGGCGGGAATTTCTCTCCATCAATCCGCCGCCTTACATCCTCTCCGGTCGCCCGGATTCCCTCCGCAAACGGCAGGCGGTTTCCATTCGCCATTTCATACATAACCAGTCCCAAACTATAAATATCTGCGCTGAAATCACAAGCCTCGCCTTTGCACTGCTCCGGTGCTGCATAAGCTCTCGTTCCCTCACTTCTTTCCGTACTACTTTGCTGTGCTATATCTAAAATACGCGAAATTCCAAAATCTCCGAGCTTATAGCTGCCGTTTTTATTACGATAGATATTGTCCGGCTTAATGTCACGGTGCACAATCTTCTGACTATGGCAAAGCATAAGTGCACTACAAATATCTTTACCCAGACGAATGATCTCCAAATCTGTGAATCTTCTTCCGTTCCGCTGTTCGAGCGCCAGATTTTCCAGTTGTTCCATACGAATCAGTAAGGAAGTGCCGAAGCTCTCGTCTTCCTCATCCTCCCAGTTGTACACCTCAAAATCAAGATAATCAACGATATTGGTACTTCCCCGAAGCTGCTGCATCAAAGTGACTTCCTTCTCCACTTTTCTAACTTCTTTCTCTATCCGCGCCTTTATCCTCTCATTTTCTTCATCCGGCAACTCTGACCTTTTCCCATACCAGTCATATAAATCAATGACTTTCAGTACCGATGTGTCTGTGATTCCATAAGCACTTTTCTCCAGACGGAATACAGCATTGCATGTGCCCGCTCCAAGTTCTTCTTCCACATTCCAGTTATCAAATACTTTTATGTGCTTTTTGATTCTCTCAGCCATTTCTCTTCACCTGTCTGTTCTCCGAATTATGACCGGCGGTTTCAAAGTTATCCTGCATTTTACCAGTCATCCTGCATGTATTCTGCGTCCCAAATGTCCAACTTCATAAAGATATCTTTCACATAGTTATACAGGACATCCATCCCATCACAGCAAATCGCATCATTTAGTCTGGCATCCTCCAACGCAAAAATCAGCACTGCCTCCTCTGGATTTTTAGTACAGAGTTTTTCCATTTGTGCCAGCTCAAACATTTGATTCATCTCATCCAGGTCCATATTTAGATGCAGTCCCAGTGAAACGAGTTTACGCCGTGTCGGAAACCATCGCCCGCTTCGTATCTCAGAAATACAATGACGCAGAGAAGAGGACCAGTTCTGCTGTTCTCCCAGTTCCTGTAGGCTCATCTTCGTTTCATCCACCCTGCTAATCCGGTTCAAGTTTAGATATGTCTGAATATACTGATATAATTTATTGTACGCCATTCTGTATTCACCTGCATGTTCCTGCACAAAATGACGCATCGCCTCTTCGTCCTGAATGTTTGTAATGTACTCTTCCAGCTCCACCGTAGCGTAGATTTCCTGCTCATCCGGCTTCCCTCCGCTGATATCCGCCTGCATACTTTCTAACAGCCTGCGGTAACACTGATAAGTGTGCGGCAGGCTCTCAGACGAGAGGATAAATATACATACGCTGTCCTCCAACGACTTTGCATACAACTGCGGATACCGTCCATATCTTTGTAAAAAACGATTCATCTCCGACAGATCATAATGCGCTGCAAAACCAATTCGGATAAACATCTCACGGCTCTGCGGCAGGGATCCTTTGCACCATTTGCGGACAGATTGCACACTTACCTCACACAGCTTAGCCATCTCTGTGCCGGAATAATTATTTTCCCGCATAATCTGTTGTATTTTCCACTGCCACGCGATGCGCTGATCCTGTAGTTTCGGCAATATCTCTGCCTTTAAATCATCCAGATTGTCGCACTGTATAAGTTCATCCTGCAGAGCATCCGTACTATAAATATCCATTGAAGATTGTCTCCCTGAGCACAATTTTTCGTTACTCTATTCTTTGATTATTATATCTAATCTATTAACCAGAATCAACAAACATCTCCCTACTTCAGAATACTCTCCCATTACATTTCTAAATTGTTTTGTGTCTATTTTGACATAAATGTGGTCTTCGAGTACTTTGCAAGCACTTCATCTGCATCTGCACCTGCCTCGGTAAGCCTTTTTTTCTGCTCTGTGAATGCCAGATTGTTCGCCGGAAATTCAAAGTCACCGATAATTCCATAATCTTTCTTTATTTTTTCCGTGAGCCATTCCATGTAAATCTCGCTGAGATAAGCACTGATGACTGACGCACATGACACCGCCATATTGACCGCATCCGCCTTTGTCCTGAAGAAAATTCTCTTTTTTTCCATATTCAATGCCACGAGAAATTCCTCTCGCACATTTTTATCCGTCTCCATAAAGTCGTCCACCACAACATAATCCGGCTCGCACGCCCGAATCAACGGATTTAAGACTCCCGCATGAAGCTCCCCCAGCAAATCATTTTTGTCCTTGCCGTTTTCTTCTCTCTGAAACTTATCATATTCACTGTTTGGCAGGATTCTGCTTCGAAATTTGACAAACGCGTCTTCCGAGACGATATCGGTGTCTCCATTCTCAAAAATTTCCCATGCCTGCTGTGGTGATATTCCTGACAATACCTCTCCAACCAGCTTGAGATGACTCTTTTTCATCTGTTTCGAATCTGTCACATTCATTCGAATCAGCTCATCCATATGATTCGGCGTGACAGCTACCGCAGTCACAATAATCTGCTTGAAACGCTCACCGGTTCCAACCTCGTCACTGCCGACAATCACGTGCTTAAAATTAAGTTCCCCGCAGGTCGGCGAGGCTTCGTCCACCGCAATAATATGCTCTTCATCATTCTCCATATCGTACTTGCGAAAAAAAGCTCCAAGATTGTTTTTTCCCGTTAAATAGATGCTGTTCGCATATTTCACAATACGCTGTGAAGGTTCGTCCCTTTTCGCCATCGCAAAATCAGCTGACGGTGGGCACTTTACATCCATCCAGTTACCGGCATTCATGCAAAACTCCTGAATTTCTCTTGCCGTGTTTGGGTTTCTTGGGATAAATGTGTAATCTGAAATATTCATTTTTTCTGACAT
>JBJEJC010000023.1:0-22552 GCA_051877675.1 Roseburia sp. | reverse complement strand
GCGGAGCGTTTTTTATTTCATAGGAAAGGCATTTACTTTCACATGTTAATATAACGAGGTCTTTCCTATGAAATAAAGAAAAATGGAGTCGCCTGCGACTCCATTTTCTCAAAACTATGCCCTGTACAATTCTGTCCTAACCTCTGTAATAGTTAATCAGACAGCCCTTCAGGATGATTTCACGCTCATCATTCGTCATTGCTCCCAACTGCAATGTAAATTCATGCAGTTTTCCGTCTTTAACTACAAAGGCTGTTATATCGTTCTTTTTCTCTTCCACCGCACTGCGGATACCCGGAAGGAATAAATAATCCAGATTGGTAAAGGGCAGCTCTCCCTCCGGAATAAGGAAGGGAAGCATTCCCCAGTTAATCAGGTTAGAGCGGTAACGCTTGGTGGCGTACTCGTTGGCAATATTTGCCCAACCTCCCAATACCTTCTGACAGGAAGCCGCCTGCTCTCTGGCAGAACCGTCTCCCGGCTTCACCGCAAAAATCGTGCTTCCGAAGCCCACCTTGCCGCGGATATCCGGATACTCTGCTTCGATAGCTTCCATGACAGGCTTTAACTCCTCCACAGCATCCTCCGGGCATTTTCCTTCTTCCACCGCCTTCTGCGCCTTCTGTATCTCTTTGGCACGTCCCACATACAGCGGGTCCTTTCTGGAAAGTGCAAATTCTGCAAGTCCAAGCGGATTGGAGCGGAAGGAAGATGTCTCCCCGGAAGGAATCAGCTCGTCCGTAGTGGTAACCGGATCATGAATCTCAGAAACCACCTTTAACACCATGTTCTCCGGCAACGCACTCATTGCCGGCCAGTCCTTAATGTTGGGTCCAAAGTGAATCTCAACGGAGGGGTCCGCCACGCCCTTGCTGTCAAATACACGGTTTTCATAAATCGCCTTATCAAAGAAATATTTCGGCTTACTAAATTCAACATCGACATCTGTCGCTGCGGTGAGGTAACCCTTGTTTGCCGCAGTTGCCGCGATGGAACGTGCATCCATGAGCGCCACGGAAGCAACCTGTCCCTTCTGAACCTTAGAGCCCTCCCGGTTCGGGAAGTTTCTTGTAGAGTGACGAATGGAAAATGCATTGTTCGCCGGAGTGTCGCCCGCACCAAAGCAGGGTCCGCAGAATGCCGTCTTTACAATGGCTCCGGTCTGCATCAGGGTGGCAACCGCACCGTTCTTTACCAGCTCCATATAGACCGGGGTACTTGCCGGGTACACACTTAACGTGAACTCATCCGGTCCGATGCTGGCACCTCTTAAGATATCCGCGGCATCGCAGATATTCTCAAATCCGCCACCGGCACAGCCTGCAATAATACCCTGATCCACATATAATCTGCCGTCGCGCACCTTGCTCTTTAAATCAAGCTTCACTGCGCCGTCAAAGCTGACCTCGGCACGTTTCTCACAATCATCCAGAATATCCATGAGGTTCGCGTTCAGTTCCTCGATGGTGTAGGTGTTACTCGGATGGAAGGGCATGGCAATCATGGGCTTAATCTGGCTTAAATCAATCTCAATCATCCCGTCATAATATGCCACAGTTCCCGGATTCAGCTCCTTAAAATCACCGCTTCTTCCGTGGATATCGTAAAATTCCCGGATTTTGTCATCGGTTCTCCAAATGGAGGACAGGCAGGTAGTCTCTGTGGTCATAACATCCACACCAATACGGAAATCCGCGCTCAAGGAAGAAACGCCCGGTCCCACAAACTCCATCACCTTATTCTTCACATAGCCGCGGTCAAACACCTCACCGATAATGGCAAGCGCCACATCCTGCGGGCCTACGCCCTTCTGCGGTGCACCGGTAAGATAAACGCCTACCACACCCGGCATATCAATATCGTAGGTCTTATTCAAAAGCTGCTTTACCAGCTCCGGTCCGCCCTCGCCCACTGCCATGGTACCTAACGCTCCATAGCGGGTGTGGGAATCAGAACCAAGAATCATTTTGCCGCCGCCGGCAAGCATTTCCCTTGCATACTGATGAATAACTGCCTGATGAGGCGGTACATAGACACCGCCGTATTTCTTTGCACAGGTAAGACCAAACATATGGTCATCCTCATTGATGGTTCCGCCCACTGCGCAGAGACTGTTGTGGCAGTTGGTGAGCACGTAGGGAATCGGAAATTTCTCCAAGCCGGATGCCCGCGCCGTCTGAATAATGCCCACAAACGTAATATCATGAGATGTCAGTTTATCAAATTTAATCTGGAGATGTTCCATATTTCCAGAAGTGTTATGTTCTTTTAAGATGCCATAGGCAATGGTCTGCTCCGCTGCCTGTTCTCTGGTAATGTCAAGACCCGT
Organism: Roseburia sp.; assembly: GCA_051877675.1. Classification (GTDB taxonomy): domain Bacteria; phylum Bacillota; class Clostridia; order Lachnospirales; family Lachnospiraceae; genus Roseburia. Next base: position 20,223 of record JBJEJC010000023.1, on the reverse strand, counting down.
CCTGCTCTTTACCGCATCCAGAGCCTTGGGACCGTCCTCAATCAGCTCGGTTCCGTTCACCAGATATACTCCACCGTCATATAATTTCATAGTTTTCCTCCATTCCTTATCGCTCATTTCCTTGGTATAAAATTATATAAGCACCCCCGGTAAAAATCAAGTACATTTCCACATTAAACTGTTAAAACATTAAATTCCTACGCCGGATTTCCCTCCTCCATGAGAAAAATCAGGTCGTAGAGAGAATCCACCTCCGCCACCAGTATATTTTTCAGGTCCGCATCTGCCCTGGTGAGATCCGACACCATGACGGTGGGAATCCCTGCTGCCACTGCCGCCCGAATCCCGTTGGGGGAATCCTCCACAGCCAGACAGTCCGCAGGCTTCTCTCCAATCTGCTCACAGGCATACAGATAAATGTCCGGCTGGGGCTTTCCGTTTTCCACCATGGTGGCACAGATTACCCGGTCAAAACGGTCATAGATACCAATTTGTGTCAGATAATCCTTCGTTCTCGCCGGGTCCGTAGCTGTCGCCACCGCCGTCTTGATGCCATGCCCGTGAAGATAGTCCAGCACCTCGTCCACACCGGGTTTTTTCTCCACACCGTATGTCCTGATATGCTCCTGCATCAATTCTTTTCTCCGCTCACGAATCGTCCAATAGGCAAAATTCTTCCCAAATATCCCCTGCAGAAAGGGTGCCGCGTACTTTCCCGCCAGGCTACGGATTGAAAGCGCATGCTCCGGCTTCATATCAAATCCTGCCTCCTTCGCAGCCTGACACCAGAACTTATTCAGCCATTTCTCCGTGTCAATCAGCACTCCATCCATATCAAAGATAACCGCTTTTACCATAGACCCGCTCCTTCCTGCAATCAGTCCTCTCCGCGATACAGTGGAAACACAATGGTGGCAATAAACAAATCTCCATCGACTGTAATCTGGAATTCACCCCCCATAAGCTGGGTCAGGTTCTTGGCTATGGAAAGCCCAAGACCGCTGCCCTCCGTTGTTCTGGAGGAGTCTCCTCTGGTAAAACGCTCCGTCAGGTCTCCCGCATTGCTGTTTTCCTGGGCAAGGGAGCGCTCCGATACATTTTTGATGGAAAATACAACCTCCTCTTCCTTCGCCGTCACACCCACATAAACTCTTGTTTTCTCCAGGGCATATTTTGCTACATTATTATAGAGATTTTCCACTGCACGATACAGCTGTCTGCCGTCTGCCCGGATAAATACCGCCGTCTGGGGCAGCTTGGTGACAATGGTAAGTTCCTTTGCCTCGAACTTCTCATTGAACTCCCCGCCTGTCTGGTACACCAGCTCCACAATGTCAATTTTCTGCATATCCAGCTTGACATTTCCGGAGCTGATGCGGGATGCCTCCACCAGATCCACGGTGAGCTGCTTCAAACGCTGGGATTTCTCGTCCAGAATCTGAATATAATTTCTGGCTCGCTCATTTTCGATATCCTCCATCCGTAACAGATTCACATAATTGATGATGGAAGTCAGCGGTGTTTTGATATCGTGAGAGACGTTTGTAATCAAATCTGCCTTCATCCGTTCATTTTTGGTGTTGTCATCCACCACATGGAGAAGTCCCGCTCCGATATGGTTGACTGCCTCCGCCAGTTTCCGGTTCTCCCCGTGAAGCTCCGTCACATCAATCTTCTCCTCCAGGGCGCCGTCCCGAATCCGCTCCACACCGTTTAAAACATGGCTGCGCTCCACCGCCTCCCGCAAAAGGAGATATGCTTCCCCGCCGCTGAACACCAGAAGCAGGAAAAAAGCCACCACATTCCGGAAATAAAATGCCCCCACCGCCAGCACAAAACACACCACCATATGAATGCCAAAAGTCACCAGCACCCGGACAGTGACGGTACGTTCCCGAAATGTCTTTCCGATTCCACGGCTTAACCAGCAGGCAAGACTGTTCTCCCACATCACCTCCGCCTTCATCCGGCGCACCATGCTTAAGTAAAACACAAGAAACAGATTATCAATCAGAAAGCCAACCGTCCCATAAGCCACCAGAAGCCCGGAAACATTCCAGGTCTTATTATTCACATGTCCCACCAGAAGCACCAGTTCACTGGCAACCAGAATAAATGCGGCGATTACAAGCTCCACCTTCACTTTATCAATCCAGTGCAAGTGAATCCCTTCCTCTCCGTCCCGGTGACCGGAGGCAATGGTGAGATAAACCAGTGTCAGAATCCAACCTATGGCGCCAAGCAGCACTCCCACAATGCTGACTTTAATCCAGGGGCGCAGTTTCATGTACTCATTGTTGGCATCGTACAGATCGTCCCGCACGGTAAAATCCGTATCCACCCCAATCACCAGCACCACATTTTCCAGTGGCCAGTACATATTGCTATTATATCCGCCGAAAAAGCTGTCTGCCAGCCCGTAAATGTTGGTAGAAAAGGTCTTATCTTCCATGTTATAGATCAGATAATCGCCCATATTCTTTGCTTCGATGGACACTGCCTGTACATCGAAATCCTGCCAGTCTTCCCGGTCCGGCTGATTGGTATACCAGACCCCGTTGATCTGGTACCAGAAGCAGAAATTTTTTTCTTCCTGATAAAATTCATTGTTATACTGCAGGTAGCTTTTTTCCTCCTCGGCAGTGCGCTCCCCGCCTTTCTGTAAAAGGAGGAGATACTCACTTAAGTCTTTGCATTTCTGCTCAATACATCTGGTATAATACCCGGAATTTAAAAAATCCTCCGTCGCAATGTCCGTCACTGCCAGAATATTGCGGTCAAAAAGAGAGCTGAGAAGAAAAATACCAACCGTAAGTACAACCGTAAAAAACTCATGAAGCAGCAACCCTGTCAGCTTCATGGCATAAGTATAGGATTTTCTTTCCATAGGCTATCTCTCACTTTTTTCAACTTTATAGCCAACGCCCCAGACCACCTTCAAATAACGCGGCTCCTTGGGATTGATCTCGATTTTCTCCCGGATATGGCGGATATGCACTGCCACGGTGTTATCCGCACCAATGGCATCCTCATTCCAGATGCTCTCATAAATCTGGTTGATGGAGTAGACCTTTCCCTGGTTCTTCACCAGAAGCAGAAGGATATTGTACTCAATGGGGGTCAGCTTTACCGGCTCCCCATCCACCGTAACCTCCTTTAAGTCATCGTTGATGGAAAGTCCGTCCACCGTGTACACGGAATCACTGTTTTCCGCCACGTTTCCCAACTGGGTATAGCGCCTTAGCTGGGATTTCACCCGTGCCACCAGCTCCAACGGATTAAAGGGCTTCTCCACATAATCGTCCGCACCGATATTAAGACCTAAAATCTTATCCGAATCCTCCGTCTTCGCCGACAGAATGATGATGGGAATGCTGCTGTCCTCCCGGATCTTTAAAGTCGCACGGATTCCGTCCAGGCGCGGCATCATAACGTCCATGATGAGAAGATGAACCTCATTCTCCTTTAACATTTCCAGCGCCTCTTCGCCGTCATATGCCTTCAGCACATGAAAGCCTTCCTGCTGCAGATAAATCTCAATCGCTTCTACGATTTCCCTGTCGTCATCACACACTAAAATGGTCTGCATCTATTTCCTCCCGTCCGGCGCATCCGCGCTCTGGTATTCTCAAATTCCGCGTACACCGCCCTTCCCGGGCAGTGTACTAGCTTTTATAGTATAGTATGATTTTAGCAGGAAAATTTAAATAGTTATAGTGGGTATTTCTTAACTTATTCTTAAATTCCCCCATCTTTTCCGGAGCATCTTAACGTACAGGATGCAATTACTTTTTTACAGATATTCCGGCATTTGCATCCGATACCCTTCTTAAGCACCCGGAAAATTCCCCACATACCGGATTCCACATCCCATTTCAGACTTCCGGAACGGTACAGATAGTCCCCCGGACAGGGTGCGCCATCCTTAAGCTCCATGCGGAATGTATTTCCCACGCTGACTGCCCCCTGCAGCGGAATAATCCGGGAAAGCGCATCCTTCGGCTGTGCTCTCCACCGGTTTCCGTGGATGCAAAAGCTAACATTGCGGGGCTTATCTGCCGGCATCATGGTTCGGAAAATCACACGCTCCCCCGCATATGCCTTGAAAACGGGGGTTGCCGGATCACCATGCACCCTGCTGCTGAATATCCTGGAAATCCGGCTGTCCTTTTGCAGGCGGTTGGCAAAACGCTCGGAGCGGTAATTGTACCCCTTCTCTCCGGTATCCTCCGCGTCAATTCCTTCGCCATCCTCTTCCGGAATGGTTTTTACCAGCTTCCCGTCCTTATCCAGCATACGGATTCCATTCTGAATCATCACCACACACTCCCGGAAGCTCTCTGTTCCCGGAGCTGCTATCACCGTCTCCTCCTCATGCAGCGCCTTCGCCAGCGAAAAACTCCGATACCACACGGCTCCCGGCGGCTCAATGATTACGGCTCCGAACAGTCCGTGATACCTGTGGTTGCGCATATCGCCAAAGGACTGCAGAAGGCAGCCGCCGTATTCTTTATCCGCATACCAGAGATATTTTTTACTTTCCCCCGGTCCCACGGTCTGTTCTCTGTTGTTGTATCCCACATTAATGCCGGAATCACAGACCGGATCGTAATACAGAAACTGCGGATTCAGGGAAACCCGCATGGATGGCCTATGCTTCATATCAAGCGGCACCCGGGGATAATCAAAATATGGCACCGGCTGTTCAAACAGATTATGCAGGGTAACCTCAATCCATTCTCCCGCATTTGCCCGCAGAATCAATGGTCTGGGTACATATTTTTTCTCCTTTGCACGCTCTGCCTCACCTAGCGGCACAAACAGAAGTCCGTCCGGGTCGTGGTCTCCGTGACAATTGTAGGGTATATTTCTCTGAACTGCTGCAATTTCGTACTTACGAATCACGGCATTTTTTCCGGGACAGGGCGGCAGCGGAAGCAGCTTTTTCTCCCGGCAGAGCGGACGCAGGCGCTTCTGCGGTCTGTCATACGCCCGGATGATTCCCCACAGTCCAAGCCATGCATCATCAATCCCGCCAAAATAATACAGGTAATCTCCCGGTGCATAATTTTTCTCAATGTGGATGTTAAAAGCCTCCGAAATTCCAAGGGTCTGGGACGCTGTTTCGTTGGAAAACGGATTTCCGATTTCCTTCTTCCAGGACATTCCGGTGAGGTTAAAGCAATGCTGCTCCTCATGGGCTCCGTCCAGCAGACGAATCACCATCTCATCCCCGGGGTAGGTTTCAAGCAGCGGCGTTGCCGGGTCGCCATGCACCAGCGAGCTGAATACATACGCCGGGTCCTGATTCCCCTTCAGCCGTTCCCGCATCGGCTCACAGCGGTAGTTGATTCCCATCACCCCCGGGTCATCATGCGAACCGGGAACCTCCGGCGGGTTCAACGGATTCCCTGCTCCGTCAAACAGCAGTGCAAAATCATGGACAAACAGTGCATACTCGCGGAACGAGCTTCCGTCCCGCCGCCGTATGACGGCTTTGGTGCCAAAACGCAGTTCCTTTCCGCTGCGTATGTGATGGAAGGTCGCTCCCGCCTCCTCCACAATCAACGCACCGAAAACCCCGTGCTGCTGATGGGAATTGGCAAAAAGATGGTCATGGAAAAATACGGTCCGAAGCTCAGTATCCGCAAAAAACCGCTCAATCAGCGTTTCATAACGGCGTGCGCCTGCAATATTGTTCCAGCCGTTTGCGGCTCCGTCCGACACAATCGTATCGAATTTCACCAGATGGATATGATATCCCGCAATATCTGTTTTTGTACGCATCTGAAATGCGCTCTCCTCCAGATATTCCGGAAGCAGGTTGGTCAGACGCACCTCAATGCAGTCCCCGGCATTCGCCCGGATGACAAGCGGCTCCACCGCGATTTTCCCGCTCTCCACCTTCCGCACATAATTTTCCAGCCCTCCGTGGCGCTCCAGTTCCTCCTTCAGCACAAAAAATCTCCCCTGCGGGTCGTGCCATCCATACCGGTTGTAGCGAACCTTTGCCTGAACCAGTGCAAGCTCAAATACCTTTACCTTCTCTTCCGCCATACAGGGACAGCATTCCCCCTCGGGACTGTCCGTGTGGCAGGGACACGTATCGGTGTAGAGCGCGCCCGGCTCATACTGCGGTACGAAATTTGCCCGCTCCAACGGTGTGGGCTCGATTTTGTTGGTTCCATCCGGATTTAAAATTCCAAGGGGTGGCTGGTGCGGCGGTTCCCCGTATTCTCCAGGAAGAAAATTCGGATAACCCGGATGCGCTCCATCCTTCCGCGGCGGCATCGGGCGGTCCTTTAACGGACAAAGCGGCGGAATCTGCGTGCCGTCCGGCAGCCTTCCACTGCCGTCCTGAAGTCGGTCATAAATCCGCCAGAGTGTCCACATTCCCTCATGAAAATGGGGATAGAGATGGCAGTGGAAAATGACATCCCCGATGGTTCCGTTCCTGCTGCCCGCTCCGTGGAGAATATCCAACGTGTAGCACTCCTGCGGGCTGATAGAAATAGAGTCGATAATCACCGACAACGGGTTCTCATCCTCTAACCGCCACTGATGATTGTGTAAATGGAACACGTGTGTTTCCTTGATTCCGCCGTGAATCAGTCTTATTTTTGCGGGATCACCCACATAGGCTTTCAGAATCGGCGGTGCCGGGTCTCCGTATACCCAGGAGCTCATGGAAATATCCTCTCCCGTATCCGAATGCTCCTCTGTGAGTGGCATACGGTTGCGCATCGGCTCCGCACGGTAGCTGATTCCGGTTGTGGAAGACGGCAGTCCGGTATGCGGGTCAATCGGTGTCTCCCCGTCCTTATTTTTTATTTCCAGCTCATCATGGAAAAACACCGCATACTCACGGAAGGCCGGTTTTACCGGATGGTAGATATCAGCGAACAAGCCGCTTTCCAGATCCTTCCCCGTCTCCGGGTCCAGCCATCTGGATTCTGCCGCCTCCACGATAATCGCACCAAACAGACCATGGACATTCGTTCCCTCTTCGCTGCTTCTGGAATCCCCCATATCGTGGAACAGATAAACTCCCTCCCGGTCCGCATACCAGGTATAAGTAATTCTGTTTTTTGTCGTAGAATTGTTGTTATATCCCACCTCTGCGCCATCCGATGTCTGCACATCATAGGAAAGCCCCTGCACATGGATGGAAAGCGCCCGGTCCAGGGAGTGGGAAAAATGAATTACAACCTTTTCCCCCACATTCGCCCGGATGACAAGCGGTTTCACTTCCTCATAGGGTTGTGGGATTTCTTTGAGAAAATTTTGTAGGGCACCCGTACGGATTCTGTCCGCATCCTTTTTCAGAACATAGAGCAATCCGTTTGGATCATGGTCTCCGTACCGGTTGTAGACAATGGGAAGCTCTATCGCTTCAATCTCATAAACGCGGTTTTTTTTCATACATGGGTAACAGCACAGTTCCATCTCTATGCCCTCCCATCTGCATTGCCGCATTTTAAGATACGAATGTAGTGGTTTGCTTCCCGCAGAACATGATCGGCAAGAAGCGGCAGGATAATGGATGCAATCCGGCACTCTAAGATTCCTTCTGCTCCCGCTGCCTTGAATTCGGCATATCGCTGCGTCTCATCCAGCGACTGCGCTGCCAGCGCCTCCGTTGCAACGGCATCCTGACATTCTGCCATTTTCAGAAGCTTTCTGTAATCTGCGGCAAAGTTATCCGCTGTTAAAATCAACTGCTCCTCGGAGGGATCCAGCAATCCGCGGATAAACAGTGCATGCTCCATCATAATCCGGTTCCAGAAATTTTCCGTTCCAAGAAGGCTTTCATAGGAAACCGGTCGGTTCTGCTGCAGGCTCCATATCGTGTCACGGTAAAGACCTGCTTCCCGGATGATATGTTCAATCAAAAGCGGGTAATTCGCGTTATATATTTTTCCGGTTCTGAATTCTTTTAATAATGCTTCCTTAAAAGTAATCAGTCCGCTGACCAGACGGAGCGCCTGCTCATTGACTCGGCGCACCTGCCCGAATAATGCCCGGCTACACGGACATCCCCGTCCCCGCATCTGCATATGTTCCCCTTCACTGCGGGGACAAAGTCTCTCCGTCATCCGCGAAATCTGTGTATCAATTGCCACTCCGCTAAGCTTCTCTGTCCGCTCCTCCGCAGGTATGGTAAATTCCGTCACAAGCTCCCCGGAGCACAGAATCGGCTGATTTACTCTTTTGTCACTCAATGCGACTACATCGCGCAGAAGATTTTCAAACTGCTCTCTATACCAATCCGCCTTCTGAATCCAGGCTTCCTCTTTGCAGGGGAATCCCGCCATCAGAAAAAGCGCATGCTCTCTCATAATCCTTGCAAAAAACAAATGTGTTTCCAAGGATAGTACCACATAATTTTCCATCGCTTCACATACCTTTTATATTTGATTTCTTTATAATATATGTGAGCTTTGGCTGCGCGTGTGGTCAGAAAAGATTCGAAATATTCTACTCCGTCAATTTACCAGGCTTCTTTTTCTTCGATCAGTACCCGTCTGCTCATAATAACGCTTTTTCGCTTCATACATCTGTTCTTCCGCCCGCTTTATCATAACATTGATATCAATGGGTCTTTCCTGCCGGTATATCCCGATCGACACATGATATCCCTGTGCCGTCAGCGTCTTATGTATATTGCTTATCTTATCCTCAAGCTGCTCCATCCGTTCATCTCTGGCAAACGCTACAAATTCGTCTCCTCCGGTACGGTATGTATCCCTTTCCCCGAAATAACCTTGCATTGTCCGCGCCACTGCCTGAAGCATCCGGTCTCCCGCCTCGTGTCCTTTGGTGTTATTCAGCTCATGAAGACCATTGGCATCTGCATAAATACATGTCAGATCCGCTTTACACCTTTCCGAATATTCATTGAGGTTTCTCTCATAACAATTCCTGTTCAAAAGCCCGGTCAGCACGTCCGTCTCCGCCAGCTTCTGTTTCTCATGCAATTCCTTCTTTGTACTCTGCAGCATCCATGCAAAATAAACCGCCAGCAAGGCAATCTCTGCAGCAATGAAAGCCATAAGCAGCGCATTGACTTTTTTTACTCTGGAAAATGCCACACTCTCCGGAACAGAGATTCCCACCATCCACCGGTTTATGGAAACCGGTTCATAATAAAAATACAGATACTCCCCGATGGTCTTTGAAACAAACACACAGTAACCTGTTTTTCCATCAAGAACATCCTGTTTAAGCTGTTCCTGACTGTATCCGCGTTTCGCTTCCCGATCTCCAAGTTCCTCAATATTTCCCAGGGAATTGTGCCAGGTATCCATAATGAAGTTTCCGGTGTTCCCGTCAATGACATATATGGCTTCCTGCCCGTCATACCCCGTGTTCTTAAGCTGATCCGGCAGTGTACTTAAATCGACTACCCCATAAAGCATAGCAATTGTCTCGCCATCCTTTATCACTGGTACAAAATTTCGAAGAATCAGCCTGTTTTCATCCCGGATATCCACACTCCGGTCAGATATATGCCGTCCCAGCGCAGCCTCTTTCTCAAAGGACAATATTCCTTGTGTATCCCGCACCGGTTCATTCGGCAGCATGACCTGATCTCCCGGAAGCAGAAGTGCAATATGGGAAATCATGGTATTTGGCTGAAAGCCATCTATGATTTTCTGCACTTCCGGAGAATCTATGTAATCCTGATCTATAATAATATCCGCTACACACTCCAGAAGTTCTCTGTCACTGTCAATGCGGGTTTCCATTTCGGATGCAACCTGACTAACCGACTGGTGAAGCGACTCCCAGCATGCCTGTTCCTCTGCCTGGCTGATGTGCCATGACACAACAACCGATACTCCCACCAGCGCAAGCATCAGGAGCAAGGTAATCACTATTTTTTTATCTTTACCGGGTGTTGTTCTTTTTTTCATAGCAACGCCTTTCTGCAGATTCTATATATATCATTATACTCTGCATCCGGCTGTAATTCAAATACAACTGCTCATTGCCCAGGGATTTCGCCCGCCAGTTCAAATCCCTTTTTCGCGGCAATAACGGCTATAATCTCATTGATTACTGCTGCCGCCGCAATGGTTCCTTTCACAATGACCGCCAGCTCCGATTCGCCGCCGCCCTCCAGTGTCGCACAGATAATTCCGGTAAACACCAGGGATACCCCCGAATGGGGTAATAAAGTAAGTCCCAGATATTTCCGGACCGTGTCCGGCATTTTCATCAGCTTCGCTCCGCACCTGGCGCCAAAATACTTGCCGCAGGCTCTGATTACAATGTAAATAAAGGTATATAACCCTGCTCCGAGAATCAGATGATAATCTAACGGCGCCCCCAGGTCCACGATTGCTCCCAGCAGGCAGATTGCAAGTATCGGATGAAAGCAACCGGTCACCGCAGCCAGCCGCTCCTCCGGAAGCATATTGGAAAATACGGCAGAAAACGCCACTCCCAGCAGCATATAGTTCAGCGTAATATTCGTAAATACTCTCGTATTCAGCCAGTATCCGATTATTACAGTTATAGTGATTCCGGCAATGAGAATTGCAAGCTGCGCCGCCTTTCCATCCGCCTTTTTCAACAGTGCACCGGCGATAAATCCGGTGACAGCCCCCACAGCAATCGGCAGGAGGATCATCACAGGAATCATCAGCAGAGACACCGCACCCCCGGATACAGTCCGTGCCACGAAGGCATTTATCGTAAAAAATACGGCAATTCCCACAATATCATCCAGTACCGCCATGGGCAGAAGTGTATCCGTCACCGGTCCCTTCGTATGAAACTCACTGACAATCGACAGTGCGGGCGCAGGTGCGGTTGCCAGCGCGATACCGCCAAAGGCAAACGCCAGGTAAACCGGAATACCCGTACATTTAAAAACAATACCGAACACCAGCGAAACCAGCACAAAGGTGCCTAACGACTGTGTCAGCGTGGTGACAACCAGGGATTTCCCGTAGTTTCTGATTTTTCTCCATACAAGCTCTGTTCCCAGCATCAGTCCAAACGCGCACTGCATCCACATAATAATTGTCTTATACCACGATGCATCCAGCACTCCCTGCGGAAGAAGTCCGGCTGCATTTGGCCCCAGCAGCATTCCGGCAATCAGCCATCCGAGAATTGCGGGCAATTTAATTTTACTGACCACTTTTCCAGCCAAAAAAGCAATGATAAGTACTGCAAGCCAGCAGAGTATATTCTGTATCATATCTGAGTTTCCCCCTTTGCTATGCCATAGAGCATGAAGTCAAACACCTTGCGTATCTTCATCTCATGGAGTGTAAGTTGTTCCTGCTGCGACATTTTTGCATTTAATTCATTTGCAAAATTGAGATTATACAGCTTCTGTATCTCGAAAAAATATAGTAATGCATCCTCCTTTGAGACTCCCTGCCTAAGCTCATATTTGGAAAGTTCTCTTTCAAATATCTCCAGATTCAGCTTATCCAGCCCTGCATAAATCTCCCGGATCTGTCCGACCAACTGCTGTGGCGGACGTGTCCGCGCCTCCAGAAAGATGTAAGCCTCCTGCTCGTGCGTCTTAAAAAACTCCATTCGTGCACTCATATATTCCACAAATCCCTGCTCTGCGCTGTGTTCTGTTATGTAGCACATGAAATCCTCGCAGCTTTTTTTCACGCATTCCAGATACAGCGCATCTTTATCCTTAAAATTATGATAAATCAGTCCCTTATTTATTCCGGTCTTACAAATATTATTTACCGAACCTGCCGCATAGCCGTTCGTCCCAAATTCCTTCATGGCAGCCTCAAATATTCTGCTTCTGGTGAGTTCTGTTTTTTCTTCCTGCCTCACAAGTATCCCTCTTTTCTGAGCAAATCTATTTTTATAGAACAAAGTTTTTCCTATGAAATAGAAAAATTGACCACATGGTTAATAATATGATAAATTAACCATGCAGTCAATACTTTCGTAAAAACATGTGTGAGGAACTATAAAATTAGTTGATATAACTTGTACCAGTCCAATCCATGTATGCCATATCCCAGATCCACGGTATCAATGTACTCGAATCCCATCTTCTCATACAAGTGGATTGCGGGAACATTTTTCTCATACACATCCAGACGCACCGCTTTCATATTCGTATGAGCAGCGTACTCCAGGGAAAATTTCAGGATTTCATTTCCCAGCCCCCGGTGTAAATAAAGCGGATGTACCGCAAATGTATGGATAACGACAATCTGGTCATAGTCCAGCTCGTTGTGCCAGTCCACAGAATGATAGGCCTCTTCCGGCTTATGATTCAGAATCACCGTACCTGCGATCTGTCCGTTCTCAACCGCCACAAAAAGATTATCCTCATCAATGCCCGCAAGGGCATCCTCCCGAATCGGATAGATTCCTTTTTTCCAGCCGGGATAGTTGGTGTGACTCTCCAGGTAGTCGTTCAATTCATCGTATAAAGCAGCTACCTGCTCAAGATCCTGCAGGGTTCCTTTTCTTATTTCCATTGTTCCTTCTTTTGCTGTATGTGCTAATGTTATCAAATTACTATCACTCCTTTGAAGTCATTATACATTCCGTATATCCGGTTCGCAAGATAACTCACGTGTGAATCTGTAGCATACGATTCAGCTCTAATAATTCAATTCTCCTCATATTATTTGAAATGTGTGTCTGTATCCTGCCAGCAATCGTTTGAAAGAATCTCAGCATTGTCGCCCAAAAATGCCTTGCCTGCGTATTCATCATCCTGCAGCCAGTACATAAACCAGGCAGTCACATATCCGTCTCCGGAATAAAGCATTTGACCATGTTCTGTACCTGTTCTGAGTGCCATACACTTTTCGCCTGGAATGTCATCATAGATACTCTCAAACTGTTCTTTTGTGGCAACCCAATCGTTATCGCCACCCATAATGAGTACAGGTGCTGTGATTTTCGATGCATCATAGTCCCATTCCAGATTGTGCGCCAGTTCCTTATTGGTCGGGGACAAGGATACGGCTGCTTTATAAATGTCTTTATGCTCCTGTGTCGTAATGGCATTGATTACACCGATTCCCCCCTGACTATGCCCCGTGATACCCACGTTATCCAAATCAATCTTCCCACGGAGCGGATTGTCCTTGTCGTTGACAAGTTCAATCTCATTGAGACGGTTCAGGTGGCGGACACACATCTCTGAAGCAAAGCCGTTCCAATCGTACTCTTCCTCTGTTCCAATCACGATGAAACCCCAGGATGCCAGATGCTCAAACAATGCAGGATATTTGGAAGCCTTACAGCCGCTGCCGTTAGCTACAACAACCACAGGCCAATTTTTGTCTGTACTCTCCAATTCGGTAGGATAATAAATCACGTACTTTCCAAAGCCCTGCAGTACCGGTTCCTCGAAACAGGAAGCATCATATGCACCGTTCGCCATATATTTCGCTTCGATTTCTCCACCCGTTTCCACGGTCCTTGTATAATCCGTAGGCGCGACAGGTTTCTTTGAATTGTAAACAAGGAATGCAGCGATTAAAACAAACAATGCAATCAGCACAATTCCGATAATCAAAATGATTTTCTTTACTATTTTCATGTGTTTCATCCCTTCTTCTTGACACCTTAATATAATCACAATATAATCATACATATCGCCGATACAGATGTATCAGCAAAGTGATTGTATCAGCGGATATACCGACTGTCAACGGGAGAGAAAGAAATGAGACAAACAAAGCAATCTGTATCACCGATGAGTAACGAGGGGCGAAATCAGTATGTGGTGGAGCATATCACTGAAGCTGTGCTGAAGCTAATGCAGAATGAGAATCTCCATGAAATATCTATCAGCCAAATCTGTGAGGAAGCTGGTGTTGGAAGAGCTTCATTCTACCGTAATTTCGAAAGCAAGGAAGCTGTCATCAGCAGGCATTTAAAGACACTGCTGGACAACTGGTGGATTGAGGCAATCAAAAAACCGGATTTCAATTTAGTGGAGGCTGTTTTTTCACACTATTGGAAAAACCGGGAACTTTGTATTCTTCTATACAAACAGGGTTTGGCTCATCTTAGTTTACAAAGCGTGAAAGAAGCCTGTGGACCAAAGCCGGAACAGCCGAATATTGTTGCTTATACGACGGCTTACTTTTCCTATGGATTATATGGCTGGATTGAAGAATGGTTCAAGCGAGGGATGCAGGAAACGCCGAAAGAAATGGCCGACCTGTGGGAAAAAGCGCAACAAGGAAATAAGTAAAGGAAAAAGAAACTAAAAATATCCGCACCAAAATCCGGTGCGGATATTTTCTATAAGTAATCATTATGAAGCGATTTTTAATTATTGCTGAACAACGGTGTAGACAGATAGCGGTCTCCGGAATCCGGCAACAACACTACGATGTTCTTTCCGGCATTTTCCGGTCTTGCCGCAAGTATCGTTGCCGCCTTAAGCGCTGCACCGGATGAGATACCAACCAGAATACCCTCGCTCACTGCAAATGCCTTGCCCTCTGCAAATGCATCCTCATTCTCAATCGCGATAACTTCGTCGTAAACCTTCGTATTCAATACCTCCGGTACGAAGCCCGCTCCGATTCCCTGAATCTTGTGGGCACCTGCGGTTCCCTTGGACAGAACCGGGCTGGTGGCAGGCTCAACAGCTACTACCTTCACATTGGGATTCTGAGATTTTAAGTATTCTCCGACACCGGTAACGGTTCCGCCCGTACCAACGCCTGCTACAAAAATATCAACCTTTCCGTCGGTCTGCTCCCAGATTTCCGGACCGGTGGTCTCTCTATGTACCTGTGGATTTGCCGGATTTACGAACTGCCCTAAAATAATGGAACCCGGAATCGACTCCTTTAACTCCTCTGCCTTGGCAATGGCACCCTTCATGCCCTTAGCGCCCTCGGTGAGCACCAGTTCCGCTCCGTATGCTGCAAGGAGATTTCTACGCTCAACACTCATGGTATCCGGCAGAGTTAAAATGGCATGGTATCCCTTTGCTGCCGCCACTGCTGCAAGACCGATACCTGTATTTCCAGAGGTTGGCTCAATAATGGTAGCACCCGGTTTTAACAGTCCCTTCTTCTCGGCATCCTCGATCATTGCCTTTGCAATACGATCCTTTACAGAACCTGCGGGATTTAAGTACTCCAGCTTTGCCAGAATGGTGGCTCCCGTTACTCCTGCCTTCTTACTGTATCCGTTCAGTTTCAGTAACGGAGTCCCTCCGATCAGTTCCAGTGCGCTCTCAACAATTTTGCTCATAATAGAAACCTCCTCTTTACTCTCTATTTCCCACTTACTTAGTAGGAATGCTATGAGTTAATTATAACGTACATTTTACCTTTGTCAAGTAAAAAAAACATTTTTTCAAATATTTTTTCCGACAAAAAAGGAATGCCTGCTTTATCATACCAGACATTCCTCTTTCTCCTTTTTATAATCAGAACACAAGGCTTGCTTTCTGCTCATAATCCTTCGTCCTATCGTAGAAGGTCAGCCCCCTTGGACTTACAATATAAAACGTATCCCCCACATAAATTCCACGGTAAGCCTCCGCGTTCCCATCCAGTTCCTCCGACAATAGCTGACGGAATGTCCCGTCTTCCCAGGAAAAAAGCACATATCTGTTGCTGACGCCGCTGTCGGTATACTCCATGGCAACAAATCCGATCAGGGACTGGCATTCCTCCGCCAGAACACATTTATAATTCCACATGGCAGGGCTGCTGTCTGCCTCCGCAATTACATAACTGTCCGTCACCCAAAGGTCTGTGGGATCTGAGGAATCAAACATGACAAGCTTTACCCCTTCCCAGTTCCCCGTATCCGGATTCGTCTCATAACCAATGCCAAGAATTTTGTCCGCTCCCCACAGATGCAGGTATTCGGAAAAACCTGTAATCTCCAGTTCTCCTATAATTACAGGATTTGTAATGTCTGACAGGTCCACCGCAAACAGCGGGTCCGTATTCCGGTAGGTCACAAAATAGGCGGTATCTCCGAAATACCTTGCGGCATAAATTTCCTCCCCTTCCGCAATTTTGTCAATTCTTCCTGCCAGCTTCAAGTCCTCCTTATATATAGAAAGAACATTCTCTGTCACTCCATCCTGCCCCCTGTCTGTGGTCAAAACCCGGAGATTTCCATTATACTCATTTATGGCAAAGGTATCCTGAATTCCTCCGGGCGCCGTTGCCGCTCCCACCGCATTCATTTTCCCATCCTTCAAACGGAATTTTGCAATCTCTGTCATTCCATCCTCTGCAAAAGAATCGTAATGATACAGATAGAGTGCATCCGTGCTGACATAGATATCTGAACCGGAATTGACAATCACCATGGAATCCACCAGCGCAGACGGAGCCGTCAAATCCACTGATGACACCACCAGTCCCTGAATCCCCCAGCCCACATTTCCGCCGGGAAGATAAATACTGTCCGCAGATACCATCTCTCCATTCACCAGCGGAATTATGCCGCTCTCATCCCCTGTGGAATAGGAAAGCGGATCTCTGGTCAATCCCTGAATCGTAAACAGATAAACCATAGTTCCAATTTTGCGGGAAGTATGGTAATTTCCTTCCTGGGATATCTCTCCCACCAAAACCGGATTGCTGCGGTCTCTGATATCATAGGTCAACGCCTTGGTAAAGCAGGTAGTCTCCATTGCATATGCCATATCCTCCACACTGCTTCCTTCGGTTGTGTTCCTGCTCTGAAGCTGTATACTATACTGCTCCGTTATCAGAACCAGTGTATCCCCATCCACATAGGTTTCTTTGGCCCGGATGTCATCCGTCCCCTCCGAAAAGCGGATTTCTCCCACTTTCCTTGGAATATCCCCACGGATATCGATAATTCTTAATAAGTCATTATCCGTAACATAGAGATAAGAACTGTCTGTTTTTACAATATCACTTTCATCCACTCCCTCGGTCTGAAGGTTTGTTCCGGAATAATCTGAGACAGAATATATGCCATCTCCCGCATATTTGGTCAGCGAATCCTCTGATACGGAATACAAGGGTGAACTTCCCGCACTTTCCATTTTAATATCCGATATCACATTTTCCTGAAAGCCGTATTTTTCCACCAGAGTATAGACTTCATCATAACCGGATGCCACCACATAAAGTTCCCCAGCGTTCTGTTTTTCCTCTCCTTCCGGATTCTGCTCTGCATCCTGCTCCTCTGCTTCCGCCATTTGCGTGGATGTTTCCTGCTTCCCCGCTTCTGTCACTGCTGATTTTTCTTCTCCGGACACGGCGTTCTGTCCCGTTTCCTCAGAAAATGCCGTCTTTCTCTCCCCCTGTCCCTCCGATGGGAAAAGACCGGAATGAATCGCAGTAAAAGCTCCCAGACCCCCGACCAGCAAAACCATAGCTGCCGCCGCTGTCACTTTTTTCCATCTATGTCGACTTGTTTTCAGGTTTTTAACCACTTCCTCTGGTTTCAGCGACTCCGGTACCATCACATCCTCTGCCGAATCTTCTATTTTCTTTAAAATATCTTTTTCCGTCATCTTAATGGCAACCCCCTTCCCCAAGCTTCCCAGCCAGCTTCTTTAACGCGCGCCCTGCCTTTTCCGGTGTTCATAGATATAGTCGAAAAAAGATTGCATTTTGTTGCAATCTTTTTTCCATTATCCCCTATGAATATCTTTTTTTTCAAAAAATCTGCCGTTTATAAATTCCTCCAACGATATCGGCTTACTAAACAGATAGCCCTGATACCAGTCGCATCCCATATTCTTTAGAAGGTTATATTCTTCCTCAGTCTCCACATATTCCGCTACTACTTTTACATTCAATTTCTCCGCCAACTCAATCACAGATGCTACAATCTTCTGGTTGGTTGTCTTCCTTATGATATCCCGCACCAGGGAACCATCCAGCTTAACCACATCAAAATATTCAGACTCCAGATAAATCAGAGATGTATGCCCCATTCCGAAATCGTCAATCAGCAGCTTATGTCCTGCCTCTTTTAATTGCTTCATTTTGCAGATTACCATGTCAGAATTTGTCAGCATATCCTGTTCGGTAATCTCCAGCCACAAATATTTTGCCGGTACCTGATACTCTTTCAGTTTCTGCTCAATGTATTCTTCGATTTCCCATTCCAGCGAATGTGCTGTGATGTTTACTGATATTTTGAACTCCCCTCCGCAGGAGTCCGACACCTGTTTAATGGCACCGATTGCCGTATCTATAAGCATACGCTCCAGCTCAGGAAGAATGTTTCCTTCCTTTGCCAGATAAATGATAAGCGGCGGATAAATAAATCCATATTCCGAATGACTCCAGCGCAGCAGTGCCTCCGCACCGATACACTTTCCCTCTCCGTTTACCTGTGGTTGATACAACAGGAACAGCTCTTTCTCACGAATGGCAATTTTCAGTTCCTGTAACAGCATGCGGGTGACCATACCCGTATCATCTATCCGATGTAAGAAGTTCGGATTCTCTCCCTTTTTCTCACACTCCTGCAGTTCATTCACCAATTTCTTTATCTTTTCCTGCATACGCAGATCATATATCTTCTCGTATATTCTAAGGAATGGCGCATAAATCATCACACCAAGAGCAATGATGACAATCTGCAAAACAACACCTGCAATTGATCCCGATGCTACATACCCACTGACCAAAACAGGCATTGTCCAGACAATTTCATTACAGACCGGAGAAACAATTCCAAGTGCCGCAGCCCCATAAGACAGAATCAATGCCAGAATCGGAACACAGATAAACGGAATCGCAAACACAGGATTTAACATAATCGGTATTCCAAAATTCAATATCTCATTGGCATTAAATATGACCGTAGGAAATGCAAGCTTGCCAATATTGCGCGTTCTTTTTTTCTTTGCAAACAGTAAAATTGCAATCAGCACGCAAATTGTTGTACCGCATCCACCCATCACCACATAGGTATCAAACATACTTTTTGAAAAGATGATATCTTCTCCCACTGTCTGGAAATGATTTACTGCAACGCTTTCCATCATATGGCTGCCATGAAAACCAAGTATCCACAATATATGTACCAGAACCGTGTAAAGAAGTGCCGATCCAAATCCATTTCCGATACCCGCAAACATCTGCTCCGAGAATGTTGCCCATAGAGTATAAATATCCTTCCCGCCTGATACTCTTAGAAGCACACACTCAAAAAGTGCAAAGATTCCCACTGTGATTGTTATGGGAAAAATACTTTGGATTGCATTTGCCAAAACCGGATCCATGCCGAGTGTATATTTTCGCAACGAAAGACTCTCAAGCTGCTCAAGTCTGGAAAATATAAAGCTGGAGAGCAGCCCCACAACCATTGCAACAAAACATCCCTGATTCCCCAGAATATCCCACACCGCATTGTTGTCTGCCATAACCAACTGCGTGCCAAAACTGGCTACAGCTGTAATTGCATAGAAAAACATCTTATCATTGGTCTCGCCCTGCTCAATCGCATAACTGATTGCCAGCGTTACCACAAATATCATAGAGAACATTCCAAATGTTCCCCGATAAACCATTTCCAAAAACGTCGCAATCCACACATGCCGTATCGTAATCCAATATGTAAATGCCTCATTCGGAAAATACAGAATCGCATACGCCACCGCCCCCACAACGATAAAAGGTACTAACATGGTAAGTCCCCGTCTTATAATGGATAACAAATGGCTGTTTTCAATTTTTAAAAACATTTTCATGACCTGGTCTTTAAAAAGATTTTCCGTCTTCACAAAAATCCGTTCTTTCTCCATCCCCTAATACCTTCTCTGCTCTCTTGTTTTACTTTAAAAAAACTCACCTTATGTTTATAGTATCACATTTCCACTTAATTTACCACTCACACAAAAAGGCTCTTGCCAAACAGGTTATTCACCTATTTCACAAAAGCCCTCTAAAAGAGGCGACTGACGGATTTGAACCGACGATCAGGGAGTTGCAGTCCCACGCCTTACCACTTGGCTAAGTCGCCATATTCAATTATAAATACTACTTGTAAGAAAAACTCCCCGAGTAGGACTCGAACCTACGACAGCGCGGTTAACAGCCGCGTGCTCTACCGACTGAGCTATCGAGGAATACGTATCACCGAAATGACACCTAAAGGTATAAAGTGCACAAAATGACGTAAACTGGTACGTCATCAAGTATACACAATATCTTATGCAAATGCAATACTTTTTATACCTTCAAAACTTCATACAGATTTCCGATTAAACCTTTTGGTCAAGCCCTCGAT
>JBJEJC010000022.1:0-22668 GCA_051877675.1 Roseburia sp. | reverse complement strand
CTCTTACTCCCCCTTTATTTACATTATCTACACTCTATATCCTAGTAAATATTACCACAAGAATCAGTATCAGCTCAACGACTCCTATACCGTCTTCTTCCCACAAAAATTCACGTATTCCTCTCATAGATATCTCCTCCTCTATATTTGAAATGATAAAAATGCCGGTATGATAAGAATTGCCATCACAATTCCCAGCATCATAATCATGGGCAGAAGCAGCTTTGTGCCGGCTTCCTCCCCATATTTCCTTGCCATGCTTTTCCGTTCTTCAAAAGCATCCTCTACCTCATTCTCCAATAGCGCTGCCAGCCCCCGCGTTCCTTTGCGCAGATTCTGGGTCAGTATACTCGCAAGCTTGCGAAATCTGCGCTCCCCACAGCGCTCCGCAAATCGTTCATAAGCCCTTTCCTCACTGACTCCCCCCTCCATCTCATGGTATGTGATTAGCATTTCCTCATAGAGTGGCATTTCAGAAACAGCATTGTTCTGCCGCTTATTTTCATATGAAGTGGCAATTCTTTTCCATGCCCCACTCATGGTCATGCCTGCGCCCAGAAGCAGCGCCAGCTTACTTAACATATCCGGATATTCCAGAATCAACTTTTGCTGGCGTTCTTTTGCCTTCTTCTGCGCCTTCTCCCGCCAGACAAAAAACACTCCTACAGAAAGTACCACCCCCAGTATAAGTATTTTTTCCGGGCTATACTCCTCTTTGGGAGACCAGGTAAGCCGGTAGCCCAGAAGCTGTTCCGGCAATTTAAGTTCCTTTACCGCCGCATCCGCCTTCTGCTTCTCCAGGTCATCCCAAAGCGCTCCAAGCAGCGCCTCCTGCGGGGTCTGCTCTGTCGGAAATACACGAAAGTAAAACTCCTCACTGCATGCTGCATCCCCACAGCTCAATTCCACCTGAGCACTCAGGAGGATTCCTTCCACCGGGATGTTTTCTGACACAACATTTCCTTCATAATCCACTACTCCGTAATCACTGAATGTCCAGTCCGCGGACACTCTTCCATTTTGATAACTGTCGCGGATTACCACTTTTTCGCAGATATGGTTTATCGATGCATTGTCTCCCGGAAATTCCTCCGACAACTCTGAAATCGCCGCTGACAGAATTTCCTGTTTCTCCCCCTCTGTCAGGATCTGCTCCGGGACTTCCACGGCATAAATATAGTCTTCAAGCAGTCCCTTCACATTCAAGATGTACTCCTCCTGGTAATCCCCTTCCCCTACCGGATTACGCTGCAAAATTTCATTCCCGGAGCCATCCTGCTCAGCTACTCCCGCCAAAAGTCCCACTACAGCCGCAACCGCCACTAATAACAGTTGCTTTTTCATGAGACCTGGAAGTCGTTTTCGAAAGATAAGCAGAACTCCACCGGATATCACTGCCACTACCCCACACAAAATCATCCCTGTTCCCCCTCGACTTAAATCTGAATGTCAAGAATCCGATCCGAAAGCCTTATCGCACCACCATACGCTGCAAGCGCCACTGTCATCACAAGTACCCCCAGCATATTCCCATATAGCCCCTCCAGAAATTCTCCGGAGGTAAGATTCAGATAAAAAAGAATAAAAAGCGGCACCAGATTCATAACCCTTCCCTCCAGTTTTTTCCCTGCAACTGCTGTGGCAATCTCCCTCTCCACCTCAATCTTACTGCTCATGCGCAAGACAGTGGTTCGAATAATACCGGCAAAGTCTCCTCCGCTGCGCTTTGCGAAAGAAAACACCTCTGCAAAGCTTTCAATATCCTCACAGCCGCTGCGTTCCGCAAACTGCTGTAATTCCTGTTCCAACGGTTCATTCATACGAATTGCCGCATTCATACCCGCAAACTCCTTCACCATAAGCGCCTTCGCACCGTGAAGCTCCCGCAGTTCCCCTTCCGCCTCACGCCAGGCGTTTTCCATAGAATAGCCTGCCAGCAATGCCGCAGAAACCGCCTGCATACCGTCCCGGAACTGAAGCAGTAACTGATTCTTCCGCCTTTCTCTCTGCGTCTTCCCATAACGGCTGTGTATCAATAAATACAGCGGCAGTGTGAGAACCATTCCATATACAGAGCGGTAGAAAAGCCAGGCAAGCAGCGTCCCACCCAAAACTGCTGCTGCCGCGCATTTCAGAACATCTGCTACCGTAAAATGATACTCTCTATAATCCATCAGATACCTCCACAGAAGGAAGCCTGTAGCCTGCCCTCCGGCATTTTTCCTGATGCTGTAGCTGTCCTACACACCGCATCGTTCCATGAACCAGCTCACCCTCCTGTCCATCCTCCACAAACCGAAAAATTTCATTAAGCTGAATTTCTCCCTGCTCCATTTCCAGAACCTCCGTGATATTTAACACCTTCCGGCTTTTATCCCGCAGCCTCCCCAGGTGAACCAACACATCAATCCCCGACGCAATCTGGCTGCGTATGGCAGGAAGCGGGAGCTCCATCCCCATAAGAACCATAGTCTCCAGTCGGCTTAACATATCCCGGCAGGAATTGGCATGTCCGGTAGACAGACTGCCGTCATGCCCCGTATTCATTGCCTGAAGTACATCCAGCGCTTCTGCTCCCCGGCACTCGCCAACAACTATTCTTGTAGGTC
Organism: Roseburia sp.; assembly: GCA_051877675.1. Classification (GTDB taxonomy): domain Bacteria; phylum Bacillota; class Clostridia; order Lachnospirales; family Lachnospiraceae; genus Roseburia. The sequence continues at coordinate 20,059 of JBJEJC010000022.1, read as the reverse complement.
TCATGCGCAGCGCCGTTCTAATCAGATCCCGGATTGTGATTGGCTGCACCCCCTCCGTATTGACATTCCTGGTCTCTAACCGCACCAGATTCGGCTTGTCCAAAAGCTGCAGCTCCGCAGAATCCTCAATCGTAATGATACGCTCCTCCCGTGGAATATACTGGGACAGAGCATTCAGAAAAGTCGTCTTACCGGAACCGGTTCCTCCTGACACAAAAATGTTATATCCCGACTTTACCAGAATCTTCAGCACCTCCGCCGCCTGCTCGGACAAAGAACCAATTTCAATCAAATCCTTCATCCGAATGGGCTTTTCCGGGAATTTGCGGATTGATATGGCAGAACCATCAATGGCGATGGGCTCAAGCACAATGTTCACTCTCGACCCGTCCTTAAGTCTTGTATCAACAATCGGAGATGCCTCATTTACCATCCGGTTGCTAATCCCTGCCATCTGCTGGATTACATCGTTAAGCTTCTCCTTCGACACAAACTGGCGCTCCGATTCATAAAGCCGTCCCCGTTTTTCGTAGAAAATGTGAGCCGCCCCGTTTACCATAATCTCTGTAATCTCCGGGTCCTCCAGCAGTTCCTGCAGCACGTCCAGCTTGCGTAAGGAGTTAAACAACTGCTGTACCATCGTCTCGCGCTCTGCCAGCGTTCCCCCATGTTCTCTGGCAAAGGCTGCCACTGTCTCCTCCACCATGTCATACACGTCGTCATCCGGTATCTCCCGCGAGAGATCCAATCCGTCAAGAATCTGCTCTCTCAGCGCCGTAAATTCCTCTCTGGTTGCTTTCAAACAATCCCTCCTGTCAGATATTCCCGGATATAATCTCCAAATTCACTCCACATCAGTTGTTCAAAAACCTTTGTTCCTCCGTGAATTGCCTTTGTCGAAAAAGGAAGCTCTGCAAAGTGCAGTTTCTCCTCCAGTGCTTCCCCGGTCGCAGTCCGCACATAGTTTAAAAACTGTTCCTTCCGGCACTCATAAAAGTAACCTGTTTTTACCGGACAGTAGACACTGCTGCAGGTAGACAGCATCTGCGGAAAACAATCCAGCCCCTGACCAAAATCGATAATCACCATCTCAAATGGTGTCTTCTCCTCCAGGAATTTAAGAAGCGCCTGATAGTCCTCCCATTTGAATTCCAGCAAATCCTCCGGATTCCGAAACGGCGGTATGTAGCTAACCTCACCCATTTCATAGACACTGCGCAGGAAAATCTCCGGCAACAGACGGTTTTTGCGGATACGAATCACAATATCCCCCAGATCGTACTCTCCTGTCAGTCCGAACAATTCCAGGAAACCGGAATGCTCCATCAGGTTGATGTATAATACTTTCCGCTTCTCTGCCATTATCGCGGCAAAAATAGCAGAAAATGCCATTTGCATCTCATGCTTCACCGGAGAATACACACCAATAACCTCCATTCCCGGCAGCATTGCACATTCCGACTTTGGTTTCAGTGCACTGCCTCCGGTCAGCACCTGCATTTCATGCATGATGTGATCCATGGGCTGATATTTAAACACACGGGAGGTAAGCGTCTGCTCTGCCTGCCCAAAATCACTGGTTTCTGCTACTCGCATTGGTACTTCCTCCGCCAAAACCAGCAACGGTATTTTTCTCTCCTGTACCTTCGGTATGGCTTCCTCAAAGCCTTCCCCCAAAAGAACTACTCCAAATACCGTAGTTTCCAATTCCTGAAGAAGCAGCGCCGGAAGAGAAAACGCATATACCTCCAGTTCCTCTCTCCTGTGCTCCATCAGGTAGGTGACAAACCGCCTGCGGTATCCCTCATCCGCATCACAGACTGCCACTTTGATTTTACTCAATCGCACACCCCCAGACTATAAACAGGTATCCAATTAAAATTGGAATGGAAAAATGAATGATTGTCTTTTTCCCGCGGCAGATTCTTAAAAACAATTTCTGATATGCCAATTTGCCTGCACCGATTACAGCTCCCACAATAAAGGATGCCGCCACTACATAGCACAATTGTCTGATTGTCACAAAACTGCCAATTACGGAAAACAACTTGATATCGCCTGCGCCCAACGCGCGCATTTGAAAAAGAATGAATAATAAGATAACCGGAACAGATGTGTTCACCAGAAAATGAACAATGCCTATGTATCCTTCCCCCAAAATCCGGAACATAAGACCTGTCGCTAACCCCAGAGCAATCAGCCGGTTACTGATCTTACCGCTCTGGCAATCTGTCACCACCGCCACTGTAAGAAATGTCGGCAGCGTCAATTGTAATACTCCCCCAATCCATCACCCCTTTCTTCTGTTGGTAAATCGGATTATATCAGTCATTTATTTCTTTGTCCATTGTAAACTTTCTACAAAAAATTTGATGCCACAATCGCGTAAAGCATGACGAACCCGCCAAAACCAAGCACTCCGATTGTCAAAAGCGTTGCCGGATTTAATCCCACTGCCAGTTGCAACGCCTGCCCCTGAAAAAAATCGTTGACCGCCAATATTCCGATTGCCCCAAGCACCACACGCACCAGAAAATTAAAGAATGTCTGAAGATATTTTTTTACCAGCGCGATGGCAAGCACCAGAATACAGATTCCCGCAATGATCCCGATTGAAAGCTTCTGATCCAATTTTTCCTCCGGACCGTTTGTCTCTAAATATATATTTGCCTCGGAAAAATTTATGACACAAATAAAATTTTTCCGTATTTTGTATAGAATGGAATTTTATTGATTATACTTATCACAAGAACAATGATCAATTTTTTGGAGGATGCCATGTTACCCTTTTTTCACTCGGAGAAAGCCAAGGATAAACACTATACGTTACTCATGAACGACCTCCATCAGACGGCAAAGGATTTAAACGACGCTTATAATAATCTGGAAAACGTGGTGGACCCTGATTTAATCGACTGCTATATTTACGAGCTCAATTCGGTTCAGATGCGTTATAAGTTTCTGCTGGCAAGCATAAAAAAAATGGAGGAAACGATTTCGGAAGCCTGAAAAAAGCGTCGCTATGCGACGCTTTTTAACTGCTTTTGTAATCATTTTTCTCTTATACCAGAAAACCTCTGGACTGATCCGGAGTCTGATAGCTCTCCACCACATCGCCCTTGCCATAGGTATAGCCGGCATACACCTGCTGCGCATTACTCATAAGCGGCTGGGAATCGTCCTGTCTTGCCACCTCTGCAAATGCCGCACGCAGCTTTCCCATAACAAGCTCCGCGTGCTCCAATCCGTCCAGCCTCTTTTTGTACATAGTCTCCGAAAGCGAATCCCGGCTGTAACGGTAAAGCGGATACAGCTCCTGCGCCAGATCATAGGAAAAATCCAGCGTATCCAAAAGCTCCTGCACACAGCGGATGGCTCCCCGGATGGCTTCCCTGCACGCCTGCCAGTCATCCTCTGCAAATGCCGCCTTCGCCTCATTTGTGTATGCAAAAAACATGTCGTATGTCACCAGCGTCAGCTCACTACGGTTTGCCTGGCTGATTCTTCTTGTAAAATCCTGAATCTGCTCTTTTTTCAAGCTGCTTCCCCTGCCTTAATCATGAACATCACAAAAAACAATACCACAATGACACCTTTACTGCAGAATCTGTAATACCTGCTGCGGCAGATCGTTTGCCTGGGTCAGCACCGAAATAGCTGCCTGATTGAGCACATTCTGCTGGGTATAGTTGGTCATTTCCTCCGCCATATCCACATCCGTCAGACGTGAAAGCGCATCGGTCATATTTTCCTCAAAGGCATCCAGACTGGCTACGCTGGATTCCAGCCGGTTCTGGTAAGCTCCCAGCTTGGAACGCACCGATGTCACCTGGGCAATTGCTTCATCAAACCGTGTCATCGCCTGCGCACCGCCGTTCACTTTGCGCACATCCACATCGTCAATATAAAGACTTTCACAGGAAACCTCCTCAATGCGCACCTCCATATTCTGGTGCTCATTGGAGCCAATATGCAAAGTCATGGTTCCCATGTCCGTCACCTCAAAATTGATTCTGCCATCGTAGGTTCCCGCTGCGGGATCATTGGGGTCAACCGCCGCACCGTCTTCATATCCCGCCTGCGCCAGGAAGGAAATCGAAAATCCCCCGTTATCCGTAATCGTAATTTTATTTCCGTCAGTATCAATGGTGGCTGTATGCTGGAACCCGGTCCCGTCTCCCGGCAAATCCAGTGTAATCTGGGCTTCGTCACCGGTTTCGTAGGTTACCGTACCGTCCGCATTGACCGTACCATTCACATATGTCCCGTCCGCCGTGGCATTCAGACCGGTAAAGCCGAGCGCTGTTGCCAGATCCTGACTGCTGAACTCTAAGTCTACTCCGCTTTTCACACCATAGATATCGGATGTCAATGTAAGATGCTGGTCCGTCTCATCCCGTGACGCTGTCACATTCCCCATTTCCGCCGCATCACGGATTTTCTCAAATGCCTCCGCAAAGGTATCCGTCGCACTGATTTCCACAGTGGAACCATTAATGGAAATGCTGCCCGACTCTCCTACAGTTGCAGTGTTATCCGTATAATCCACACCGGTTGCCGCATCCACAGAAACATTCGTAGCTGCCGAATCAATCGTTAAGGAGTAATTCCCGGCAACCACATAATCGGAAATCCGGACTCTTGTTGCATTATTCGTATAAACTCTGGTATCCATGCTGCCGTCAAGCAGAGATTTGGAGTTATACTCCGTGTCTCTGGAAATACGGTCAATTTCTTCTTTCAGGGACTCAATCTCATCCTGAATCGCCTGTTTATCCGCAGGTGTCATGGTGGCATCACTGGCAGCCTGCACGGAAAGCTCTCTCATACGCTGTAAAATACTGGTGGTCTCTGCCAGTGCCCCGTCTGCAATCTGTAATACGGAAATACCGTCAGATGCATTCTCAGATGCCCGGCTTAAGCCTTCTATCTGTGCATGCATTTTTCTTGAAATTGCCATTCCTGCCGGATTGTCTCCCGCCTTATTGATCTTAAGACCGGAAGACAGCCGCTCCATGGAGGTCTTTAAATTATCCTCAATACCGAGCAAATGCTTGTTTGCCACTACTGCAGACATATTGTAATTAATTTTCATATGCGTTTTCTCCTATTTTCTGCCTGATGCTGCTTCCCTGCATTCTGCTTCGACCATCCCTGTCTTTTCTCTGCCCTATATATCGGTCAGGTTTTTCTTTCACTAAAGACAAATTCCCGTAATTTGTTGCAATATTTTCCGTTTCGTATTATAATTACCACGTTGTCGGACACACTAACTGCGTCCGTAAAAATACTTTAAGGAGGATACTACGATGGCACAGGTAACCAGAACTACCATGATTGGCGAACTTCTTCAGATTGACCAGAACATTGCGCCAATCCTTTTAAATATCGGGATGCATTGTCTCGGATGCCCATCTTCCCAGATGGAGACCATTGAGGAGGCAGCTATGGTTCACGGAATTGAACCGGATGCCCTGGTAAAAGAGATTAACGATTTCCTGGCAAAGGATTCCGCCGCTCAGAATTAATCTGTTCTGACAAAAAAAGAGTTCCGTACGCGGAACTCTTTTTTTGTCTCTGTTACAGTTCAGCCAGCGTCTGCAGGGCATTTCCCGTCAGAATCGCATGGTAATGCTCTCCAAAAAATGCCTTTGCAGCCGGAGTAAAGGTCTGCTGTGCGGCATACTCAGAAAGAATATTGCACACCTTGTTAAATGCCTCCGGCGACTGGCTGCTCTTGCTCACCAGCAGATAATACTTATGGTTGGTCTCATTCTTATACAGATCATTGTTTCCCGTATAAAAGCCATCCAGCACATGGGCAAGGCGTGTCACCTCAGAAAGATCATTAAATACGAACAGCTTGGTAATGTCTACAAGTACCTGAACCGGATCTTCTTTTTGTTGTCTGTCCGTATCTGCGGCTGCAGCCTGTTCTTCCTGCTGTTCCTCCGCCCGCCTGCGTTCCTCCTGAATCTTTCGGAACAGACCAAGGATATCATCCGCCCCCTCCGACAATGCAGGACCTGCATTCACCGCATCCTCATAGAGGTCCTCCGGGTCCGGCTCGGAAAACCGGGAAAACCGGGTATCCAGCTCCTCCGGATATTCTACCTTGGTTATCACTAAAATTATGGTGTCCGCTGACAGTGGAATCGCCTCAATCATCAGCGGTATATCATCTGCCTCAAAGCCAAATTCATAGGCGGCCTGCTGCATCATATCCCGGAATAACAGTTTTGCCTTCTCGGTTCCATACGCAAGCTCGCTGAGCTTGATCTGTCGCTCTGCCAGGTCTTCTCTGGTCAGCGTGCAGCGAATCTGGTTGTCATTTACTTTTTCAATTTTCATACAATCACATCCTTCATCCGGAAAACCTTGTAAACTGTACATCTATTATAATCAAATGACCTTTTGATGTAAAGTATCCCTTTTCATTAAATCTTTCTAAACAAATTTTCCTGGCTCTTTATTGGACTATTTTTGTGGATATTTCACAAAAATTAGAAAAGTAGTTGCAAAGTATTGTGGTTCATGTTATAAACTATGCATGAGATGCGAAACTGACACGCCCGAAAGGAGCGATTCGCATTATACAGACAATCCTGTCCGGCAAATACCAGGTGCTTCGAACACTTGGAACCGGTTCTACCAGTACGGTTTATCTTGCCGAACATCTCAGACTGAAGACACGTCGGGCCATCAAATGTATCCCCAAAGACAAGACCCGCATTTCTTCATTCTCCTTAGAGCTCTGCCCGCCAACGGAGGCAGAACTTCTAAAGAATCTAAGACATCCTGGAATTCCCCTTATTTTTGATATCGACGAAGATGAGACTAATATTTATATTATTGAGGAATATATTCAGGGTGAATCATTGGATCAGTTTATGATCCATCAAGAAAGCATTTCACAGGAACTGATAAGAAACATCGGCATCCAGCTTTGCGACATCCTTGATTATCTGCATCACATAGCTCCATATCCCATCCTGTATCAGGATTTAAAACCAGAGCATATTATAGTATGCGGAGATCAGGTGAAATTAATCGACTTTGGAATTGCATCTTTTTTTACCGGTTTCGGAAAAAATTTCCAGTTTTACGGAACAGACGGATTCATAGCCCCTGAGGCACTCGCCGGCCAGTCCATCGGGCCCGCCGCCGATATATACAGCCTTGGCAGGGTACTGCTCTATATCGCAGAGCACACCCGGATTCCCTGTTCCCCGCAGCTTCTGCACGCAATACAAAAAGCGGCTGCCAATTCCGTCAAGGAACGGTTTGAAACGGTCTCCGGCTTAAAAACTGCCCTGCTGGCAGTTCCTCCAGACAATGCGTGCCGGAATCCTTCGCATCTCATAAAAAACATAGCCGTGCTGGGAAGCAGACCCGGCGCCGGCGCAACACATTTTGCCATTTCTCTCGTCTGTGCCCTAAACAGGCTTGGACTTCCAGCCACCTATCTGGCAACGGATTCCTCCTGCAGTTTTTCTTCCATACTGGCAGCAAACCCGCACATGGCGGAGAAGGAAGGTATATACCGCTTTCACTATTTTTCCGGTATGCCACTTTACGGACAGGGCATTCAAAGTCTTCTTCCCACGCAGGGCGCCTTCGTAAATGATTATGGAATACATGCCGATTCCACAGAATTGGACAAGGCAGACCTGATCATCCTTATTTTAAGCGGCAGCGACTGGGATTTTTCGCAAAGTCTGTCCTATGCCAAAAGTCTTTGTACTCGGCAAAATATTGTATTTATCTGTAACTATGACAAGCAAAAAGCGGCAAAAAAGTTCGCGCGGCAGCTTGGCAGAAATGTCTACTGCTTCCCCCCGGATACAGACCCCTTCCGGGTCACTCCGGCAAAAGAACGGCTGGTTTCATCCATCATTTCACAGAAGGGAGTGACAAAAAAATCTTGTTTCATCCGAAAAAGGAAACCTTAAAGCGCATGACCGTGGGCATACTGGGCTGTGAACCAGGAGCCGGAGTCACACATCTTTGCATTGCCCTGGCAAATTACTGCGCTTCCAAACTGCAAAAAACTACCGCCTGTCTGGAGCTTTGCTCCCCGGGCGAGCTTTCCGCACTTTCGCCGGAGCACAATCCGGCGGCTGTACAAAAAAACGGCATCTGTGACACAGGATTTTCCATCTATGGCGTGGACTACTATCCCGCCGTGCAGCCGGATCTGATTCCCACACTGTTCAATACAGATTATTGCTATCTTATTCTGGATATGGGCTATGCAGACCGCGCTGACTGGAATGAATTTCTGCGCTGCGACCGGAAGCTGATTGTAGGCAGCCTGGCACCCTGGAAAACTTATTGTTACGAATCACTTTTTTGCAATTATTCCACTTCATTAAAAAATAACAGAAGCTTTGTATATCTGGTCCAAACGGGGGACAAATGGGATATTGCTGAATTTGCAGAAAAGCACCGGATTGCCATGAAAACGGTTCCCTTTATCTCAAATCCGTTTCAAATCGAGAAAGAACGGTTCCTGTTTCTCCAGGAGCTGCTTTAGGAGGAAGCCATATGTTTTATAGCAGAAAAAGAACTATCTGCCTTTCCCTGCTAACAGGCGCCTGCATCATCGGAATACCGCTTCTGGTACTTCTCTGCATACAGCAGGACAGAAACCGGTCTCTTTCAAATGCAGTCGCCCGCTATGAAAAAACGGAGAGCAACTGCCAGACCGTATCGGCTTATGTGCTGACACGGGACCTGTCTGCCGGGGATCAGATTACGGCAGAATGCTATACCCGCTGTATTATTTCAGCCGACAACAGACTGTCTCTGAATCTGGTGACAGAACCTGGCAGACTGGAAAACTGCCATACAAGAATTGCGTTGCATAAAGGCAGTATTCTCATTGCCGATATGTTCTACAGCGACATTTCCAAAGCTGTTGCGGCAACGGAACCCAAAATTTATGATATATCACAATAATGTAACTTTGCGGATTCCTTTTGGTCAATTTACTATGGGGGACATACAAATTGAAAAATCAGGATATGAATACGCTCTATCTGGAGCTTTCCTCTTTGGAGGACAGAGGCATTACAATCTGGCTGGATGGTTCTCCCAGTTCTTCGCTTGATGTGTCCAACCAGCTTTGCATACAGGAAAGCCCTTCCTATATGCGGGATTACATTTTTGAGGAGGGGGTGTTAAAAGAAATTCATTTTGATCAATTAAAAGAAAAGTAACCGGTAAACACTATGATTGGTTCGCAGAAACGAAGCGGTGGGTCGGAGTCCTCAATGCCCCACCGGTCATAGTACACGGGAAATCGCGTATAAAAAGAGAGCAGGAACTGCCGGAATTTCCGGCAGTTCTTTTCGACAGAATATTCCATATCATCTAAAACTCTTTGAAATTGTGCCCCGGTATGCTACAATATAATAAGGAAATTTCGTTAAAGACGGAATAAATGCTCACAATAAGAAAGGATGTTCCATGAAAAAGAAAGTTGTTCCATTCCTTGCCGTAATTGCCCTCATACTTGTAGTTATACTGTTTATGGTGCTAAGCAGTATTATCGATAAATATACTCCCTCTAAGGAGCGACAAAATCTGGCTGAATATTATCAGGTTTCCGGAGATGACGAAGTTGCACTGATGCTGAACAATGAGCTTCTGGATATAAAAGGCAAGCTGATTGACGGTGTTGTCTATCTGGATTATGAAACGGTGCATGACTTAATTAACGACCGTTTCTATTGGGATGCCAATGAAAATATTCTGCTGTATGCCACCCCCACTGATCTTGTGTCCGTCCACGCGGAGAGCAACAGCTACTCTGTCACTAAGGATACCAAATCTATGGATCATACCATTGTAAAGGCAGGTGCCTCCACCGCATATATTGCCATTGATTTTGTAAAGCTGTATTCCGATTTTGATTATGTGATATATACAGAACCCAACCGTGTTCTTATCACCGACGACTGGGGCGAGATTACTGTAAGCACCGTGAAACGCGACACGGAAATCCGTTACCGCGGCGGTATCAAAAGCCCGATTCTGGCAGATGTCACGAAGGGAACCGAGCTTACTGTCTTAGAGCCGGATACCGACTGGACAAAGGTTGCCACTACAGACGGCATCGTTGGTTACATCAAATCCAAGTGGCTGAATGCCTCCACGACCCAGACTCTTACCAGCGATTATATACCGGAGGAGTTCACCCACATTAAGAAGGATTTTAAGATCAACATGGTATGGCATCAGGTCACAAGTCAGGATGCCAATAATACCCTGAGCGCTCTTTTGCAGAACACCAAGGGTGTAAATGTAATATCCCCCACCTGGTACTATCTGAACGATAACAACGGCAATATCGTTTCACTTGCCAACAGCGATTATGTAAATTACTGCCATCAGAACAATATTGAAGTATGGGCTCTGTTCAGCAATCTGGAGAACACGGAGGTAGATACCACAGAGGTTTTAACCCACACCTCCAAGCGTGAAAATCTGGTAAACAATCTGATCTCCGAAGCCATCCAGTACAATCTGGACGGAATTAACGTAGATTTGGAGTCCATAAGCCCGGAGGTGGAGGATGCCTATATCCAGTTCATCCGTGAGCTGTCTTTAAAATGTGCTAACAATAATATTGTTCTTTCCGTAGATAATTATGTGCCTACCAGCTATACCGCTTTCTATGACCGGGAAGAACAGGCACTTTTTGCCGATTATGTGGTTATCATGGCATACGACGAATATTATGTGGGCTGTGAAGAGGCAGGACCGGTGGCATCCATTGGATTCGTAAAGGACGGTGTTTCCAATACCCTGAAGGAGGTTCCGGCAGATCAGATTATTCTTGGTATGCCATTCTATACCAGAGTGTGGTGTGAAACCCCCATTGCTGATGACACATCTGCTGAAAGCAATGAGGCTTCCGAGGATGACTCCGCAGACAGCTATGTGTTGTATGACTTAAGCAGTTATGCTACAAGCATGAACGAAGTGGCAAACCTGCTGAGTGCCAATGGCGTAGAACCTGTCTGGTGGGATGAGTACGGTCAATACTATGCAGAATATGAAAACAGCGGCTCCACCTACAAGATCTGGATTGAAAACGCCGCTTCTCTGGAAGAGAAACTGAAGGTACTCCAGTCAAATAATCTGGCAGGCGGTTCCTTCTGGAAGCTTGGACTGGAAAGCAGCAACGTATGGGACACCATTATTAAGTATATCAACTAAGCAAAAAGCATAACTCCCGACTCCTTCACATAGGATTATGTGAACGGATAGCCGGGAGTTTTTTTATGAATAAAAAAATTGAACTTGTCATGACCATATGCCTGCTCGTCACAGCATTTATTCTTGCCAGACAGGGAGCTGTTTTCGTACAGGGAAATTCTGCTGCCGCTACAGAATCAGAGACCGAAACCGACAATGCCAATGGAAATATGTGCATTGTCATTGATGCCGGTCACGGCGGCTCCGACCCTGGGAAAGTGGGAATCAATGATGCACTGGAAAAGGACATCAATCTCGCTCTGGCACTAAAACTGAAAGAGCTGCTGACAGAGGACGGCATAGAAGTCGTGCTGACCAGGGACAGCGATGCCGGTCTCTACTCGGAAAGCTCCAACAATAAAAAGGCGGAAGATATGCAGAACCGGTGCAAAATTATCACCGATGCCAATCCGGTTTTCACAGTCAGCCTCCACCAGAACAGCTATCCCACTGCCGACGTAAAAGGTGCACAGGTTTTCTATTACGGACAATCCGCAAAGGGAAAGGCACTGGCAGAAACCATTCAGAAAAATCTGATTTCCGAAGTGGATCCGGAAAATCATAGAGAGGCAAAAGCCAATGAAAGCTATTATCTGCTCAAAAAAACACCCACACCTACTGTAATTGTAGAATGTGGGTTTTTAAGTAATCCGGAGGAGGCAGACCTGCTGCTGACGGAAGAATATCAGGATCAACTGGTCTACGCCATCCATCTTGGAATTTTAGAATACCTGAAAGCAGAAAATCTCCTGTAGCCCTTTATAACTGCTGCCGCAGGAGGCAGATAAAGCTCTCTGCCATGTGATACAGCCGGGAAGTCTGTACCTGATAATTTTCACTCTGCGGCTCGGCCTCCCCGGCATTCTCCGCTTCCACGCCAAAGGCTCCCATGGAAAAATGATTGATGTCCAAATCATTGATATACGCATAGTGTATGTCAATCACCGTGTCTCCCCCGTCAGAGAGCAGATTCTTAAGCTGTCCCGCCATATCCTGCAAAAGTTCTTTTGTATGGCGGTTATCTGATGTGACAAGACCGCTGATTCCTGTCTCTTTTGCCTGGAAGGTTGCAGCAATCGTGCCATATTCGTCCTGTTCCATTGTCACATCCACGATTCCCTTTGTCTCTGTGCCACGTACAATTTTCAGAGAAACATTCACAATCTCATCCTTCACCTGAACCGGAATGGAATACTGTTCCTCCTTCACCAGCGCATTGTTAATGCTAAGCTGCGTGTGCAACAGCTTCATACTCCGTACATCCAGACTGGTGACAGCGTCCTGATTCATAGCTTCCTCTATGACCTGCTCTGCCAGCCCGTTTAGCTGCTTTTGCGCACTTTCCATCGTCTCCGGATCTGACAGCGCATCGGCAAAAGCATTCAGAACAGATTCTTTTTCCTCCGTCTGCCTGTCCGTTCTTCCCTTGACGCGCTCCTCCCTGCCACCAAAAATCTGCCGGAAAATCTGATTCCGGTTTTTCATCATGGACTCCATCGCCAGAATATTCTGTGCCGTGTTGGGAATATCATATTTTTCCAGTATTTCATATACGTCCTGGGACGCACCGGCACTGAGCCTGAACTCCTCCAACTGATGCTTGGCATATGCCTCATCCAGCTTCTTCTCCTCCTTTGCCAGCGGAGAATCCGCTCCCAGAGCATCCTTTGCATTCTGCAATGCCCCCTTAAGCTGCTCCGGCGTCATATCCTGCCAGTCCGGGTTTGCCTCCATAACGGTTTTTATCATGTTCGGAGTAAGAACATCCATAACATCCTTTAAGCAGTTGAACTGATACCCCGCCTCAATCTGGTCTGTAATTGAGGTTCCTTCTTTTTTGACCAGCTCCAGTTCCCCGTAGGAATCATCCATGGAAATATCCATTCTGCCGCTTCGCTTCTCAGAGCGCACTGCTGTCAACAGATTTTTCATGGTAAGCGCTGCGCCCTGATTTACCACCGCTCCCACGGCAGCTCCGTCTGTATTCTCAACCTGACGGATCAATCGGTAAATTCCGATATAAGCACTGCGTTCATTTTCACTGATATTATGATTCTGCTCCAATTTCCAAAGGTATTCACTGAATCTGCTCTTGTCCTCGTCACCGGTTTCTGACCGTATCTCCTCCGCCGCCTGATTTAACTCGGAAATGTCCATCTCCAGTGGATTAATGCCGCGCTTAATCATCTGAACAACCACTGCGGGGGTCATATTCTTAAAGGTACGCTGCACTTCCTCGTCCGCAGCCTTCATCTGCGCCACATTTTCCTCTGTAATCTCAAGCTGATTGTAGGCGAGAATCCGCACCGCACGGCGGTTTTCCTCCGTGACTGCAAGATTGTTTTCCGACAGAATATCGTCTACATTCCGGAATGCCTTCTGAATGGAGTCTCCCATCTTCGCATCCGGCTGTACCATCAGCGTCTCATAGCGCTCGTTTGCACGCTCAAAGGTATCCTTTAAGGATGTTCCCGCTCTGTGGATTCCCTCAATGGTGTTGACTTCCACCTGGCGAAGCCCCAGCACATAGACCGGAACGGTTTTGATTCCCGCCACCTTCTCCGTGGTTTCCATCAAAATGGATGCCTTCTCCTCTGCGTCATCAATTCCCTGCGCCTTCAGGAGGTTTACATAATATTCCTGTTCACTGGACTTAAGCTGCTCTATCAACTGCGACAACGGCTCTGTGTCAATGGCGATTCCCTTTCGCAAAAGCGCATAATTTGCCTCCACCGTCATTGCAAGACGTGCCTCCTCAAGCTGTCGTCTCGCAGTAAGACGGTTCAAGCCATCTCTGGTAAAAATCTCCTGCCCGCTTTCACTCTGTGTGTTGTCTGCAACCTTGTCGCTCTGTGTTTTTTCCGGTTTCGTGCCTGTCTGTAGCCCTTCCAGTCCCGCATCAGGCAGCGCCCCATCCGGCCCCATCTCCTTCTGTTCCGTCACCTGCATTCCGCTCTGTGCTGCCGTCTGTACTCCATCCTGCCCTGCTGCCAGCTTTAGATTTTCAACCGTAAGCGCAAGCCCATGATCTGCAAGATAATCCACATCCTCCCCGGATGCCTGCTCCACCACTTCCATGACAGCCCTTGCCTGCTCCATAAGCCGCCGCCCCGGAATCAAAAGCGCATCCTTCGCACTTCCGCCCTCCGCAATTGCTTCCGTAATACCGTCAATCACCATTTCCGTATCCAGCGGAAAGCTCATATTTTTTAAATCTTCCATATAAGAAAGCATTTCTGCGGTCAATGGAATATCGTTTTCCAGAAGCCACTGACTGTCCGCCAGGGTGTCCTCGTCAACAGGAAGCCCTGCGCTAAGAATCACTTTCTCAATCTGGTCAGAAAATGAAGAAATATCCAGTTTCTCTGGCACGCGGTAACTGCTGCTGCCGCAGAACTCCGCCATATAAAGGTTTTCGATGGACGGCTCCAACTGATTATCCAGCAGATACTTGATTGCACCAGCTCCCAGGGGCTGCAGCGCTCCGCTTTGTGAAAGTGCCTCCACAGCCTCCCGAATCATGTCATCGTCCACCGGCAGGTCCGCCTGCTGAATGCTCTCTGCAAGCTGCATCGCCAGCTCCATACTTCCGGTAATTGCCTGTATCTGTTCGAGGCTCAAATCATCCCCAAAGCAGGAAATATCCACTCCCGCCTTTGCCAGCTGTGCCTTAATTTTGTCCGTCACGGTTACGATTGTGTTGCTGGTGGTGGCATCCAGCGAAAAACCGTCCTCCTGCATCTTCTGATAATCACTTGCAGAAGTGGTCCCCGCGAGGACGACCATTTGATTTTTACGGTCTGTTGCATCCAATGCACCACCCGTCTCCAACTCGTCCGCAATTGTCTCCTTTTCTTCCATTTCCGGTTTCAGGTAGGTCGCATCCCGGACATTCACAGACTGATTTCCCGTTCCGCTGCTTTTTTTGGCAATGACCTCCCCCTGAAACGGAGAAACTCCTCCCTTTTCCTCTGTCCCAGTCAATTGCTGAAGCATATCTATCATTGAATTCTGCTGCTGTTCCACTCTCATAGTCAAAACCGTACCCTTCCTCACCTGACAATCTGGCGCAAAGATGGCGCATTCTTTCGATCCATCGAAATAGGTGCGCCATCCATAGCTGATTATTATATCGGTTCAATCAGCCCAATTATTAATATTTAAACACTGCTACGCCATATGGCGGAAGAGGATATGCAAAAGAAAACGGTCTTCCGTCACATTCCTTTTTCTGCGCGGCATAGGTAACCGGGCGCTCAGCGCCGGAGCCTCCAAACTTCTGATCATCACTGTTTAAAATCAGACGATAGGACTTCTTCTTCGGTACACCTACCCGATAGTCCGGTCTTTCTACAGGCGTAAAATTGCAGACAAACAACAGGTTATTTCTTCCACTCTTACCCTTACGTACAAAGCTGAAAATACTGCGGTCGGCATCATTGGCATTAATCCACTCAAACCCGTTCCAGCTACTGTCCAGCTCATACATTGCAGGATATTTCTGATAAATATGAAGCAGCTCCTTTACCCAGTTTTGAATATGCTGGTGGTCAGGATTCTCAAGCAGAAACCAGTCCAGCTCCCGCTCCTCGCTCCACTCCCGAAGCTGGGCAAACTCCTGTCCCATGAATAAAAGCTTTTTGCCGGGATGACCCATCATGAATGCATAACCCACCATCAGATTGCGGAACTTATCAATCCCAAGCCCCGGCATCTTGTTGATCATAGAGCATTTCAGATGCACTACCTCATCATGGGAAAGGACAAGAATATATTTCTCACTCTCGTTATAGCTCATGGCAAAGGTCATTTTGTTGTGATTTCCCTTGCGGAAATAGGGGTCCAGCTTCATATAATCCAGGAAATCATGCATCCAACCCATATTCCATTTATAGCTGAAGTTCAGACCATCCTCCTCCACAGATCCGGTCACCTTCGGCCATGCGGTGGACTCCTCCGCTATCATCACCGCTCCCGGGTTACGCCCCAGAATCAGGGTATTAATATGCTTGAAGAACTCAATCGCTTCCAGATTCTTGTTATCGCCATATTTGTTGCGGACCCACTGCCCATCCTGCTTGCCGTAATCCAGGTAAAGCATGGATGCCACCGCATCCACCCGCAGTCCGTCAATATGGTAATGCTCCGTCCACAACAGTGCACTTCCAATGAGGAAGTTCTTCACCTCATTTTTGCCATAATCAAATATCTTGGTGCCCCAATCCGGGTGCTCACCCTTTCTGGGGTCCGCGTACTCGTACAGGCAGGTGCCGTCAAATTCTGCCAATCCATGGGCATCCCTCGGAAAATGTGCCGGAACCCAGTCGAGAATGACACCAATCTTATGCCTGTGACACTGATTTACAAAGTAAGCAAAATCCTCCGGCGTTCCATACCGGGAGGTCGGTGCATAGTAGCCCGTTACCTGATAGCCCCAGGAACCGTCATACGGATACTCTGAGATTCCCATTAATTCCACGTGGGTATAGCCCATCTCCACCACATAGGGAATCAGATTGTCCGCAAGCTGACGGTATGTATAAAATCCTTCATCCTCTCTGCCCGGATGCCGCTTCCAGGAACCGGGATGCACTTCATAGATTGCCATAGGCTGTGCATACACATCCGGAATCTCTCTGCGGGCGGTCATCCACTTCTCATCCGTCCATTTTAAATGGTCAATATCATAAACCGCAGATGCCGTCCCCGGTCTGAGTTCTGCATAGCTCGCATAGGGGTCCGCCTTGTAGAGCCGCGCTCCGTCCTTCGTCTCAATCAGGTACTTATACAAATCTCCCTGCTTTACCTTGGGAATAAACAGCTCATAAATCCCCATGGTATCCGGCTCCAACCGTTCCATTTCATTCGCCGTCTCATCCCAGTTATTAAATGTTCCGATAACCCACACCCTGGCAGCATTGGGAGCCCACAAATCAAAGCAGACACCCTTTTTCCCCTTGCGTTCCGCAAAATGGGCGCCAAGCTTCTTATAAATATCGTAGTGTGTTGCCTGCCCAAACAGATAACGATCCAGTTCTGTAAAATTTGCCATACCCTTTACCCCTCATTCTTTTTATTTAAAGCCCAAAATCCTTTTCATATAAGATGATGTAGTCATCCTCGTCATATCTTCTGGCTGTCAGGATGCTAAACGCCTTCTTAAGACCTCCCTTTTCTGATTTTGCAATGGCGTGGTCCACGATGTCCTTTACCTCGATAAGTGTTGTCGCCCGGTCCAGCTTCTGGATATTGCTGATACTGTTATAAAGCGCCAATACCCCCATCTCATCAATCGTATAACCCTGTTCATTCGCATAAGCCTTTGCAAAGATAACCAGTTCATCACTGGTAAATATTGGTATGTTGATTTTCTCTGAAAATCTTGCCGCGAAGCCCTCATCCTTCGACAGCGCCTTCTCAATACCTTTGTGGGTGTCTTCGATAATCACCAGAGTGCCGCTGGTATCGCTTGCAAGCAGCAATCCCAGCTTCACCGCCATCTCCTTGGAAATATTGCCCGCCTTCTCGATAATCAGACAGCCCCCGGCAACCTTTCTTAACAGCTCTACGGCATCTTTCTGATTTAGAATATTTGCCTCAATCTTACCGATTTTCCCATTCGGTTTTCCCGCCTCTTTCTGAAGCGCTTTGATCATGGCTGTGGCAAGTACCGTCTTACCGCTGCCCTGGTTGCCCTGTATAATCATATTGCCGGTGGAAGCGGTTCCTCCCTGATTTAAATGATTCAACGCGCCCGTCATTGCCTGGCAAATCTGCTGCTCCATACCCTTGATGGATACAAAATAGGTGAAAATCTCGCGCTGTTCCTTCGACAGAGTTTTGATGGCAGTCTGATGTACATTCTCCTCCTCCGGCTCCTCGATTTCCGGCAGAGAATCCTTCTTTGGAGCCTCCAGTTCATCCGGCATGGCAATCTCGGGAAGCACCTCATGCTCCTCCCGGAGGGCTTCCTCTGCGAAACCGGATGCCTCCGGAGCATCCGCTCCGCGATTAGTCTCCATCCCGGCTGCTCCTCTGGAATATATTTTTATGTCATCATCTTCTTCCGGGGATGCTTCCTCCGGTTCTGCTGCAAATACAGTCTCCTCTTCCTCTCCGGAAACTGTTTCCTCCGGGAATTCCGTAAATGCTGCGCCCTGTGCCCCTGCGGCAAAGGCTGCCTCCTGTGGGAATTCCTCCTCCAGAAATTCCTCCGGTTCGGCAATCTCTGGAAGCTCCGGCTCAGTCTCCGGCACCAGTTCCATCACGCCGGCAGCTACCCCTGCCGCACCAAATGTGACTTCCGCCAGTTTCTCATCCATCCGGGCATTTTCGCTGGAAAGGCGGTCAATTTCCTGCTGTAAAAGCTGATTCATACTGGCAACCATCTCCGCGGCCTTGTCTTCCTCAATCGGCTGCCCGGATAAATACTGCTCCTCCAAAAGCTCCTTGGGCGTCAGACCGGAATCCAGCTTCGGAATCACATCCGCCAGCCGTTCCATGATGTCTCCTGCCTCCTGTAATGCCTTCGCCTTCGCGGACTGCAGCTTCCTCTGCTGTGCCTCCTGCAGCGCCGCCTCCGCTGCACGTTTGGTGTGCTCCCATTCAGCCAGGACTTCCTCTATGCTCATCTGACCGGTAATCTGGGGTTCCCTGTCCTTCCCCTCCGGCATATACAGACTGATCTGACCGTCATAGTCCTCCGCCAGAAGCTCATGGAAATTAATCTTTAAGGAATGATCAATCTCCTCATCTGTCTCAATATGTGACTCCTCCGAAGCATCCTCCTTTGGTGTCTCCTCCTTTGGCAACTGCAGATAAGGAATCTCCTCCACGAGCTTCTTTATGTTGTCCATACTGTCCTGCACAGTTTCTCTCTCGGTGGCGTTCATAATCTGCTGCATGCTTTTCTGAAGCTCTTCCTGGAGATTCTGGGTATTAAAGCGTTCCGGCGACATCTTCACATCCGGTATCTGTACCGTCTCCCGGATTACCTCACCGGATTCTAAGGCATCCTCCGGCCGTACCTCCACAATGCCCTCTTTCCTCTGGCGGAACTGCCGGTACTTATCCTCCTGCTGTCTGGTAAGCGGCTGGTAAAGCATCTTCAGCTCCAATGCACGCTCCACATATGGACCATCGCCAAACCAGAGAATCAGCTCATCGCACGCCTCAATGCACTTCTCGCTCATCCCCGCCTTATGGTAAAGATAAGCAAGCTCATATGCCCATTCCTCGGAATACTCCTGCTCCTTTAACTCCTCCAGAATACCAATCAGAGTCTTTAAGTCCGCGCCCTGTGCCTTGCAAATCCGGTACTTCAACACATACTTCAGATTATCGTGAGGCGCAATCTCCACAAACTCCTGATAGTAGTCCTTCGCCTCATCAAAGTTCTTCATCTTGATGGCAACCTGTGCCAGACGGTAAATAATCATCCGGCCGATCGGAGACCTGTCATATGCCGCCAGAAGAATCTCCCGGCTCTCCTCATATCTTCCCACCGCCTCGTAGATCTCTCCTGCCTTGATGAGCGCATTTACATTTTTTATTTTATGCCAGTTGATGGTGTCCGCAATCTCTGCCGCAGCAGGATATTTCTTCTCTGCCGCCAGTGATTTCATCTCATCCAGCTTTAATTTATATTCATATTTATCCAATTCTGCCACCTCAAAATGTGCCGTTTGCTTTTATTCCGTTTCAGTTTATCATACGCACTGGTAGATGTCAAAATCTACCGGGATTCTCCAGTTCCGAAAGGTAAATTCTGTTTTATACCTGCCAATTTTATAAA
>JBJEJC010000021.1:0-4436 GCA_051877675.1 Roseburia sp. | reverse complement strand
CGGCTGGTGTAACAGTTGAGATTGCAGAAAATAATCATGTGACTGTAAAAGGTCCTAAGGGAACTCTGGAAAGAACCCTTCCATCTGAGATGGAGATTAAATTAGAGGGTAACGAAGTTATCGTAACAAGACCGAATGACTTAAAGAAAATGAAATCCTTACACGGATTGACAAGAACACTGATTAACAACATGGTAGTTGGTGTTACTGAGGGTTATAAGAAGGAACTGGAAGTAAATGGTGTAGGTTACAGAGCTTCCAAGGCTGGAAAAGTTTTAACACTTAACCTGGGCTATTCTCACCCGGTTGAGATGACAGATCCGGAAGGTCTTGAGTCTACCGTTGATGGAAATAAGATCATTGTATCAGGTATCGATAAAGAAAAAGTTGGCCAATACGCAGCTGAAATCAGAGACAAGAGAAGACCGGAGCCGTACAAGGGCAAGGGTATCAAGTATGCTGATGAAGTTATTAGACGTAAAGTTGGTAAGACTGGTAAGAAATAATTAAAGGAGTGACGAAAAATGGTTAGTAAGAAATCAAGAACGGCAGTTCGTGAAAATAAGCATAGAAGAATGCGTCATCATCTTGCAGGCACTGCAGAGAGACCTCGTCTGGCTGTGTTCAGAAGTAATAATCATATGTACGCTCAAATTATTGATGATACAGTTGGCAATACCCTCGTTTCTGCATCCACTCTTGACAAAGAGCTGAAGGCAGAGTTAGAGAAGACAAACAACGTCGATGCAGCAGCAAAGCTTGGCACTGTTATTGCAAAGAAAGCATTGGATAAGGGTATTTCAACCGTTGTCTTTGATAGAGGCGGCTTCATATATCAGGGCAAAGTAAAAGCGTTAGCCGATGCAGCAAGAGAAGCTGGTTTAGACTTTTAAGAGGAGGAAACATATACATGAAACGTGAGATCATTGATGCTAGTCAATTGGAATTAACTGAAAAAGTGGTATCAATTAAACGTGTAACAAAAGTTGTTAAAGGCGGACGTAACATGCGTTTTACAGCTTTGGTTGTTGTTGGCGACGGCAATGGTCATGTAGGTGCTGGATTAGGGAAAGCAGCTGAAATTCCGGAAGCAATCCGTAAAGGAAAAGAAGATGCAATCAAGAAACTTATCTCAGTGAAGCTGGATGATGTGTCCAGTATTACACATGATGTTACAGGAAAGCATACAGGAGCATCTGTTCTGTTAAAGAAGTCTCCGGAAGGTACTGGTATCATCGCAGGTGGTCCTGCTCGTAATGTTTGCGAGCTGGCAGGGATCAAGAATATCCGTACCAAATCTTTAGGCTCCAATAATAAGCAGAACGTAGTTCTTGCAACAATTGATGCGTTAAGTCAGTTAAAGTCCCCGGAAGAAGTGGCGAAGCTCCGCGGTAAATCCGTTGAAGAGATCGTAGGTTAAGGAGGAATTTAAGATGGCAGATAAATTGAAAGTAACACTGGTGAAATCTACAATCGGTGCTGTTCCGAAGAATAAGAAGACCATCGAGGCTCTTGGCTTGACAAAACTGTACAAGACAGTTGAACTGCCAAACAATGCTGCAACAGCAGGCGCGCTTCGTAAGGTAGCACCGTACGTAAAAGTAGAAGAAGTTTAAAATAACAAGATAAGGAGGTGTCAGAAATGGACTTATCAAATTTAAAAGCAGCTGCAGGTTCTGTGCAGAATGATAATTTCAGAAGAGGACGCGGACACGGTTCAGGAAATGGTAAGACTGCTGGTAAGGGTCATAAAGGACAGAAGGCTCGTTCCGGAGCACCCAGACCTGGTTTCGAGGGTGGTCAGATGCCATTATACAGAAGATTGCCAAAGAGAGGTTTCAAGTGCAGAAACACCCAGAATATTGTTGTAATCGGTCTTTCCGCATTGGAGCGTTTCGACAACGATGCGGTAGTATCTGTAGATACATTAGTAGAGGCAGGTATCGTTAAGAATCCGAGAGATGGAGTAAAGATTCTGGGCAACGGCGAACTTACTAAGAAACTCACAGTTCAGGCAAATGCATTCAGCGCAAGCGCAAAAGAAAAAATTGAGGCTCTTGGTGGAAAAGCAGAGGTGATCTAATGCTAGAAACACTCCGTAATGCATTCAAAATTAAGGATATTCGTCAAAGAATTATTTTTACTTTTTTGATGTTGATTGTCATCAGGATCGGAAGTCAGCTTCCGATTCCTGGTGTAGACAGTGAAGTGTTTGCAAGCTGGTTTGCAAGTCAGACCGCGGATGGAATGGGATTTTTTGATGCGATTACCGGTGGTTCCTTCTATAATATGTCAGTGTTCGCGCTGAGTATTACACCGTACATCACATCCTCCATTATTATGCAGCTTCTTACAATTGCAATTCCGAAGCTGGAAGAAATGCATCGTGACGGAGAAGAAGGACGCAAGAAGATTGCGGAAATCACCAGATACCTCACGGTTGCGTTGGCTCTGATTGAAGCAATTGCGATGAGTATTGGTCTTCGCAGAGGCGGTTATCTGGAGTCGACAAGTGGTGCGTCAGGTGTGCTTTGTCTGATTACGGTAATCCTTACACTGACGGCTGGTTCTGCAGTGCTTATGTGGATTGGCGAACGTATTACAGAAAAGGGTGTGGGAAACGGTATTTCTATCGTACTTGTAATTAATATTATTTCCCGTATGCCTAACGATATTGCAACGCTGTTTGAGCAGTTTATTTCCGGAAAGAGTGTTCCGAAGGGAGTTCTTGCAGCAGCAATCATTATTGCAATTATCATTGCAATGGTTGTATTTGTTGTATATCTGCAGGGCGCTGAGAGAAGAATCCCTGTTCAGTATTCCAAGAAAATCCAGGGAAGAAAACAGGTTGGCGGTCAGTCAACTCACATTCCTCTTAAAGTTAATACCGGTGGTGTGATTCCGGTCATCTTTGCACAGTCTTTATTACAGACTCCGGTCATTATTGCGAGTCTGCTTGGCAAAGGAAACGGAACCGGTATCGGAAGCAAGATTTTAAAGGGAATGTCTCAGTCCAATTGGTGTAATCCCAGCGAGCCGATTTATAGTATTGGCTTGGTGGTATATATTGCACTGATTATTGCGTTTGCATATTTCTATACATCAATTACATTCAATCCATTGGAGATTGCAAACAACATGAAAAAGGCTGGCGGATTTATTCCGGGTATCAGACCTGGTAAGCCAACCAGCGATTATCTGAATAAGATATTAAATTACATCGTCTTTATAGGCGCTGTAGGACTTGCATTCATCGCATTCGTTCCGATTTTCTTTAACGGTGTGTTTGGCGCAGATGTATCCTTCGGTGGAACATCCATCATCATTATTGTTGGTGTCGTTATTGAGACATTGAAACAGATTGAATCACAGATGCGTGTCCGTTACTATAAGGGATTTTTGAATGACTAGGAAGTGTACTTTGGAGATACTGGTGAAGGCGCCTTTAGCGTCTTCTGCCGTATCTCCAAACGTGCACTAAAGTTGTTTTATATGGAGGTAAATTATGAAGATTATAATGTTAGGGGCTCCCGGCGCAGGCAAGGGAACGCAGGCAAAGCAGATTGCAGATAAATACTCTATTCCGCATATTTCAACCGGAGATATTTTCCGGGCAAACATCAAAAACGGAACAGAGCTGGGACAAAAGGCAAAACAGTACATGGATCAGGGACTGCTTGTGCCGGATGAACTGACCTGTGATCTGGTTATGGACAGAATACAGCAGGACGACTGCGTCAATGGTTTTGTGCTGGATGGTTTTCCAAGAACAATCCCCCAGGCAGAAGCGCTTGACGCGGCTCTTGGTAAAATAAATGAGAAGATGGATTACGCCATCGATGTGGATGTACCGGATGAGAATATCGTCAACCGTATGAGCGGCAGACGTGCATGTTTAAATTGTGGTGCCACCTATCATATTGTTTCTATCCCCACAAAGGTGGAGGGAATTTGTGACCGTTGCGGAAATCCGGTGGTGTTGCGAGACGATGACAAGCCGGAGACAGTTCAGAAGCGTCTTAAGGTTTATCACGAACAGACACAGCCGTTGATTGACTACTACAAAGAGCAGGGCATCCTGAAATCAGTGGACGGAACACAGCCCATGGAAAAAGTATTTACTGATATTGTTGCTATTTTAGGAGACTGATTACTATGGCAGTGACAATTAAATCAGATCGTGAGATTGAACTGATGCGTGAGGCGGGGAAAATCCTCGCCCAGGTTCATGAGGCATTGGGCAAAGAATTGAAACCGGGAATGACGACCTTTGAGATCGACAGACTCGGAGAAGAAATGATTCGCAGTTTTGGCTGTGAGCCGTCTTTTAAGAATTATCAGGGCTATCCGGCATCCGTTTGTGTCTCTGTCAACGAAGAAGTCGTACATGGTATTCCGTCGAAAAAGCGCTTTATCCAGGAGGGTGATATTGTTTC
>JBJEJC010000020.1:0-22769 GCA_051877675.1 Roseburia sp. | reverse complement strand
GAAAGGCATTCACTTTCACACGTTAATATAACAAGGTCTTTCCTATGAAATAAAACAGCCATACCGGCAATTCATTACTCCGGTATGGCTGTTTTTTTACTCACCCAATATCTCTTTCACTTTCTCAATTCCACGGTCTGCCTTCGCATACGCCTCCTGCGAATCATTTCCGTAGCATAACCCCAGAATCTCCTGCTCCCGCCGCAATACCTCCTGCTTTGTGGTATCCTGCATCCTCCCGGCGTATTCCTCCATAGAAAATGTAAGCATTCGACTCATACACTGCCCGGTGCGGCGTTTTAGCACCTGCTGACGGTTCACTTTCCAGGAAAGCTCCTTCACCGCCTTACGGCACTCTCCCAGACGCTCCCTTCGCATAACTCCTTCCTCAGAATCCTTCTTTTTGATTGCATAATATTCAAAGGCTTCCTCCAATGTCTCTCCAAATTCCACTGTGGTGAAATCCAGAGGGCGCAGAAACACCCGGAAAACATCCCTCTTATTAATAAAGAAATGCAACTGTGCCGCACTGATTGTAGTTGTATATATGATGCACACCGTATTCGGATATTTCTTATTGGTATAGGTAATGAGCTGTTCCCCGTTATAACCCTCCAGAACCAGCCCGGTAATGACCACCTGATACTCCTTATCCTTAAGTTTCACCGCTGCCTGGATTCCATTGGCTGCCGTATCAATCTCAATGTCCCTGCCCCGCATCGCATCTAAAAATTCCTGTACGATTTCCGGATGCCTGCTGATAAATAACAGATTTCTGCCCATATAGCTGCACTCCTTTCTGGAAGGTACTTCTTTGCTGTTTCTTAGCTACATTATAACGCAGAAGATGGGGATTTGTAAAAAGATGTTTCCTTCATTCTGCGCTTATTTTCATACATCATTCTATCCGCTTTCTCTATTCCGTCCTCCTCTGATATTCTTCCATATCCAATTGCAAAGCTTACGGGAACCACCCGCTCTTTATTTAATTGGATACGTTTTTCCTCCAGCATTTCCAGGAAAGCATCTGCCTGTTCTCCCCTCCAGAGAACCGCAAACTCATCGCCTCCCTGGCGGTATACCATTCCATTATTTCCGGCAACATCTTTTAAAAGCCTTGCAACCGTCTGAAGTAATTCATCCCCGGCAGAATGACCCAAAGCGTCATTTGTCTCCTTCAGATTATTTAAATCTGCAATGAAATAATACGCATCCATTCCCTTATTTTTAAGATGCGCCAATTCTTTTTCGAAAGCATTGCGATTTCGAACTCCTGTCAGGAAATCATAAACTGCCATCTTATTAATGGCATTCATACAAGCTCCTGCAATTTTAGACATAAGGTCATCACTGCTTGCACACTCATTTAATGCAATGACTTTGTAGCCTAACGCAATGTCGCCTCTGCACTGACCGGATGCATATTCTATAATCTCATTTGCCAGTTTTTCGGCAGTTTGGTTAGAATTTACCAGTAATACAAAGCCATTGTCACCTACACGATATGCCTGCCGCTTTTTTTCTTTCCTGCAATAAACCTGAATCTGTTTCATCAGCGTAATATATTGCTTCCAATCTATGGTATCCTGTACATTCTCCGATTCAGACATGGTAATCACAACCTCAGAGACATCCTTTTTCAGATTGATATATTCGTTATTCACAATTTCCAGGGCATATGCGTTAAACATATCTGTCTGCTTGTCAATATATTTTTCACTGTTTTCATTGCTCATCATTAATCCAACTGCAGTCAGAATTACATACACAATGCTGAACAGTGCTTCCGGCATTGTGATATTAATCACCGTTACTCCAAAGAAAATAGGAACAGACGCAATAATCGCCGCACGTTTTTCTCTGTTTAACAATTTCCAATACCGGATACAATAATACAGAATAAAAAAGTTATACAGGATGATACTTACATAAAGTGCATAAACCTTTGCCCCCATGGAATAATTTGTATAAGCTCCCTCCACATATCCCAACGGCAATATCAGAATCAAAATGGATGCAATGGCAAACGGCGTACTCTGTCCCCTGCGAATCCATCCTGCTATCTTCAGCTGGTTTTCCAAAAGACTCCTCAAATAAAGGAAGTTCAGATAAACGGTCGCATTAATGGACAGCAGATAAATGATATGCGCAATAGAATTCACAGCAACCGGGACTACATCCATATGATTCACTGTGTATAGCGTAATCAGATCAAACACAACTAAAATAAATGCACTGATATAATAATGTCTGAAAATTCTTGTGGATTTGAGTGGCAGATGCTTATTCGAAAAATAAAATGCCCCCATATATCCAAGCAACAGCAAGCAAACGAAAGATGTTTTCATTATCACGATTTCTATATCTCCTTTGTATAAAATATGTTTCACATTTATTATATCAATCCTGTTTTCCAAAAGCAACATCAGTCGCATCTGCTAAAGTGACACCGAAGACAGCAAAGAACCCAAGCTCTCGCCTGGGTTCTCTGCTGTTGATGTATATACTAACTAAGGGGATTAGATTCACTAATCTAATCGAATTAGATTAGTGCATTTTTACTCTACATCCTGTAATGCTGCAACGTCCTCCTCACCGGTACGAACCTTAACAACCTTTGCAACATCGTATACGAAAATCTTGCCATCACCGATATGTCCGGTGTAAAGTGCTTTCTTAGCCGCCTCAATAACCGTTTCTACCGGGATCTTGCTTACGACAACCTCAACCTTAACCTTCGGAAGCAGGGTTGCATCCACCTCAACACCACGATATCTTTCGCCGGCACCCTTCTGGATACCACAGCCCATAACCTGTGTCACTGTCATACCGGTCACTCCAATGTCGTTCATTGCCTTCTTTAAGTGATCGTACTTGGTGAGTCTTGAAACGATAACAACCTTGTAAATACCGCTCGGTGCAATCGGCATTGCTTCTACCTTCACTGCTGCATTCTTCTGAGTCTCGGAAGCAGCCTCGTAATCCGGTGTACCAAGGTCTGTATTCTCATTTACCTCCATAGTCATGGTATTGGAAATATCCATGATGGAGAAACCGGCATATGCAGATGTAAGACCATGCTCGCAGGCATCAAGACCTACAATTTCTTCCTCCTCGCTTACACGAAGGCCAACAGTAGCTTTAATTATGATAAATGTGATGGTAATGCAGATGGCAGTCCATGCTGCAACAGTTGCAAAACCTAATAACTGAATTCCTAACTGATGGAAACCGCCGCCATAGAATAAACCTACTACGGAATCATTTCCAGGTGCAGAGGTTGTTGCAAATAAACCTACTGCGATTGTTCCCCAGATACCGTTCATCATGTGAACCGCTACAGCACCTACCGGGTCATCAATGTGAAGCTTGTAATCAAGAAGCCATACACCAAATACTACCAGGAAACCGGCTACAGCACCGATGATAACAGCGCCAAGGCAATCTGTCACATCACAGGGAGCAGTGATTGCTACAAGTCCTGCCAGAGATGCATTCAAAGACATAGAAATATCCGGCTTACCAAATTTTATCCAGGTGAAAATCATACAAACAACGGTTGCAACTGCAGGTGCTACAGTTGTGGTAAGAAGTACAGACCCCAACTGATCTACGCTGGTACATGCAGCACCGTTAAATCCATACCATCCAAACCAGAGAATAAAGCATCCCAGGCATCCAAGTGCCAGGTTATGACCCGGGAAAGCATTTACTTTAATAATCTTACCATCTTTGTCCTTTGTAAATTTACCGATACGCGGTCCAAGGAATGCTGCGCCGATTAATGCAGCGATACCACCAACCATATGGATTGCACAGGAACCTGCAAAATCATGGAAGCCAAGCTCTGCCAGCCAGCCGCCGCCCCAGATCCAATGAGCCTCAATCGGATAAATCAGTCCGGAAATCACTCCGGAATAAATACAATAAGATAAGAATTTCGTTCTCTCAGCCATAGCACCGGATACAATGGTTGCCGTGGTTGCACAGAAAACCAGGTTAAATACGAAATTTGAAAAATCAAAATCTGCATAGGCAGTAAAGATATCAAATCCCGGTTTTCCAATAAATCCAACGAGATCCTCTCCCAAAAGGAGTGAAAAACCGATCAGGATGAACATTACTGTACCAATACAAAAGTCCATCAGGTTTTTCATCAAAATGTTACCTGTGTTCTTTGCTCTGGTGAAACCTGTCTCCACCATTGCAAATCCTGCCTGCATCCAGAACACCAGTGCAGCGCCAATCAGGAACCATACACCAAACACGTTGTCCGTGACTAACTGAATAATTGATTCTTCTGTCATAATCTTCTCCTCCTCATAGTTTTTTTCAAATCAGACCTCTAACAAGCGCCTTTCCTCTGAAAAATTTAAAATAAAAATAGCGGCACTTTTCCCTTATCCACAGCTTTGTGGTTCGAAAAAAGTACCGCTATTCTATTTACTTACAAATTTTTTCATATCGACAGGTTATGTCTTATACCTCGAAAATAAGATCTCCATAAGACGGCATTGGCCACATGGACTTATCAACCAGCATCTCTAACTTGTCAACCGGTGCTCTGAGAGCATCCATAGCTGTTTTTACCTCATCTCTGTAGAATACAGCCTGTTCTCTGCCTTCCTCCATAGCTGCACCCTTCTCTGTCACATCCTGAAGTTTGCTGAGTGCTGTCTTTGCCTCTGCCAGAAGATCGGAAACCTCGGTCAGGATTTCTGTCTGTACGCTGACATCTGCACCACATGCTGCCTTTACGGAAGAAATAGACTCTGCCAGAACAGTCGTGTATTTGATGACTGCCGGGATAATCTGCTTTGCAGCGATATCAATCATAGCCTTTGCTTCAATATTAATCTCTTTTGCATAGGTCTCATATTCAATCTCTACACGGGAATCCAGCTCTGCCTTGGTGAATACGCCAAATTTCTCGAACAGCTTCACTGCCTTCTCGGTATTTAATGCCGGAATCGCATCAACCATGGACTTGATATTCGGCAGACCGCGTCTCTCAGCCTCTGCAACCCATTCATCGGAATAACCGTTTCCGTTGAATACGATTCTCTGATGCTTGGTCGCATACTCTTTAATGAGATCATGTACCGCCATATCAAAATCATCGGCTTTCTCAAGTACATCACAAGCCTCGCTGAATGCCTCTGCTACGATGGTATTAAGTACTACGTTCGGCTGTGCGATGGAATCCTGGGAACCAACCATACGGAACTCAAATTTGTTTCCGGTAAATGCAAACGGTGAAGTACGGTTACGGTCTGTTGCATCCTTCATGAAATCCGGAAGGGTCTTAACACCGGTCTCAAGCTTGCTTCCTGCTAAGCTGTGAGTTGCCTCACCGGTGCTTACAAGCTGGGTAAGTACATCCTGTAACTGCTCTCCAAGATAAATGGAAAGAATAGCCGGCGGTGCCTCGTTTGCTCCAAGTCTGTGGTCATTTCCTACGTCTGCAGCGGACTCTCTTAACAGATCAGCATGTGTGTCAACCGCCTTCAAGATACAGGTCAGAACCAGCAGGAACTGAATATTCTCATGGGGTGTTGTACCCGGGTCAAGCAGATTGATTCCGTCATCTGTGGTGATGGACCAGTTGTTATGCTTTCCGGAACCGTTCACACCTGCAAACGGTTTCTCATGAAGCAGACACTGTAATCCGTGACGGTAAGCAACCTTCTTTAATGTCTCCATAACTAACTGGTTGTGGTCTACGGCAATGTTTGCCTCTGCATAAATCGGAGCCAGCTCATGCTGTGCCGGTGCAACCTCATTATGCTGTGTCTTTGCGGAAACACCTAATTTCCACAGTTCCACATTCACATCCTTCATGAAAGCTGCGATACGCTCACGGATGCTTCCAAAGTAATGATCTTCCATCTCCTGACCCTTAGGAGGCATTGCTCCGAATAAGGTACGTCCGGTGAAGATTAAGTCCTTTCTCTGTAAATACTTCTCACGATCTACAATGAAGTACTCCTGCTCCGGTCCTACGGAAGGTGTCACCTTCTTAGAAGTGGTATTTCCAAATAACCGTAACAGACGAAGTGCCTGCTCATTGATTGCTTCCATAGAACGAAGCAACGGTGTCTTCTGATCCAGTGCCTCTCCTGTATAGGAGCAGAAAGCAGTAGGAATGCAAAGTGTTGCGCCTGCAGCGTCCTGTCTTACGAATGCCGGTGAAGTGCAATCCCATGCTGTATAGCCTCTTGCCTCAAAGGTTGCTCTCAGACCACCTGACGGGAAGGAAGAAGCATCCGGCTCGCCTTTAATCAGTTCCTTGCCGGAGAAGCTCATCAGAACCTTACCGTTCTCCATCGGAGCGGTGATGAATGCATCATGTTTCTCAGCAGTAACGCCGGTCAGTGGCTGGAACCAATGGGTATAATGGGTTGCGCCTTTTTCCAGAGCCCACTCTTTCATTTCATGTGCAACCACATCTGCGGTCTCAAGATCCAGCTCTTTGCCCTCATTGATGACCTCTTTCAGTTTCTTGTAGACCTTTTTCGGCAGACGCTCCTGCATTACAGCATCATTGAACACGTTCTCGCCAAAAATCTCTGCTACGTTTACGAATTCTTTTTCGCTCATGACATACATCCTTTCTTTTCACAATCTAAGTCCCCTAAGATTAGATTTGCTTATTTTCTGTGAAAGAGTTTTTCCATCCATGATGTAAAAAAAGGGTATTCCAAGCCATTGGAACACCCTTGTTCGTCTCTCACATTTATTTCGTTGGTAATAAGATAACTCACTTCAAGTGGAATTTCAAGTGGAATTTAAAAGAATTTTAATTTTTATAAATTCTTTATAAATTTCAAATGAATTTCAAATCTTTTTGGTTACTTTACACAATTCTAAAATGTAAGCTCTAGTTTGCCTTTCCAACAGAACCGAACAGTTCCATCTTTTCCTTTACGGTAGCTTTAATTGCCTCAGCACCGGGAGCCAGAAGCTTACGCGGATCAAAGCCTTTGCCCTCTAAGTCCTTACCTGCTTCGATATATTTACGTGTTGCATCTGCAAAGGATAACTGGCACTCTGTGTTTACATTAATCTTTGCTACGCCAAGAGAGATTGCTTTCTTAATCATATCCTCCGGAATACCGGTACCTCCATGAAGTACTAACGGCATGGTTCCGGTCAGCTTCTGAACAGCATCAAGTGTCTCAAAGCTTAAGCCCTGCCAGTTTGCCGGATATTTACCATGAATATTGCCGATACCTGCTGCAAGCATGTCCACACCAAGGTCAGCAATCTTCTTGCACTCTTCCGGATCTGCACACTCACCCATACCAACTACGCCATCTTCCTCGCCGCCGATGGAACCAACCTCAGCTTCGATAGACATACCGTTTTTGTGAGCCAGTGCCACAAGCTCTGTTGTCTTTGCAACATTCTCCTCGATCGGATAGTGGGAACCATCAAACATGATGGAAGAGAATCCTGCTTCCACGCACTTTAAGCATCCTTCATAAGAGCCATGATCCAGATGTAATGCAACCGGAACGGTGATATTCAGTTCCTCAATCATTGCCTTTACCATAGCGGCAACAGTCTTATAACCTGTCATATACTTGCCGGCACCCTCAGAAACCCCTAAGATTACCGGTGATTTGCACTCTTCTGCGGTAAGTAAAATGGACTTTGTCCACTCCAGATTGTTGATGTTAAACTGGCCTACTGCATAGTGACCAGCTTTTGCTTTGTCTAACATTTCTTTTGCAGATACTAACATAATAATTCCTCCATAATCTTAATATTCTGCCGCAACTGCGACATTTTCACCCAAAAAATATTATATTATTAATCCTCGCCGGGGTCAACCATAATCTCCACCGCCTGGCACAGATTTCGCACCACTACCTCCGCATGATCGCCGCCATATTCGCCGTCCAGTGTCCATGGGAGCGCTTCCTTTGCCGTGAACCTCACCTCATTGGTCTTGAAGGAATATACTTTATCCGTGTCATCCACCAGATTGATGAGCGAGGCAATGATTTCGTTCAGTTCAATGGGATTTCTCGGCTTTTTAATCAACGTAACCTCGAAAAGTCCGTCATCCAGCTTCACATCCTTGCCGGTCATTCCTTTAAATCCGCCCACGGATGTAGAATTTGTAATCATGCCATAGATGAACTCATCCTGGATACGTACATTGTCATATTCCACCTGCATTAAATAAGAGGGAATATCGTGCAGACATTTTGCTCCCTCCAGAATGTATGCCGCATGTCCCAGCACATTCTTCCACTCCTGGCTCGTCTTATAGGACACCTCCGTAAACAATCCAAATGCCGCCACGTAGACAAAATAATCGCCGTTAAAGGAACCGATATCACAGGGAAATAATTTTCCCTGTACAGACACCCCGGCTGCCTTCTGCATTTCCTTCGGTATCTTTAAGGATGTGGCAAAATCATTGGTACTGCCTGCCGGTATGTATCCAAGAGGGACCTTTTTCTCACAGTGCATCATGCCGGTCACTGCCTCATCCAGTGTACCGTCTCCGCCGCAGCAGACCACAAGATCATAGTTCCCCGCTTCGCATTCCACCTTTGTAATAGCATCTCCCCTTGCCTGTGTGGGATACACCGTAACTTCATATCCGGCTTTCACCATGGTATCCACAATATCCAGAAGCTGATTTTTAATCTGGGCTTTCCCGGAATGCGGATTAAACACAAACAACAATCGTTTCTTTTCTTCCATAAAATCTCAACCCTTATTATTTTTTTCTGTCAGGAACCGTTCAATCTCCGCAACCGCTTCCGCTTCGTCCTCCCCTTCCGCTTCCACGGTAACCGTAGTTCCATTTAGCAGTGCAAGACTCATCATCCCCATGATGCTCTTGGCATTGACACGTTTTTCCCCCAGATGCAGGTAAATATGACTGACAAATTTGCTGGCTGTCTGTACCAGCAGGGCAATCGGTCTGGCTTCCATCCCGTCATTCATCTGAATTACAACATCTTTTTTCATAAATCTCCTCCATTTCCGCACTCAATCCACTACCCACGCAGCGCATCTGCCATTGCGCAGAGCTTCCGCAGTCTGTGATTCACACCAGATTTGCCCACCGGCGGGTCCAGATAAGTCCCAAGTTCTCCCAGTGTGGCATCCGGATATTCCAGTCGGAGCAGTGCGATCTCCTTCAGGTTATCCGGCAGACTGTCTAATCCGGCAGTCTGTTTAATATATTCAATGTCCTCAAGCTGTTTGACTGCCGCATTCACCGTTTTACTGATATTGGCAGTCTCACAATTTACCTTGCGGTTCACCGAATTTCTCATCTCCTTGAGAATCCTCACATTCTCAAGATTCATCAGCGCCACATGCGCCTCCATGATTCCCAGCATATCCACAATCTGGGCGCCTTCCTTCAAATATACCACCTGGTATTTCTTACGGGAAACAATCTTGGCATCCATCTCAAAGCTGTTAATACACTCCTGAAGCTGCTTTGCCTGCTCTATGGTGCGGCAGACAATCTCAAAATGATAGGACTTATTCGGATCGCTGATGGACCCCACTGCCAGAAAAGCGCCCCGTATAAATGCCCGTCTGCAACAGCTCTGCTGTAAAAGCAGCCCCTGCGCCGTGTCAGTAAGCTTCGGCTTGTCCTCTTTTCCATCCCACATCTTTACCGCTTCCAGGATTCGTTTTGGGGAAACCTCCGGCGCCTCCCCCGGAAAAAGTGTCTCCACCATTCTGTGATATTTTTCCAGCAACAGCTCATTTTCCGTGCCGAGAACAATCTCCCAGCCCTCCGGCGAGGAAACCACATGACCGTCAAACGCCAGGAGTGCCGCCAATTCTGCGATCTGGCAGTGCCGGCTTTTGCCCACATGCCTGGACAGCTCCTCTTTTACCTCGCTTGAAAATGACATAATTCCTACTTTCCTCTCAATGCATCTTTTCCGATGTCTCTGTGCTCAATCTTGAGTCCAAACTCCTTGCGCCCGGACAGCCGTTTATAAAGCTCATTCGCCAGTGTAACCGAGCGGTGCTTGCCACCGGTACAGCCGATGGAAATTACGAGCTGGTTTTTCCCCTCCGTAATATAATTGGGAATCAGAAATTCCAGCATGTCCGTCAGTTTATCCAGAAACACATGGGCTTCCGGAAATTGAAGCACATATTCCTGAATTTCCTTATCATTTCCTGTTTTCGCTCTCAATCCCTCCACATAGTAGGGATTCGGCAAAAAACGCACATCAAAAACCAGATCCGAATCATTAGGAATTCCGTACTTGAATCCAAAGGATAGTATGGTAATAAACAGATTTTTGTAATCCTGGTTCTGTACGAAAATTTTTTCCAGCTCAATCTTCAGCTCTCTGGTCAGAAGCTGACTGGTATCTATGATATAATCTGCCCGTTCCTTTAAGAACTGCAGACGCTTTCTTTCCTCCTCAATCCCCTTGTCCACACGCTCGCCGCCAGCCAAAGGGTGATTCCGTCTCGTTTCCTTATAGCGTTTTACCAGAACGGAATCCTCCGCATCCAGGAACAGGATATCACAGGTCACTCCCGTTTCCTTAATCCGGTCCAGTATCTCCCGCAATTCCTCCAACGCCTGCCCGCTTCGGATATCTATCCCCACAGCCACCTTCTGCTGCTTTGCCGTCTGTAATGTGGACAGTTCCACGAATTTCTCCAACAGCGGAATGGGCAGATTATCCACACAGAAAAAGCCGATATCCTCCATCATTTTAATCGCTGTGCTTTTTCCGGCTCCGGACATTCCCGTCAAAATCACGAATTTCATAATTACTCTCCATCCCCCTGTAAAAACTCACCGACCATCTTCACTTCCGGTTCCAGGGTCACTCCAAACTTCTGCTCTACCTTATGGGAAACCTCCCGCATCAATTGTCTGATATCCGCCGCAGTAGCATCCCCTTTATTGATGACAAAGCCACAGTGCTTCTCTGACACCTGTGCTCCTCCGACCTGATATCCACGCAGTCCTGCATCCATAATCAGCTTCCCGGCGAAATAGCCCTCCGGGCGCTTAAAGGTACTTCCTGCACTGGGATATTCCAGGGGCTGCTTCTCCATGCGGCGTTCCCGCAACACATTCATCTGCGCCAGTATATCCTCCTGCTTTCCGGCATTCAGCCGGAACACCGCCTCTGTGACAATAAGCCTTCGGGACAGAATACAGCTTTTTCGGTAGCCCAGCTCCAGCTCCTCCACGGAAAGCTCCTGTTCCTCTCCCTCCTCATTCAACACCTTCACAGAACAAACGATATCTTTCATCTCTCCGCCATAGGCTCCCGCATTCATTACAATCGCGCCGCCTACGGTTCCCGGAATTCCCGCTGCGAATTCCATGCCGCTAAGGCTGTGCTCCGCTGCAACGCGGGCTGCCGCAGAAAGCAGCACGCCCGCCCCCACAGTAAGCAGCTCTCCTTCCACCGTGACAGCCTCCCTGCCGCCGGTCATCTCAATCACCAGTCCGCGAATGCCCCCGTCGCCCACCAGAAGGTTACTGCCATTTCCAATGACAAGGCAGGGAATATTCCAGGATCTGCACAATGACAAAACAGCCGGAAGCTCACTGCATTTCGGACGCGCCAGCACATCCGCCGGACCGCCTACCCGGAATGTCGTGTGCCCTTTCATCGGCTCCTGCTCCCACACTGCCTTCTCTCCTATCATATTTTTCAATTCTTCCACAAACTGATGATTCATCTGATTTCTTTTCCTTATGCCATATCTTTTAAGAACGCAACGTAACCTCTGTATGCTTCATACAAATCTACCTTGCTGATGATTTCCCAGGGTGCGTGCATATTCAGCACCGGAACTCCGCTGTCAATTACTCTCATGCCGTAATTTGCCAGAATGTACGCAATGGTTCCGCCACCGCCCGCATCCACTTTCCCAAGCTCTGCGGTCTGGAAGGATATATCATTTTTATCGCACATCTGACGAAGAGCGCCCACATACTCCGCATTGGCATCATTGGAACCGGATTTGCCTCTTGCACCGGTATATTTGTTGAATACCAGACCCTTTCCAAAATACGCGGTATTGCGCTTTGTCATTACAGACGGGAAATTCGGGTCAAAGGCTGCCGATACATCGGAGGACAGCACCCTAGAATTGCTGAGTGCACGTCTCAGCTTCAGTTCCGAGTACTCTCCTGCGGCATTCATCACCTCTGCAACAGTATTCTCGAAGAAACGGGATTCCATACCGCTGGCTCCCACACTTCCTATCTCCTCCTTATCCACCAGGAGACATACGCTGGTAAACTCCGGCTGTTTCATCCCTTCGATTGCCATGTAGGACGGATATGCGCAGACACGGTCATCATGTCCGTAACCCATAATCATGCTGCGGTCAAACCCATAGTCTCTCGCCTCTCCTGCCGGAACCACTTCAATCTCTGCGGAAAGGAAATCCTCTTCCTCTATACCATATTCCTTTTCCAGGATTTTCATGATATTAGCTTTTACTTTCTCTTTGGTTTTCTCCTCGTTGTCCTCTTTCTCCTCCAGCGGAATGCTTCCGATCAGCAGGTCAAGATTCTCTCCCTCGATGACCTTCGCTGCCTTCTTCTCCATCTGCTCCCCGGAAAGATGAATCAGCAGATCACTGACACCGAATACCGGATCTCCCGGTTTATCTCCGATATTCACCTTGACAAGACTGCCGTCCTTTCTGGCAATGACACCGTGAAGTGCCAGCGGAAGGGTTACCCACTGATATTTCTTAATACCACCGTAATAATGGGTATCCAGCATGGCAAAATCCGTATCCTCATACAGCGGGTGCTGTTTCAAGTCCATACGCGGGGAATCGATATGAGCTCCCAGGATATTCATTCCCTGCTCCATGCTCTTTTTTCCTATTACAAAAAGTGCCAGCCCCTTGCCCATATTGTTGGCGTACACCTTATCTCCTGCTTTCAATTCCTTACCTGCTGCAATCACCTCGCTCAGGCTGCGAAATCCTGCCTTCTCTGCCAGTGCCACAAAATAATCCACGCACTCCCGCTCTGTCTTGCAGTCCGAAATGAATTTGCGGTAATCCTCTGCAAATTTAAAAACTTCTTTTCTCTTTTTTCCTTCCGGGTATTTCTCCCATGCATTCTTTCTTTCCATGATTTTCTCCAAGTCCTTATGATATATTTTGCCCGGCAAAGCCAGGGAATTTATGAGTACGGCTGAGATATCCTCCGACATAACAGCCGCGCATAAACCATATTAGTCGTCTTCCTCGTCGGATTTGCGGGTAAGATTCTCCTGCACACGGCGGTACAGCTCCTGTGCTGCATTGTAGCCCATCTTTTTCTGTCTGTGGTTGACTGCTGCCGCCTCACAGATAACAGCCAGGTTACGTCCCGGACGAATCGGCAGGGAGTGACACACGACCTTATTGCCCAGGAATTCGGTATATTCCTCCTCCAGTCCCAGACGGTCATACTCGTTCTCCTTCTTCCAGTCCTCCAGCTTAATCACCAGATCAATCTGCTGCTTCTCCTTGACACATTCCACACCGAACAGTGTCTTCACATCAATAATGCCAATGCCCCGAAGCTCTATAAAATAACGGGTGATATCCGGCGATGTACCCACCAGCATATGCTCATTAATTCTGCGGATTTCTACTACATCATCCGTAACAAGACGGTGTCCTCTGCGCACCAGCTCCAAAGCCGCCTCGCTCTTTCCGATACCGCTCTCTCCCATAATCAGAAGACCTTCGCCGTAGACATCCACAAGCACGCCATGGATGGTGATGCAGGGTGCCAGTTGCTCGCTCAGGCAGTAAATCAGCTCCGCCATAAAACTGGAAGTGCTGCGTTTCGTGCCAAACACCGGAAGATTATTCTCCGCGGCACATCTCAAAAACACATCGTCCGGCTGCAAATCTCTGCAGAAAATCACACAGGGAATATCATACGCCATAAATTCCCGGTAAATCTTCTCCTTCTTCTCCTCATCCAGCTGCTGCAGATACGTATATTCTACGGTACCGATAATCTGAACACGGGACTGTTCGAAATGTTCAAAGTACCCGCTCAGCTGCAATGCCGGACGATTCACATCGCTCACCATAATCCGATGCCCCTTCAGCTCCATATCCGGCAGAAAATTCTTAAGATCCATAATCTGCGCTACCTTCGCAACTCCTACACCATTGCCATTCCCATTATTCATACTCGTCCTCCTCCGTATGCGATCTGACTATCTTCAATATAACACAGTTGTTTCGATTCTTCAACCGCTGAAACATCCCCTTCCCGGCTATGTTCCCCGTTCTGACTGCGCTCCCATCCCGGCTCCGTTCCCCCCTCCCGGCTACTCCTTGTGAAAGAACCGGTATACTGCCTCCGCCGCCGCAGGATTCATCGCATCTGTTTTTGCCAGATCTTCCTCCGTGGCATTCTTAATCGCCTCCAGCGACTGATACTTGCGCATCAGCGCCTTTCTGCGCGCCGGTCCGATTCCGGGAATATCGTCTAAGACCGAATGCACCTGCTCCTTGCTGCGCAGTGAACGGTGATACTCGATGGCAAACCGGTGCGCTTCATCCTGAATCCGGGTAATCAGCTTAAACCCTTCCCCATATCGGTCAATCGGTATTTCTTCATTATTATAATATAACCCACGGGTTCTGTGATTATCATC
This sequence comes from Roseburia sp., assembly GCA_051877675.1. GTDB lineage: Bacteria > Bacillota > Clostridia > Lachnospirales > Lachnospiraceae > Roseburia. Next base: position 8,112 of record JBJEJC010000020.1, on the reverse strand, counting down.
CTTCACCATACCGCAGACCGGAATATGAAGTTGCAGTTCATCAAGCACCCGCAGCGCCACGTTGACCTGTCCGCGTCCGCCATCCATCATGATAAGATCCGGGAACCGGGTAAAACTGCCGTATTCCTCCTCCAGTTCCTTGTCCCCCAGCTCCTCCTGCTCCTGCATTCCATGGGTAAACCGCCTGGTCAGGACTTCATACATTGACGCATAATCGTCCGGTCCGGTGACAGTGCGAAGCCGGAATTTCCGGTAATCGCTGCGCTTTGGCTTTCCTTTTTCATACACAACCATGGAACCCACCGATTCAAATCCACTGATATTGGAAATGTCGTATGCCTCCACCCGGGAAATCCCTTCCAGTCCAAGCAGACCTGCAATCTCCTTCATGGCTCCGATGGTCCTGCCTTCCTCCCGCTTCAGCTTCTCCCTGTCCTGGGAGAGAACCAGCTCCGCATTCTTCTGCGCCAGTTCCACCAGCTTTTCCTTCATTCCCTTCTGTGGAACCCGGATATATACCCGGCTTCCCCGTCGGGAAGAAAGCCATTCGCAAAGCACTTCCTGTTCCTCCACCTCCTGAGGCAGCATAATTTCCCTGGGTATCACCGGTGTTCCTGCATAAAACTGTTTGACAAAAGTAGTCAATATCTGACCTCTGGTGTCATCGCTGCCCACCTTCACGTAGAAATGATCCCTCCCGATTAACTTTCCGTCCCGGACAAAAAATACCTGCACCACCGCATCCCGGTCATCCGCGGCAATGGCAATAATATCCTTGTCTTCTCCGTCGTTATGGGTAATTTTCTGTTTCTGGGCAATCTGTTTCACGCTTCCCAAAAGTTCCCGGTATTCAATTGCCTTCTCAAACTCCATCTGTTCAGCCGCTTCCAACATCTTCTCTTCCAGGGATTTCAAAATAGGCGCATAATTCCCATTCAGAAATTCCACCGCCGCATCCACCCGCTCCCGGTATTCCTCTCTGCTGATATAACCCTGGCAGGGGGCGCTGCACTGATGGATATGATAATTCAGACAGGGGCGCTCCTTTCCCGTATCCTTGGGAAGGTTCCTGTTGCAGGTGCGCAACTGATAGAGCTTATTGATTAACTCAATGGTGTCTTTCACTGCTCCGGCACTGGTATAGGGGCCAAAATAGCGGGATTTATCCTTTTTCTGCTGACGCGAAAAGAGGACCCTCGGAAAATCCTCTCCAAGTGTCACTCTGATATAGGGATACGTCTTATCATCCCGCAGCATGGTATTATATTTCGGTCGATGTTCTTTGATAAGATTGCATTCCAGCACCAGAGCTTCCAGCTCGGAATCCGTGACGATATACTCAAAGCGGGCAATCTGCTTCACCATCTGCGCCTTTTTTATGCCCTCGTCATGGCTTGCCTGGAAATACTGGTGCACCCGCTTTCTGAGGCTGACCGCCTTCCCAATATAGATAATGGCATCCCGGCTGTCATGCATAATATAAACTCCCGGCTGATCCGGGAGTTTTTTTAATTCCTCTGCTATGTCAAATGTCATTTCCATCTCCATGCATTGTGGTACTGTCGTCTACAAGATAATCGATGCTGCTACCCTGTACATCCTTTATTCCCTGCACATTCTCTGTTTCCTGTGCATTCTTGACTTCCTGCGCCTGCTCAAAAAAGGTCTTTTTCTCCTCCTCACCCTCCGGCTCCGGAATTCCCTTCAACTCGCGGAAGATTTTCATAAACTCCTTACCGGTGATGGTCTCATGCTCATACAGATACTCTGCAATCTTATCCAGTACTTCCCGGTTCTCCACCAGAAGGCGCATTGCTTCCTCATAGCAGCTATTTATAATAGATAAAACTTCCCGGTCAATCTGTGCTGCCGTATCCTCACCGCAGATCAGACCTGCCCGGTTATCCAGATACTGATTCTCCACCGTAGCAAGACACATCATGCCAAATTTATCCGACATACCGTACTGTGTTACCATGGCTCTTGCAATCGCTGTGGCATTCTCAATATCGTTTGCCGCGCCGCTGGTGGCAGACTGAAATACCAGCATCTCCGCCGCACGCCCTGCCATATAGGTCGTAATCTTCGCCAGCAGTTCATCCTTGGTCTGCAGGAACTTCTCTTCCTCCGGTGTCTGCAGCGTGTAGCCCAGCGCGCCCATGGTGCGGGGAACAATGGTAATCTTCTGGACAGGCTCCGTGTTCTTCTGCAATGCAGTTACCATGGCATGCCCTACCTCATGATAAGAAACGATTTTCCGTTCCTTGTCGCTCATAATCCGATCCTTCTTCTCCTTACCACCCACTGCCACAAGTTCAAAGGCATCAAAAAGATCTCCCTGATTGACAAACTTTCTGCCCTTCTTCACGGCATTGATTGCCGCCTCATTAATCATATTGGCAAGATCTGAGCCAACCAGCCCTGCCGTGGCAAGCGCCAGCGCATCCAGATCCACCGTTTCGTCCATCATAACGTCCTTGCTGTGCACCTTAAGGGTCTCAAGACGCCCTTTCAGATCTGGCTTATCCACGATAATGCGCCGGTCAAAACGTCCCGGACGCAGCAAAGCCTTATCCAGCACCTCCGGGCGGTTCGTTGCCGCCAGCACCAGAAGTCCTTTGGAGGTATCAAAACCATCCATCTCCGCCAGCAACTGGTTCAATGTCTGCTCCCGCTCATCATTACCACCATATCTGGTGTCACGGCTCTTTCCCACCGCATCAATCTCATCGATAAAAATAATACAGGGTGCCTGCTTCTGTGCCTCTTTAAACAGATCCCGGACACGCGATGCACCCATTCCCACGAACATCTCCACAAAATCCGAACCGGCCAGTGAGAAGAAAGGAACTTTTGCTTCTCCTGCGACTGCTTTGGCGAGCAGTGTCTTACCGGTTCCCGGAGGTCCCACAAGCAATGCTCCCTTCGGAAGCTTCGCACCGATATCACGATACCGTTCCGGATTGTGCAGGAAATCCACGACCTCCTGGAGGGACTCCTTCGCCTCATCCTGTCCCGCCACATCCTTGAAGGTTACACCGGTCTGCTTCTCCATACCGTACATCTTCACGTTGCTCTTGCCCATACCCCTCGGGCCACTTCCCATGCGGCGCATCAGAAATCCCAGCACCACCCAGATGAGCACCAGCGGCAGCACCCAGCTTAATACACTGTAAATCAGAGTAGACGTATTATCCGGAATCACCCCACTGATCTCGACATTCTTCTCCTTGAGCAGCGGAATCAGTTCATCATCGGCAACCCGTGCACAGTAATAGCTGATCTGGTACGGGCTCTTATCGCTCCCTGCCATGGTGATATCAATCTGATAGCTGCCGATGACCACAGCCTCCACTTCCCCGGCTTCCACCTTCTCTAAAAACTCCGAGTAGGTGATTTCCTGGGTGCTCATCTGATTGAACCTGTTTGCCACCATGCTCATCACAAAAAGTGCCACGAGAGAAATCAGAATAAAGGTCATCACAAGCTGTCCGTTGTGATTGCCGCCACCCTTTCCTCCGCGGTCACCGTTATTATTATCGTTATTGTTGTACATATCTGGTCCCTGGTTGTCCATTGTCTATCCTTTCCCAGAAACCCGGCTTCCGGTTTCTGGATTCCTCTTACCTAAATTTCTACTTTATTATATTGAAATTATTTCACAAAAGCAATATGAACTTGGTGAACTTTTCTTGTCATTTCTAAAGAATTTATAAAATGCACTGGATTTTAACCGCACTTAGTTGTATACTATTTGGGTTATAGTAGCATTCTTATTATTTACCATTTCATCATCATATATTATCGAGGAGGAAAAACCTATGCCTGTAAAATACGTCTTTGTCACTGGTGGTGTCGTTTCCGGTCTGGGAAAAGGTATCACGGCGGCTTCTCTGGGAAGACTCTTAAAAGCCCGCGGATACAAGGTGACCATGCAGAAATTCGACCCCTACATCAATATCGACCCGGGAACCATGAATCCCATTCAGCATGGCGAGGTGTTCGTTACGGATGACGGTGCAGAAACTGATTTGGACTTAGGTCATTACGAACGTTTTATCGACGAAAGCCTGACAAAAAATTCCAATGTGACTACCGGTAAGGTATACTGGTCTGTCCTGCAGAAGGAACGTCGCGGCGATTTCGGCGGCGGCACCGTTCAGGTAATTCCTCACATTACAAATGAAATTAAGAGCCGGTTCTACCGGAATTTTACCTCCGAAGAGACACACATCGCCATTATCGAGGTGGGCGGAACCGTCGGCGATATTGAGAGCCAGCCTTTCCTTGAGGCAATCCGCCAGTTCCAGCATGAAATTGGTCATGAAAATGCCATCCTGATTCACGTTACCCTGATTCCTTACCTGAAGGCATCCGGTGAGTTAAAGACAAAGCCGACCCAGGCAAGTGTTAAGGAGCTGCAGGGAATGGGCATTCAGCCGGACATCATTGTATGCCGTTCCGAGCATGAGCTTGATCAGAGCATCAAGGACAAGATTGCCCTGTTCTGCAACGTGCCCAACGACCATGTGCTGCAGAACCTTGATGTGGAATATCTGTACGAAGCTCCGCTTGCCATGGAGAAAGAAAACCTTGCCAAGGTTGCCTGCCAGTGTCTGCATTTAGACTGTCCGGAGCCGGACTTAAAGGACTGGGAGGCTATGGTGGACGCCCTGCGCCATCCGAACAAAGAAGTGAAGATTGCACTTGTCGGCAAATATATTGCCCTGCATGATGCTTATATATCTGTAGTAGAAGCATTAAAACACGGCGGCATCGCAGAACGCGCCACCGTGGACATCAAGTGGATTGATTCTGAGGATTTAAACGAAAACACTGTGGACGAGCTCTTAGGCGATGTATCCGGCATTCTGGTTCCCGGCGGTTTCGGTTCCCGCGGTGTGGAGGGCAAGATTCTTGCCGCCCAGTATGCAAGAGAGCATAAGGTTCCTTATCTCGGTCTTTGTCTTGGTATGCAGGTTGCCATCATCGAGTACGCAAGGCACGTCTGTGGTTTTAACGACGCCCACAGCGTGGAGCTTGACCCCAACACCACTCATCCGGTCATCGCCCTGATGCCGGATCAGAACGGGGTCGAGGACATCGGCGGGACCCTCCGGCTTGGCTCCTACCCCTGCGTGCTGGATAAGAGTTCCAAAGCCCACGAGGTATATGGCACCGACCAGATTGAAGAGCGCCACCGCCACCGCTACGAGGTCAACAATGATTTCCGTGCGGCACTGACGGAAAACGGCATGAAGCTCTGCGGTACTTCCCCGGACGGAAGAATCGTGGAAATGATCGAGATTCCGGATCATCCGTGGTTTATCGCAACCCAGGCTCACCCGGAATTAAAGTCCAGACCGAACCGTCCGCATCCGCTGTTTAAGGGATTTGTGGAGGCTTCCATCAAGTACAGTCAGAAATAGGAAAACACCGGCTGCATCATATTCAAAAGGGGCTGCCGCAGGAAGGTATTTCTTCCCTGCGGCAGCCCCCTTTTTTGCAAAGAGTCTACATCTGATGCCGCACCACCGCATACTCATCGTCAAGCTGGTAATACGGACATTCCCTGTAATGTTCCTGCGCCATCCGCGCAGCATCATCCTCATCCATATCCACCTCACAATACCAGGTTTCATCCTCCTCATCGTAAACATTGTATACACAACTGTCGCAGCTTGATTTTGCCATTGTCCTCCTCCTCTCCTGTCTTTATCTCCAGCCGGAGATGACCTCATCGTAAAGCCGTCCCAAAAATTCCTTCAAAAGTTCCCTCTGGGTGTCCCAGTATTTCTCCGTAACCTCATCCCCATCCGGCTGGGTTTCCGTCACATCCATCACCGCGTCCAGAATCTCCGGGTTCAAATCGTCCATGGCCTCCTGCACCGCCGCTTCAAAATCACAGTATGCCTCACTGGTGAGATATAGAATAAAATTATCCCGATTTAAATTCTTCGCCTCATAGCTTCCCGTAAAAATGTCATTTCCCGCAGAAGCAATCTTTTCAAATTCCTCCTTCACCGTAGTGTAATCCACCGGACAGTAGCTTTCCGTAAAAAATTTATCAAATACTTCCTTATCAATTTTTTCCTGCATATCAAATGCTCCCTTCTCTCGTATGACCGCTTGCTTTTTCCCGGATTCTGTGCTATCGTAGGCTGGCAAAATCATGAATCAGGAGGTCTTTTATGTCCATGTATGATACACTTCCCAAAGATCCGGTCATGCTGTTAAGCTTCGTCAACACACAGCTCCGTGACACCTTCGAAAACCTGCAGGCATTCTGCATCAATTTCCAGATTGCGGAATCCACTCTCTGTGAAAAGCTGCGGGCAATCGACTACGAGTACAACCCCGGCACCAACCAGTTTGTATAGCTTCCTATTCCGCAGTACCGCTGTTTAAATAGCTGCGGACCCGCTTCCAGTCCGGATAGAATTTCGTCATATAGCCCCAGAATATCTGGTTATGGCTCGCCTCCAGAATATGGGTGAGTTCATGCACCACCACATATTCCAGGCATTCCTCCGGCTTATCCAGAAGTGCCAGATTAATGCTGATATGGTGCGTTTTTACATTACAGGAACCCCAGCGCGTCTTCATCTGACGGATGGTAATACCGGAGGCCTGCACCCCCATAACGGGTTCCCATTTTCGAATCAGTTCTTTCACCTTCTTTTCGAGCAGCGCCTTGCGTTCTTGTGTCTCCGCAGGTGTGTACTGCGGCTTATTTTCCCGCTCCACGGCTGCTGACTGATACATCTCCTGATATTTCCGTATCCACGCAACCCGTTCCCTGGCAAAGCTGCGGATTCTCTCATCCGGCATGGAATGAGGTGCAGAAATCAGGACACTGCCATCCTCCTTCTTAATGCGAAGATACATATTTTTCATCCGCTTCTTCGTCACCGTAATAGGAATATCCTCCAGCATAAACTGATAACTCCGTTCCCGCATCTATACGCCTCCCGTTTCCCCGGTCTCATACTCCGCCAGAATATCCCGCAGGTATTCCCGATAGGCATCCACAACACGTTTGGGCTTCTCAATATGCACCTGTGCTCCAAGTCCCGTCACCCAGCCAAAAAACTGGCGGCTCACCGCCACGTTCACCCGCGCCGTCACATGATTTTCATCCCGCTGCCGCAGTGCCACTTCTGTTCCAAACCGGTCCACCATGACACCCGTAAGCCCGCTGTCACAGCACAGGGTCACGGTCTCCTCTTTCCCGGCAAACATCCCGAAGGTCTTTCTGGAATAGGCTGCAATGTCAAAATTGGCAAACTGTTCCTTCCCCTCCCGCGTCTCCTTCGACAGTTCAATCCTTAGCATCTTGTCCACCCGGTAATGCTTGATGATGCCGCTCTCTCCGTCATAGGCGATCAGATAATAATTCTCATCATCCCAGGTCAGAAGCCAGGGACTCACCTCATAAAATGCCCCTTCCTTCCGCAGTTTCATTTCCCTGGTGGGACTCCATTCAAAATACTGAAACCGGATCCTCACATTCTCGCCGATGGCATTATAGATCATATCCACGTTATAATAAATACTTTCGTTTACTGTCTTGTTGCGGTTCGTCACCACTACCTGGCGCTGCAGTTTTCCCGCCTGCCTCTTACTGCAGAGCGTTTCCAGCTTGCCAATCAGCTCCCGGGACTTCTTCGTGGTAATAAACTTCGAGGACTGCACCGCGTCCACCAGAAGCTTCAATTCTGCCAGCTCAAACTGCCGGCTGGCAAGATAATATCCTCCGGGACGCCTGTTTATCTTCTCAATATCCATTCCAAACTCAATAAGTGTATCAATATCGGTATAAATGCTTTTCCGCTCCGCCGTAATATCGTTTGCCGCCAGATAATCAATAATTTCCGCCGTCCGTGCCGGATGCTCCTCGTCCGTGCGTTCCGACAGAAAACGGGCAATATATAAAAGTTTTAATTTCTGTTTCTCCGATTTCGCCACCGCACCCTCCCGATTCTTCCTTTTCGTGTTTCATGTTCTATTATATAGCATTTTTCTCTGCAAAAAAAGATTGATTTCCGAAGCCGGTGTGCTATAATCCCGTTTTCGACAGTTAAAGAAACACAAAGTGGCGCGAACCCTTGA
>JBJEJC010000019.1:0-23023 GCA_051877675.1 Roseburia sp. | reverse complement strand
TAAAGGGGCGGATGCGGTCTTCCGCATCCGCCCCTGTTTACATGCAAAAGAAATCATTGCGCAGATATTAGACTGTTTTACATACCTAAGTCTGCTTTTATATCCGCCACCCAATCCTCAACAGTGCCATACCATTCTATCATTTCGTTCAGCTTCTCTTCTTCAATCTCCTGATCGCTTTTCAACAGTTCACCGTGCTGATTCAGCACATCCGCCATTTCGTTCATGGTGTCAAAAACCTCCTGGTCATATGCATCAGGATTCGCGTTCAGCACATCAGCCACCTCGTTAAAAGCAGCGCTGGCCTTGTTAAAGGCATCGATTGCAGGCTGCTTATCCACGCCACCGCAGGCAACTAAGGACACGCACATCACCAGTGCCATCAAAAGTGTAATCAGTTTTTTCATCTCTTCATCCTCCTTTTGTTTGTACGTAGCCGTTTGACTTGTACACATTGTAAGCCCTCACGGCACCAAACGGGGGGGCATTGCCTGAATCGCACCTAAAATGTACTGAATCGACAGTATGTTTAAAGAGACAGACGCAGGATAAACTGTCCATCCTGTACCAAAAAGGTATATATACCGCCGTACCGCTGCACAATAGCGCAGATGCTTTGCACGCCGATTCCATGCCCTTCCCGGTCTGACACAGGAATTCCATTTTCGAAGTGGACCGGTTTACCACAGGGGTTTGTCACCTGCAGGAAAAGCTTACCTTTCCTTTCATAAAGCTGTACATCAATGATACAGGTCTTACCCTCGACTGCAAGAGGCTTGCAGGCGTGAAGCGCGTTTTCCAAAGCGTTGGAGAGAAGAACACACAAATCACTGTCTGATACCATGATAAATGCTGGAAGTGCCCCCTGAACCTTCATACCAATGCCATCTTTTTCTGCCCGACCTGCAAAAGATGACAGAACGAGATTTGCCGCTTCGTTTTCGCAGTAGCTCTGTATCTTCTGTGCTTCAATCTCCTTGCAGATTCCCAATATGTAGGACTGAGCCTGTTCTTCCTGACCATTTTCAATACAGGCGGACAGGTATTGCAGATGATGGCGCATATCATGACGGTACTGACGGGTCAAGGCTTGGGATTCCCGCAAAGCATTAATTTCACGGACAGCCTGACTCAACTGAAGGTCGAGACTTTTTTGCACCTGCTGGAGCTGGCTGTGCATACGTTCTTTTTCAGAATGGTACAGCAAAAACATCAGATATGCCACACAGCAAACAAAGGGCATGAACTCCACCACGACAGGGTCACCTCTCAAAAGAAGATCTGTGTATACCCGTGTAAAATAGTCAAAGGCATAATACAGTGCAGGAATTACACCAAACTGGCATTGGGTTTTAGCAGGATACCCGGATAGCTGCCTGACAACAGGAGACGCGAAACGCAGTAAGAGCAGAAGCAGCGGCAATGTGATAACTAACTCAATCATATCCTGCATCATCTGTCCACCGGAGAGCACTGCTACCGCAAGTAATGCAATCCAACGCCGCAATTCACAGCACAAGTAAGCAAACAGGATGGAGAAAAAAGGCCACAGCAGTCTTCTGGTCAGAATAAAAAGGACCACTAGTAACGGAAGATGAACAACAAAAGGGTAAATTTTCCGCATGAACTCGGGTTCCCAAAGAAAATACACCCAGCTTTGCAGCAGTGGAATCAGTGCCATACTACATAAAAAAATGCACCGATTCTTTCGAGTACCTAAAGCATCGCAGAATAATGCAGACAGTATACTTCCGAAAAGGCTCACCGAAATATCGTTCAATAGGGAAATCCAGAAACTCATATCGTCACCTGCCTGTTCTGAAACGCGTATTCCAAGAATGCGTTCTTAACCTCATTGTACTTTCCGCGGGGAATTGGAATTTCTGCCAGACCAGACATTGTAACGGCACGATAAGAAATATTCTGCACAAATTCCAGGTTCACCAGATAGGAGCGGTGTGGGCGCAGGAAATTACCATAAGGCACAAGCTGCTTACTCAGTTCATCCAGACTGCCAATGCTTTCCAAAACTTTTCCCGTGGTCAGGTGGATGAATAAGGTACGGTGTATCACCTCACAGTATTCCAATTGTGTTAATTCAATGCGGGTAATTCCGCTTTTGCACCGCATAATCAGACTCCTGGTCTGTTCTTTTTCACACTGCGAAAAGACAGCGTCCATTAAATGAAAAAAACTTTCCTTCCAGATAGGTTTGAGCTGATAGTAATAGGCACCTACCCTGTAGGACTGCACCGCAAATTCAGAGGATGAAGTCAAAAAAATAATTTTGACATTGCTATCATAATTTCGAATTTCTGCTGCCGCATCAATTCCGTTTTCGCCCGGCATCAGCACATCCAGAAACAGAATATCATACCGGACCCCCCGTTCGATTTCTGCCAATAAATCCAATGGGCTATTGAAAATCGCATAGTCAATTACACGATTACGTTCCACGCGGTATCTATCAAGAAGTACACGAAGCTCATTCAGCACGGAAAGGTCATCGTCGCAAAACGCTATTTTTACCATATCGGTTCGCATCTCCTTTTTACGTCTATAGACTGAAGTCATAATTTTTATTTTATTCCGTTTCCATTTCAGCTCCAACACGTATGTCATAATTTGTCCAAAATCGTCATAACTTGCAAAAAGAGAGCCTCCGCTCTCGCAAACAGGCTCTCTCAAACAGTTCCCGCAAATGGAACATTTACGCCTCCGCCGTAAAAACATATTCCAGATACGCTTTCTTTGCACTTTGCAGGTATGCTCTTGATATTTTTATTGACTTTCCTCCTGTAAGATAGAACATACTGCCATCCAGCCGGTCGATATGCTCCAGATTGATAAGATAACTTTTGTGGCATCGACAAAAACCGTGACCCAGCAAAAAGGGTTCAAAATCCGTGAGTTTACCGTTCACTTCTATTTCTCTGTTTTCAGATAATGTAAAAACAACTTTTCTCAAATTGCTTTCCAAACACTGTATATTTGACATAAGGATCTTCATTTCCACCCCTGAATACTCAACTGTGATATACTGCTTCCTTTTTTCCCTCTGTGAAAGCAGTCTTCTTATACAGGATTTGAACTGACTTTTATCAATCGGCTTTAAAAGGTAATCAAAGGCAAGGACACGGTAGCTTTGAACACCAAATTCCTCACTTGTAGACATAAAAATTATCGGTGTTTTCGTATCATTTTTCCGCAAAGCTGCCGCCGTATCAATTCCGCTTATTTTTGGCATCAGAATATCTAAAATGATCAAATCATAGGGATGTAAAAAATGACTTTCCAAAAGTTTGTTTCCGTCGTCAAATTCACTTACCGAAATATTACTGATGACGGAGTTAAGCGCCTCTATTACCTTTTTTCTTTCACATTTCAGGTCGTCGCAAATCGCTATTCTCATAAGTATTGTTTCTTTTTTTCCTTTCCGTAAGAATGCCACATATTGTCGCAAAGCCATTATCTCACATTTAAGGAAAAATATCTATTATAAGCAATAAATATGCATTTTCTGATTTGTTGTTTTATACAGTTTCTGACCCGTCTCCCCCTTCAGGCCATCACCCGTTCCAGCCGTTCCCCCAGTCGGCTCAAAATCTCATTTGAAATTGTCCCCGCCCAGTCCGCAAACTGCTCCGCACGTATTTCCTCCCCAAAATTTTCTCCAATCAGCACCGCCTCATCCCCCGGCATCACCTCAGGAAGTTCCGTCACATCAATCAATAGCTGATCCATACAGATACGTCCCGCAATGGGCACACGTTTTCCTCTGCAGCAGACAAAGCCTTTTCCTGAAAGGCTTCTGGGAATCCCGTCTGCATATCCGATGGCGACCGCAGCAATCCTGCCGTCCTGTTCCGCCACAAAATCCAGTCCGTACCCGGCCCCCTCACCCTTTCGGATGTCCCGGACGGACTCCACCCGCGCTTTCAGGGAAAGTACCGGGAGAAGCCCGGCAAACGCTCCTGTTTTGCTCTCCGCCTCCGATGAAGGCACTCCGTAGAGCGCAATGCCGACCCGCGCATAATCGTACTGACATTCCGGGTAGTTCAGCACACCATAGCTTCCCTGCAAATGAGTAGTAAACTCCTTTTTCCCGCTCCCATGCAGAAAAGCTGCCACTTCATCAAAACGCGCAATCTGCTCTCTGGTAAACGCAACCTCGGATTCGCCTGTTCCGTCCGACACACACAGATGGGAAAAAATCCCGGTAACACAAAGGTTCCGATACTCCCAAATGTTACAGATTTCATTTCTTTGCTCCCATGGGATTCCAAGCCGCCGCATCCCGGTATCCACCGCCACATGAACGGCAAGACGCTCCTCTGCATCCACCACTTTTGCGCAGGCGGCGTCCAACTCCTGTCCATAAGCGGCATCCACCACCGCCTGGGTCATATGATAATGCAGAAGTTCCGCAGCACGTGCAGGGTCCGTGTATCCAAGAATTAAAATCTGCCCCTCTATGCCCGCCTCTCTGAGCTGTATGCCCTCCGCGAGAGAAGCAACGCAGAAATCCCGGATTCCAAGCTCCTGCAGGGTGTGTGCCACCGGAACGGCTCCATGCCCGTAGGCATTTGCCTTCACCGCCGGCATAAGCCTGCACCCTTTCGGCAGCATTCCCCGAAACACCATCACATTGTGAGCAAGCCGCTCCCGATCCAGTTCAATCCACGCTCTGCTCTTTTCCCTCATTTACTCTCCGTTCCCTTCCCCGGCGCGCAGAAATTGCGCTGACCGTTTTCTCTTTGATCCATGAAACCATCCTGTCTGTAAACCATGCCACAGCAGACGACAGGATACACACCTCCAGATAGAGGACAAGGGTATTCTCCACCATAATTTTTTCCTGCGAGAGCGCCCCTGCCACACCGCGTATTCCCACGATACACAAAGGATGCAGCAGATAAATCCACAGGGAAATTTTCCTGCACCAGACGCCTCCCTTTCCGCGTATGGAAAGCAGTCCCTGAAACAAAAACAGCATCAGGGGAAGCAGGGAAAAATACATACTGCTATGTCTCCAAAGTTCAAATTTCCAGGTAAGAAGGCTCTCCGTCACCAGCAGAATGCCACTCACCCCCGCAGCAATCCAGTTCCATTTTCCCGGCTCTCCCACCCGGTATTTTTTCAAAAATACACCCAGCAAAAGAAATACCGGTGCAAAGAAAATACCGTTTCTCGTATAGGCGGAAACCACAAATATTCCGTCATAGAAGGAATGCAGCACCGGATTTTTCTCAATGATGCCGTACCAGCTATCCCCAAATACGCCGATGATATACAAAAGGACGGTGACTGCTGCCATGCACAAAATTTTCTTACCAGCGGAAATGCTGCCGGCTTTCGCATTGCTATTCCAAAGCCATAGCCCGCCGCCCACCAGAAGGCTTCCGATGATAACCGCCGGGAAATACCACAGATGATAAAAGGTCCCGTCCATAAAAAACCATTTAAGAACCGCTGCTGTTCCTGCTAAAATTTTTCCCTCTGCAAATAATGCCGTGGGCAGATTACCCGCATACCAACTGACGGGAAGATAGAGTACCGTAGCCCCCAGGTAAAGCAGAAGCATTTTCTTTAAAAAGCCGCCCAGCTTCTGCCAGTAGTTCTCCTTCTCGTAGCCGGACAGGACAAAATAGCCTGTCACCATAAAAAAGAATGGCACCGCAGCCCTGCCAAGTCCGTAGGTAATGCAGGTGTCCAAAACAGGGAGCGCCGCAAGAGGCGCTACATGGATTGCCACCACCAGAAACGCCGCTGCCAGTCTGGCATAGTCAATTGCCGGATAACTCTTTGCCCGCCTCATGCCATCACCCCTCAAGCGCCAGGATAATCAACCGTTCCACAATCTCCCCAAAAGACATCCCTGCTGCTCTCATCATGCCCGGATATCTGCTGTGCTCCGTAAATCCCGGGATGGTATTCACCTCGTTAAAATAGATCGTTCCCTCCGGCGTTAAGAACATGTCCACTCTGGCAAATCCCCGACAGCCTAAGCTGCGGTAAATCTTGGCTGCTGTCCTCTTGATTTCCTCCGCCTTTTTGGCAGAGATACGCGCCGGGACATGGATTTGTGAAGTTTTTAACGTATACTTTTCCGTATAGTCAAAGAAGCCCTCGGACAACTGGATTTCGTCCACCTCCCCAATCTGCAGCGTGGTGTTTCCCAGCACCGCGCAGCCAACCTCAAAGCCCGATATCATTTCCTCCAGAAGAACCACAGAATCATGGGAAAATGCCAGCTCCACTGCTTTATCCAACTGTCCCGGCTCCATAACCTTGGTGATTCCGAAGGAAGAACCTGCCCGCAAGGGTTTTACAAATAGCGGATAGCCAAGCGCCGCTGCGGCCTCCCGAACCTTCTCCGGACTTTCCTGCGCTTCTAACAGCACGGAGCGCGGCACCGGCACGCCTGCTGCCGCAGCCAGCCGGTGTGCCATGTCCTTGTCCATTCCCACCGCGGAGGCTAATGTGCCACAGCCTGCCACCGGAATCCCGGCAAGTTCAAGAACTCCCTGAACCGTACCGTCTTCCCCGTTCTTACCGTGAAGCACCGGAAACGCGGCATCCAGCGGAAGCTCCGTAATTCCCTGTCCCCGCCTGCCAAACACCAGCAGACCATGCAGCCGCCGGTCCGGGGAAACCACCGCCGGATAAAGTGAACGCTCACGCTGCCACGTATCCTCCGCAATCTTATCCTCATCCCCCTCATAGAGAAACCACTTTCCGTTCCGGTCAATCCCGATGGGAACCGGTTCATATTTCTCTCTGTCTATATTTGCCAGAACGGCACTCGCCGACTGTAGCGAAACCTCATATTCACTGGAGCATCCTCCGAATAGAACCGCAATTTTCTTTCTCGTATCCATTTTTCCTTCCTCCTTGTCTGCCCGTTTCATAACTGATTATAGACATTCACCGATTAAGAAAAAACCATGCAGCGCCTTAAGATTTTATGAAGCGCAAAAAACCTGATTTTTTGTAAGCACTCCCGCATTTTTCCAGGCAGAAGAAAAAATCTTACAAAAAATCAGGTTATTTTTTCATGTGGATTTTATTAATTTTTTCCTAAGGCGCTCAGTCCACGCCGTTTTTCCTACAGATATCATTCAGACAGCATCTGTCACAATGCGGCTTCGTCCGGGCCGTACACACTTCTCTTCCGTGGTCCACCAGCCGATGACAGAAGTTATTGCTCTCCTCCGGCGGAATCAGCTTCCAAAGCTCCATTTCCACCTTTTTGGGCTCCTTCATGCCATCCACCAGCCCCATACGGTTTACCAGGCGGATGCAGTGGGTATCCGTGACAATCGCAGGCTTGCCGAACACGTCTCCCATCACCAGATTGGCACTTTTCCGCCCCACCCCCGGCAATTGTAGCAACGCGTCAAAATCCTCCGGCACTTTTCCGCCATACTCGTCCCGCAGAATCTTCATGCAGGCACTGATATCCCGCGCCTTACTGTTTCCAAGCCCGCAGGGACGCACAATCTGCTCAATCTCCTCCACCGGCGCTTCCGCCAGCGCATTCACATCCGGAAATCGGGCATACAGTTCCTGCACCACCACATTCACTCTGGCATCTGTGCACTGGGCTGCCAGACGCACCGACACCAGTAGCTTCCACGCCTCATCGTAATCCAGCGTACAGTCCGAATTCGGATACTCCGCTTTCAGCCTGGCGACAATTTCCTTCGCCAGATTTTTCTTCGTCATATAGCAAGACACCTCCTGTCACTCACCTGTCTGTATCAACTGCATTCTGCCCTGCTCCGGCACATCAGCAAAAAGCTCACCAGAAGAATCAGGCAGGAAATCCATATCACATGGATTCCAAAATTTGCGGAAAGAATCCCTCCCATGCCCGCTCCCACTGCGAAGACAAAAATAATGCCGAAATAATGAAGGGACTGCCGTAGCTGTTCCGGTTTCCTCTCCCGCAGATACACGGACATTGCTGCCGTTCCACTGCGCAGATTGCCGATGCACATGGTACTGGCATAGGCATATCCGTTCACTTTGCGGAAGGTCTGGACCTGCATGGCACAGGTCAGAGATACCAGAACCGTGGCTGCCATATTATAGTCTGCCGGGATAAATCCCACCAGAAACAGAATCAGAATTTCTGCCAGAATAATCCCCTGACGCCAATGCAGCTTTTTGGCATATTTAAAATGATACTGCACCTGCTCCGCCGCAAAAACCCCTGCTGCAAATGCAATCAGTGGCAAAAAGTAGCGCAGTGCCGCCATCCATTCCCCCGACATGAGATGCTGGCTCATCAGCACCACGTTTCCCGTCTGGGCATTGGCGAACACCTCTTCTCTGGTGTTATAGGTGTATGCGTCCTGAAATCCGCCGGACAGCGCAAGAAACGCGCTGTTAAAAAAGCTTTCCGACATCTGCCCATTTCTTTCCCTCATGACCGCCTTCCTCCCGGGAGCCGGTCTTTTAGGAAAAGCAGCAGAATCCCTGCCGCAAAAATCAGCACGCCCACTGCGATTCCAGCCCACTGCCCCGGTGTAACCATGCTCAGATTAAAACACCGCACATTAATCCACATCTGATTGATTCTGGCATTTCCCTCCTCATCAAAGTACTTCATGACCGCACTCCGTGCAATCTCCTCCTCTGAGGGGTATTGTGCCGCCAGTTGCCGGTGTGCCTGCTCTGCCGGAGCTGTAATGATATAATCCTCATCCTCATTATTTCCGGTGAAGAAATACCCTACCGGATATGCCACGACATCCTCTTCCTCCTCTGCGCCGTAGGTCCAGTCCAGATACTCATAGACAAGGCTGCTGTCTCCTCCGGCAATGGCAGAGGTATAACCGATATAATACATATTCCGTACCACATTGTCCGGACGTGAAAGGAAATTAATGAATGCTTCTGCCGCCTGTTTTCTGGCGGGGTCATCTCCGACACCGCTTTTTAACATGACCCAGCCATCGAACCAGAGATTGGTGCACTCCTTGGGCACCGCCCAGTTGAGTATGAAGCCGTCCTCCTCTGCCTGGTCCATGGCATAAACCGCGTCCCCGGACCACTGGGTATTGGCAAGCACCTTGCCGCTGATCATGTCTGCCTTGCCGCTGTCTGTCTCGAAGGAATAGACGTTACCGCGAATCTCTTTTAGCTTCTTCTCCGCCCAGTCGATGGTTTCGGGTGCCGTATCATTTAAAACTGCCGATAACTGTTCCGAATAATCTTCACGGCTGCGGAATGCTTCATCGGTAAGAAGCTCTGCATTCAATATGGCAAGCGTCGGGAAATAGGCATCCCGCACATTATCCTTGATGGTAACCTGACGGTAAAACTTCTCATTGGAAAGGATGGACCAGGTGGATGCCTCCTCCTCACTGACCTCTCCAGGATTGTAAACAATTCCGGTAACGCCCCACATATAGGCTGCCGCATAGTCCGCCCATACTTCCCCGTCTATCTCATTCTCCTCAAAGACGCCCTTGATGTAGGGAGAAACTCCCTTCATGTAATAATTGTACTCCTCCGATTCGTCAAAAAAATCCTCGGAGAGCGGCTCCAGCTTTCCCTCTTTTAACAGCTTCATGATCATATAATCGGAAGGGCAGACCAGATCGTAAACATTACCCAGATTCAATTGGCTGTAAAGTTCCTCATTGGTTCCAAAGCTTGAATATTCCACCTTCACCCGGACTCCGTAAGTCTCATAGTACCATTCTTCAAAATCCTCCACCAGAGAATTCTCACCAAAAATATCCTGGCTTTCCAGATCAATGACTTCGTCTTCATCCCAGCCGCCTTCATCGATATATTCTTCCCAGTTGCAGACCCGCAGGACTATGGGCTCCTCCTGTCCCTTTGCCTCCGCAGTGATACCGGAGAAAGCATTTAAAAGAAAAACTGTACTTAAGAAAGCAGCTGCGTACTTTCCCCGCGCTGCAGGCTGATGCCTCCGTTTATCTGTCATTTGCCGCACCCGCCTTTCTCTCTGAAATGGCATTTCCCACCAGCACTACGGTCAGGATTAGCACGAAAATCACCGTGGACAGTGCCCAGAGTGCCGTCTTAATCTCTGTGTGGGAGCCTCTTGTCGCATTTACCACATAAGTACTGATAGTGTCAAAGGTGGTGGGTTTGGTATAGGTTGTAATGAAATAATCATCCAGTGACAGGGTCACTGCCAGCATAAAACCGGAAACAATTCCCGGAATCAATTGCGGAATCACTACTTTTGTAAGTGCTGTTCTCGCATCTGCTCCCAGATCCCTTGCCGCCTCATAGATACTGTTGTCCATCTGCTTTAATTTGGGCAGTACGGACAGATAGACAAAGGGTGCCTCCAGCACCACATGTCCCACCACAAGCGGGATAAAAGACTCCTTATTCATCCCAAATACCACGATTAAAAGAACGCAGAGTGAAAATCCCGTTACCACCTCCGCGTTGACCACCGGAATCTGATTCACAAAATTAATCATATGCTTCGGTCCCCTGCGGCAGTAAAATGCTCCGATGGCTCCAATACTTCCCAATGCGGTGGCAATTAGCGCTGACCCGAACGCCAGCGTAAAGGTGCCGCCTATCATTTCCAGAAGCTCTCCTGTGGTGAAAATGGTCACATAATTCGCCAGGGAAAAATTCCCTTTTGTTCCAATGACCGCCGTATCTGTAAAGCTGTATATCATTAACAGCACCACCGGCAGATACATAAACAGTAGCACAAGCGCCAGCCATGAGGAACGTAATATTTTCTTTGTCATAAGATTGCCCCCCTGCCTGTTTCCTCTTCCTCAAATCCTTTGGTCGCCCAGGTGATAACAAATATGATTGCCAGCAGGACAATGGAAATCATGGAGCCGCTGTGCCAGTCATATGCATTGAAATAGCTTCCAATCAGACTTCCCATGATGTAGGTACTATTGTAGAGCATATCAAGGATGACGTAATTCGTCATGGACGGCAGAAACACCATCGTCACGCCGCTGATCAATCCCGGCAGACTCAACGGGAAGGTCACCTTACAGAAAGTAGTCACAGAATCCGCCCCCAGATCCGCTGCCGCTTCCCGATAGGAATCGTCCAGCTTGCTTAGCGTCGTATACAGTGGCAAAATCATAAAGGGAAGAAAATCATAGGTCATTCCCAGCACCGTATTGAGAAACGGATGGTATGCCAGATTACCCTCAATCATGGTAAGCACCTCTTTCAGCGCCACCACACGCAATGTAAAATTAATCCACATCGGAGCAATAAAGAGTACCAGCAGTACCGTTTTTTTCTTTATCGGGCTTTTGGCTAAAATATATGCCACCGGATATGCAAGCACAATACAGCACAATGTCACCACTACTGCCACCGCCATGCTGTAACAGAGTGTGCCGATGGTATTGGGGCTTGTGAAGAAATTCACAAAATTCTGCACCGTAAATCTGCCTTCTCCATTGGTAAATGCATAGTAGAGTACCACCAAAAGCGGTGCAATCACAAAGCAGACCAGAAAAACCGCATATGGAATGCTCAGATGTTTTCTCGTAAAACGCAGTCTCATCTGCCCGACTCCTTTCCGTTTTCATCGGCAAAAGAAAGCCGGATGCTGTCTTTGGGGATGATCAGGCTGACATAGTCGTTTTCATTCCACAGGTACTCATCGTGAAGGTGGATATCCTCCTCACTTTTCGTCCGAACGATATAGTGATAATGGTCGCCCTTGTAAATCAGGGAAATAATATGTCCGCAGGTGCCGCCGGCTTCCGTATCGTCACTCATGGAAACAGACTCCACCGGAACCTTAACCCGTACCTTTACGCCTGCGGTATAAATCTCATTTCCGTTCGAATCCACCAGAATCCCCTCTTCGTTCAGAGAAGAACCGTCATACAGCTTTGTCACGTCACATTCATACTCGCCATCGGCAAACAGCACCGTGTAATTCTTCGTAAGCTCACCCTCAAATACATTGCGGTTCATCTCGGATAAGATCACATGTATTCCGTCCGGCTCTATGCACATGCCGATGGTGTCGCCTTCTCTCACGCTTTTCGTGCTCTGAATGACAACTTCATTTTCCCCGGACTCCACAATAATCTCATAATGCATCCCTTTGAAAATCACAGAATTAACCACACCTGTAATCGTTCCGTCCTCCGGCCTGGTCATGATGATATCCTCCGGTCTTACGACCACATCCACCTTAGCTCCCAGCGGCATATCATCCAGACATACAAACTCCCCGCCGCAGAAATGAACCTGCTTTTTCCCGCTCATTTTTCCGTCATAAATATTGCTTTCTCCGATGAAGTCTGCCACAAAGACATTCTTCGGCTCGTTATAAATCTCCTCCGGCGTGCCAATCTGCTGAATCATACCGTCTGACATGACCACCACCTTATCCGACATGGTCAGTGCCTCCTCCTGGTCGTGGGTCACATAGATAAACGTAATTCCCAGCTCCTTGTGCATCGCCATCAGCTCCAGCTGCATTTCCTTGCGCATCTTAAGATCCAGCGCTCCAAGCGGCTCGTCCAAAAGCAGGATTTCCGGTTCATTGACAATGGCTCTTGCAATGGCAATCCGCTGCTGCTGACCACCGGACAAGGTGGAAATACTCCGCTTTTCAAAGCCTTCCAGGTCTACGATTTCAAGCGCATGGCGCACCTTCTCCTTAATCTCTCTGGTCGACAGTTTCTCCTGGCGCCGGATGGTCTCCCCTGCCTTATTCTGATACGTCACCTCTCTGGTCTTTAACTTCAGACCAAACGCAATATTGTCAAAGATGTTCAGATGCGGGAACAGTGCATACCGCTGGAACACCGTGTTGATTGGCCGCTTGTTGGGCGGGAGGTTGCTGATATCCTCCCCGTTCAAAAGGATCTGCCCCTCTGTCGGAAGCTCAAATCCGGCAATCATGCGCAGTGTCGTCGTCTTTCCACAGCCGGACGGTCCCAGAAACGTGACAAACTCTCCCTTTTTCACCTGGAGGTTAAAATCCCGGACCGCTTCAAAGTTATCGTCAAAGCATTTCCGAATCCCTTTTAATTCAATGATATTCTCTGATATGTTCTTATCCATTTCAACACCTGAATCCTATCGTATCCTAATCTAAACAAAAGTGTGTGTCTATGCCTACTGTGTTTTTATCTTACAGGAATTTTCTGTAAGATAAAAAGGCATAAAGGGTCAGGTGCCGTTCGTTTCCTGACTCCCCCTCTGCCTTTCGTTCCCATGCTTTTACTGCAAGTAAAATCGTATCTGATAATGGGACGGATGTCAATATTTTGTTTCTATCCTTTTCCGCTTTTCCGCCATGCCGCAGCCCAGCGGCACCTACAATGCAATGGGCGTAATGAACGAGGATGACGTTCTTCTGGAAGATCTCTCCGAATAATTTTCATGAGAAACGGGCTGCCGCCTTGATGCGCGGAAGCCCGTTTCTCATGATAAATACCGTTTCTCTATTTTCTCAATCTCCGTCGTTCTATCACTGACACAATGCAGAACAGTCCCATTGCAAGCATCAGACATCCTGCTGCCATAGAATTGGGGTCTGAGGTGTCTGGTGCTGCCGCTGTCTGTGTATCTTCGGCAGAGTCATCCTTCTTCGTTCCTCCATCGGTGGAAATCTCTCCTTTTATCACCGGTGCTGTTTCCTCGAATACCAGTACATAGTCGGATGCATGGACAAATTGTAAAGAAATCTCCCCCTTCTTGCTCACCTTGCCACTGCACTGTTTTTCCAAAGCGCTCTTATCCGGATTATAGTAGTACAGAGTTCCCGTCTTTCCCGCATAGTCAGCTCCTACTGAAATCTGAAGCTCTGCCTCAAAACCGAAAGCTCCCTCATGTGCAAGGGAAAGCTGTATCTTCTTATTGTCTCCTGCCACCTTTGCCACCGTCTGCTCTGAAATATTCGTTGTGTTGAGCGTTACTTTAAGATCAACATCCGCCGCAGAAGCAATTTCCGAACCACCGATTTTCCAGGTATAGCCGTCCATCTGCAGAACAAGTATCACGCCTTTTTTCTTCGCTGCCTCTAAAATCTCCTTTGAAATGATTGTCGCGTCGCCCATTTCTACTACAACTTCCGTATCTGCTTTTGCAGACTCGATTTTGGCAACGATTTTTTCAATCTGTTCCCCGGTAAGTGCTCCCGGTTCCGCGGAGTCTTTCTCCTCGCTGTCTTCCGGCTCTTCGCTGTCCTCCGGCTCCTCGCTGTTCTCCGGCTCTTCGCTGTCCTCCAGCTCCTCGCTGTCCTCCGGCTCCTCGCTGTCCCCAGGTGTCTCGCTGTCTCCAGGCTCCTCGCTGTCTCCAGGCTCCTCGCTGTCTCCAGGCTCCTCGCTGTCTCCAGGTTCCTCGCTGTCTCCAGGCTCCTCGCTGTCTCCAGGCTCCTCGTCTGCTGCCGCAATGGTATAGGTTGTCCAGCCGCGTGCCGGTACCATCAGGTAAAATTCCTTTCCGTCCGCTGTGGCTGCTCCGTAGCACCAGCTATCTTCCTCGGTGTCATAGTTGGAAAACAACTCAGCCCGCACATGATAGGTTCCTGCCGCAGACGGCGCTCCGGCAAGCTGTGCTCCCGGGTTTCCGTTTTCATCTGCATAGTAGGTCAGGACGTAATCTTCTCCCACATCCAGCTCCATAAAACCGTAATCCGTATTGTTGATATAGGTGTGGAAGTATGGTGCAAGATCATATGCCGTCCCGTTTTCCGTAAAGGTTTCCGTGTATGCATCGCTGACAATCGCAGGATAGTCATACACATAGCCATAGTAAGAGTACGAATAGCAGATTGTTCCAATCAGTGTCTCGCGCAGGTTCTCTTTTTCCGCATCCGTTTCCGGCACATAACCCACTGCATTGCCTGTGAGATAATTTACCATTTCCTGTGCGGCAAATTCCATCCCGTTTTCGTCGGCTCCCGCATAGATAATTCCATAGCTGGAAAGACCGTTTTTCACCTCTGCATCATTTACAATTACCAATATTGCCTGATAGTCATAGCTGACACCCGTAGTCGCCAGACTATATGCCTGATAATAGCTGTAATAGTACGGATCTTCATAAATCTGTCCGTTTTCGTCGCAGTACAAGCCAAAATAGCTGTCTCCCGCAGCTCCCGTACCAATTCCGGATGTATTGGATACTGCCTCTACCGTGCAATAATTAAAATAACTGTCACATTCCTTTAACGGCTCATAGCCACGCAGATAAGACACATACTCCTGTGCAAGAACCTCAAACTTGTCCTGCTCCTCTGCCGTAAATCCCTCACCCGTAATCAGAATTGTCTTATTGTTATAGTAAGAATTGGCACCGGCATAATAGGCATCATTATTATTTGTAATGGCAGTCTTGCGAATGCGAATCTGGAAATTTGCCTCCCTGGACATTACAATCGTGCTACCGCCCTTTTCGTAAATATCTGCCTGAACCCAGTAATTTCCCGGCAAAATTGGTGCATCCGTGCTGCTGTAAGAATCATAATTATATGTATACTGATACCCGCTGTAGCTCACCACCACATCATAGGAATCCGCATCATAGGAAACCGTAGCCGATGCCGGGGTTCCATCGTACACCTTGGTCGAACAGGTCAATGTGACCGGGGTGGGGTCAATGGTATAGGTTCCTGTCTGCTCACAAGCTGCATATTCATCATTTCCTGTAAAAACTGCCTGCACCGTATAAGTACCCGCCGCAGACGGCGCTCCATCCAGTGGAGTTCCTGCCGTATCCTCCCCTGCATAATAGGTAAGCGTAATCGCCTCTCCCAGGGTATCCCCTGTTGCCTCACTGCTTCCCTTGCGGATAATAAAATACTGGCTCATATCCACCGCTGTACCCGCGTAAAATTCATCCGCGTAGGTCTGGAAGAACAGCTCCGTCACATTTGACGCCTGGCAGAATGCTTTCCGAAGCGCCTCCTTGCAGACCTCACAGAACGGGTAGTCCTGTCCCAGAAATTCCATTTTACAGGAAGTGCTCGGACGATACCAGCCGTCCCCACCAGAGGTGTATTCATAGACACCGACGCCGTTCTTTCCGACAAACCGCGCCCATTTCACTGCTTCCGGATCGGACACACTTGTCATATTTGCATACTCTCCGGCGTAATAATCTCCTCCATAATACTCGTCTGCCAGATCTGCCACGGAATGCCCCAGCTCATGCACCAGTATTTCCATGGATGCCTCGTTCAAAGATGCCGCACAGACATTTCCACCGCTTCCGCCGTATTTGGTGGAGTTTGCCACAATAATTTCATAATCAGCCTTCGGCACATATTTTTCCGTCAGTTCCGCCACCTTGCTCTCCCCGGCATATTCATCTGCAAAGTAAACCAGACGCTCCGTGCCATAGTACCAGAACATGGTTCCAAAATAGGTGTCCTTTGTATCATAATAGGCATCGTAGTAGCTGCTGCAGTTTTCTCCCTTGATACCTGATTCATTCGAGTTACAGCTGACCGCATAGATTTTTACGGCATCCTTTACTTCATCCCACGGAGATGTGCCAATAATGTACTCCGCCATATCTTCCGCTGCTGCAAAGAACGCATCCTGCTCCGCGCTTGTAAAACCGTCACCGTACATAACAAGCACCAGCGCATCCTCATCGCTAAGGTCCTCTTTTCCCTTGTACACAATCCGTTTCTCATGCTCATCGTCCGTATATGTCTCCAAATCTCCCGGATCAGCCGACGCCGCATAGACCTCTGCGGTTCCCATAAGCAGGAAAACTGAAAACAGTATACCCGCTAAAAATGATAACAGACCGGCATGCATATGCCTGTTACTTTTTCTTGATTCCATAACGCTCTCCTTTTTCCAATGATTTTTCTTTGTATCACGTTTCTCTTAATGTTTTTCTTTCATCCCGGGGCAGCCTCACTTTTATGCATTAATGCGGCGAAGTCACAGTGATGAAAAAAATAGGCAAAAATGTTTCCACAGAAACATCTTTGCCTCTTACTTTTAGATTATATATGCATGATTCCGCAAATGTCAATACTATTTTCTATAATCGTCCCTTATACACTTCCATCTTACGCTCTATCCCAGCAGTTGCCCTTCGTCATCCTCTTTCGCAAAGAAAAATTCGCTATACGCATCGGAGTCCAAAATCTGCAACAGCTCTTTCATGTTCCACATAACATCCATATGTTCAAATTCGGCACGTGTGACCCAGAATACACGCCCTTCCTCCGATGACTGCAGCTTCCCATGGAATTTGTCTGTCTTATACATTAATACAAGATATCTGCTGCCATCCTCATTAATCCAGTCTTTAAATCCACATGGAACCGGATTTTCAATTATAAGTCCCGTCTCTTCCCGCATCTCCCGAACGACCGATTCCAGAAGGGATTCTCCCTCTTCAATATGTCCTCCCGGAAAAATAATTCCCTTTTTCCCGTTCCATATTTTTTCTTCCACCAATAGTTTGTCATCCTGATAGATAAGACATAAATTCGTTAATTCTACAAGACTTCTTCTATCCATAGTACTCCAATCCGTTATTGTTCAAGAATTTCTCCTTCGATGCTGATGGTTACCAGCTGCCAGGGGATAAATTTGCCGCTGTCCTGAAGTGCTTTTCTCGCAGCCATTTCAAGACCTCCACAGCAGGGGACCTCCATTCTCACAATGGTCACTCCTGTGATATCGTTATTCGCCAGAATTGCCGTCAGTTTTTCGCTGTAATCCACAGCATCTAACTTCGGACATCCAATCAGTGTCACCTTTCCCTTCATAAAATCCTTATGAAAAGACGCATAGGCATAAGCTGTACAATCCGCCGCAATCAGGAGTTTTGCTCCCTGAAAATATGGTGCCACAATTGGTGCCAGCTTGATTTCCACCGGCCAGTTACGAAGCTCCGTCTCCTGCTCTTTTTCCCGCTTTGCTTTCAAAACAGCTTCTTCATCATATGCCAAAGCTTCTCTCTCCTCAAACGTGATGGCTCCCATGGGGCAGCCCGGAAGGCAGTCCCCTAATCCATCGCAGAAATGCTCCCGGACAAGCTTCGCTTTTCCGTCAATAATATCAATGGCTCCCTCATGGCAGGCAGTCGCACAAATGCCGCAGCCATTGCATTTTTCTTCATCAATATGAATAATCTTTCTTACCATTCTATCATTTCCTCCAATAATTTTGTATAATAATCCGCAAGCAAATTGATATTTTCTTTACAAGAGGCATTATACTGAAATTACGGGAGGATTTATGTTGGAAATACAACATTTTTCTGCCTATGCCACGGAATTTTCTGGTATCACCGGCAAGGCAATCCAATTTCCTAATTTTCAAAGAAAAACACATCTGCCGGTGTACCGTCTTCATAATCCACATCTTCATTCGGATAGCCTTCCACCAGACGATAATTCCCCTCCGTGTATTCTTCAATTACATTATTCCAGAAATGGACGGACCCGGTGTTGTGCGGATGTCTCTTTAGCTGCCATTTACCGTGATGCATATCAAGCACCTGAAAAACAGCCGCCCTCCCATATCCGTTTCTGCGATATTTATGCATAATGAAAAATTCCGAAAGACAGAAGTCCGTTTCTTCCTCCGGCACTTCCGGATAATCACTGACCAGAATGAATCCCGCAAGTTTTCCATCCACTTTTATAAAATACGGATATCTGTGTTCTTCTTCAAAATAGCAGTCTAAATAATCATATCCATATAATCCATCTTCGTCAACATCCGTTTTCTCCCACTGGGAAAACTCATAAAGATACTTTTCAAGAAGATTCCTCATAGTATCTCTTTCTTCTATTTTTGCTTCTATAAGTTCTAACAATAGTCCTGCACCTAATACACCTTTCACATCACACATATAGTTATCGCATGGGGCAAATATTGAATTTGGTATTTCAACCTCTTTGTAGCGTACTGCAAAACAGCTTTGGAGTCCCCGACGCCGTCAGATTTCTGCTCTGCAACCAATGTCTGACTCTTCTGTGCAAAATCCTTCTTTTCCAATAATCGCAATCTCTGGTAAATCTACAATTCTAATATCCATTTGTTTTTCCTCCAATCATCATCTCGGCATACTGCATTCCACTTATTTCTTTTATAAGTTTTTCCAGGCGGCGTATTTGATACAACGGTATATCCTATACTTCCAATCTGCTCAAGTGTATCTTTCCATTCATTAACGATTGCTAACTCATTTTTTATATATTATCTTTCTTAATGCCGGACCACAAAACTCATGGGGAACCAGTTTAAATCCTTGCTTAATATAGAATTGTTCTTTACCAACTTCTGATAAAAGCTGTACACTTACACGGCTTCCAATACACATGTCATTTTCAATGTAGGTCAAAATGGATTGTATTATAAATGTTCCTATTTTCTTCCCTTGATATTCAGGTCTTACTACAATATCTACTATTGTAAAATAGATTCCATCACCAACAACTCTTCCCATGCCAATAGCCTTTGATTCATCCAAAACAACAATGGAATAATATGATTTTTCAAGAGCTTTCTCTGCCTGTTCCTTACTCCAATTATTCCATCCAACCGACTCTCGTAATGAGTAATAAATTTCATAGCAAAGTGAATTTTCTTTAACTTTATAATCCATAATGGTCTCCTATTTTTGACTTAAAACACAGTCACATTCTCTTAAAATATCAATAACTACTAATGCCTTGCTCATTTTCTCCTACCCTTTCCTTTTTGCAGATTGGATGCCTGATTACGGTCTTCCATTTTTCCGGAGCGACCTTTCTTGCATCAGACATATAGATTTCGTGATGCAGTCTGCCATTACTAAAATCATTTCTATATCCGCTCTCTTCGATATATTGATTCATAATAGCTACTGTTGCAGGCTCATCATCAAATGGTCCATGATGCATAATCTGAACACATAAGCCTTCTTCCACAGTCAAATATTCTGCCTTGGAGCAATCCATTTTCTTCTTTGCAGATGCAGCTTTCACCGCCCAATCAAAATCCTCTTTTGTCACAAAATCAGGCAGTCTGATTACCGATATCCAGTTAAATTCCTCTTTACCGCTATAATCACAGCCATCTACTCCGTCCTGCCACCAGAATCCTTCTAGCGGCGGAACCACATACTCGAAAAATCCCGTGATCTTATGTTCCGATTTATAACTCATTTTTAGAGTATATGCAATCGCATACAGGATTCCCACAGCCTGCTGATATGCCCCGCCTTCCTCATTGGGATTCCCCTTTCCTCTTACTGCAATATAGTTTGCCTTCGGAACCGTCACAATCTCCGGTGTATTCTTAGGCATGTAAAATTCTTTATATTCTTTCTTAAAATCAAATGCCATATGCTTCTCCTTTACTTCTCATAATACTTGCCGGTATAAAAATTCTCAGCACCAGTCTTTTTAGCAGTCATATGAAAACAGACACATCCATCCGGACATACGTAATCCTTTTCATTGTTTCCCGTCCCACCTACTAGTGCAAGATTTCCTCCACTTCTGACAGCCTGCATATCTCCATAAAGAATCTGCATCATTTTCTGACAGATTCCATAACCCTGTTCATTAACAGGGCAACCGTATGTACAGGTATATTTATCCCCAATTTCCTCCCCATTTCTGCATAAATGCTCTGTGTGGTTTCCCCGCAGATATCCTGTTACCTCAATTGTAAAGACATACTCTTCGTCATACCATTTTTTCATTTACTCATACCTCCTTAAATGTTCCTATTTCAATAAGGTTTCCCTCTGGATCGGCAATATAGCAGGTTCTCTGACCCCAAGGCTCTGTAGTTGGTTCCATAATACTTTCAGCACCCGCTGCAATTACTTCTGCGTAGGTCTTATCAACCGCTGCATAGTTATCTACGCTAAGCGCAATCTCGTAATGTCCATTCACACCTTTACAATACGAGAATGTCCTATTTGTCATTTTTTCAAAATCACTTTTTCGATATAAAAGAAATAGAGTTCCATCCTTTTCAAGAAAAACATTCGAAGTATTCTCGTCTTCCTTTATCTCAAAACTTAATACATCACGATAGAATCTGACCATAACAGCCATGTCATTAACCATAATTCCAAATCCGTCTAATCTCATTTCACTTATTCCTTCCTATATTTTTTTGTAAGTTCTGTAGCGATACAAAATAGTTTCTGCCTTATGGCTTCAGGTTCAATAATGGTAACCTTATCCCTCATAGTAAGCATCCAGGACAGTACTCCCTCGTCATCAGCGTAATCGTGTTCAAATAAGATTTTTCCATCCGGAAGTTCTGTAAAAGACTCTATTCCATATTCCTCAATCAGATGCCATTTCATTGATGCATCAAAAATAGCTTTTACTTTCCCCTTTGAAGGAAATACTTTCTCATTTGATAAATCCGGCATCGGCACATCGCTTCTCTTTTCAAAGTTTCTTACGTGTGTTATTTCTGCCATGCGATTCAGCTTGAACAGCCTGAAATCATTTCTAAGCAGGCAATATCCATACACATACCAACTTGACCATTTGAAAACCAGATAGTATGGCTCAATCTCTCTTTCAGAGTTTCCTTTTGGTGCATAATATTCAAATTTCAATATTCTTCCCAGTTCAATTGCATCCTGTATCAGTTCAATTTTAGGTGATAAAGAATCTTTGTACCAGGAAGATAAGTCAATAAGAATTGATTCTGAACCACTGACAAACTCTGTGGAACCTGCCTTGATTTTCTCCATAAGCTGACCATAATAATGACTGCCGCTCACACTATCCAGACTTCTTAATCCCGCCATAATCATTTGCATATCTTTAGATGAGAGAATAGTCCTATCCATTCTATATCCATCCATTATGCTGATTCCACCACCGGTACCCTGTGATGTAACAATCGGAATTCCAGCTCTGCAAAGATCATCAATATCTCTATTAATTGTTCTTTTTGAGACCTCAAACACTTGCGCCAATTCCGGGGCAGTCACCTTTTCTTTCTGTAATAGAATAGAAAGAATCCCTATAAGTCTATCTATTTTCATATCGCTTTCACTTCCTGATTTATTCTAACATTCACAACACGACACCTGTATGTCATGTTTGTTTAATTATATACAATATTTTTCAAAAAATCAAAAAAAGCCTCCGGAT
This sequence comes from Roseburia sp., assembly GCA_051877675.1. Classification (GTDB taxonomy): domain Bacteria; phylum Bacillota; class Clostridia; order Lachnospirales; family Lachnospiraceae; genus Roseburia. The sequence continues at coordinate 927 of JBJEJC010000019.1, read as the reverse complement.
ATCGATCAATTCGTATCATCTTATTGGATAAGATAGATATTATTCATATCACCGTCCTTGGTATATCTGTAAAACCCCATATGCCCTCCTTATCTGAAAATCTCGCTCCAAGCTCTTACTACCTGAACAAAGCCAAGTACTGCAACCCCAATGAGCAGTACTATCAATATAAGAACACAAGCAATCATCTTTCCCATAAAAATCTCCATAATAAAAGCACCTACCATTTCTGATAGATGCTTCCACCCTTCTAGTTATCATTCAATTGTTTATCAATATCTCTGCCACCATACATAATACTAACGGTAGCACTAGTTTCATCTGGCAGATAAAACACCAAATAGTTATCCACCGGCAAAACTCTAAGCCCCTGACTATGCCAAGGTTCTTCCTCGTATAGTCTATGTCGCATTGGCATTTGTTCAAGAGAACGGATAGCCTTCATAATGCGTTCTGTTTGTCCGGCAGCTGTTTCAGGTACCAACAATTCATACGCAATATATTCGTAAATGTCCCTCAAATCCTGTCTTGCTTCAGCGGAATATGCTACATGAAAAATCATATGCCAAAATCTCTTTTCATTTCAGCTTCAATGACATCTGCTGAGTAAACTCTGCCAGCTTTTACATCAGAGATACCTTTTTCAATTTCTTTATCAAATTGTTCTTTCGTAAGAGAACCATAGGCCAACGGTGCCGTTCTTGGTAATTTCATTTCAAATGGAATTCCCTTTTGCAAAACAATCTGCCGTAGAAACATTCCTACTGCATTTGACATTGGAATTCCTAACTGATCTAATACACTTTCAGCCTGTTCTTTAAGTTCAGGCTCAACTCGTGCAAATACATTTGCTGTTCTTGCCATAATCATCGCCTCCCTATTAAGTCAAGTGTTTTTTCCTTAAAAATCAAGGATTTTTTAGTGTTT
>JBJEJC010000018.1:3035-23192 GCA_051877675.1 Roseburia sp. | reverse complement strand
TCGGACGTCTGGTTCCCCAGATCGTTTATTATGTATATGCTTATGTGAAGCTGCTTGAGGAAGAGCAGATTGTAAGCGGTGAAAAGATTAACGTAGTAGTTCCGACAGGAAACTTTGGCAACATTCTGGCAGCTTTCTATGCAAAGAACATGGGGCTTCCCATTGCAAAATTAATCTGCGCATCCAATGAGAATAAAGTGCTGTATGATTTCTTCCGTACGGGAACCTATGATAAGAACCGCGAATTCCTGCTTACCAGTTCTCCCTCCATGGACATTCTGATTTCCAGCAATTTAGAGCGTCTGATTTATCGCATTGCAGGCAATGACCCGGTGAAGAACGCAGAGCTGATGAAAGCCTTAAGCAGTGCAGGAAAATATGACATTACACCGGAGATGAAGGCACAACTGGCGGAATTCTATGGCAATTATACCAGCGAAGCGGAGACTGCCGCAGTCATCCGTGATCTCTATGAGAAAACCGGCTATATTATTGACACGCATACCGCGGTGGCGGCAGGTGTATACCAGAAGTATAAGAAGGAGACCGGAGACGAAGCAACAAAGACTGTGATTGCGTCTACCGCAAGTCCTTTTAAGTTTACCAGAAGCGTTATGAATGCCATTGACAGTAAATATGACAGCATGAGCGACTTTGAACTGGTGGATGAACTGAGCAGAATCGGTAATGTGGCAGTGCCGCAGGCAATCGAGGAGATTCGTAGCGCTGAGGTACGTCATAAGACGGTGTGCGAGGTGGAGGAGATGCCCCAGGTAGTAAAAGATTTTTTGAAAAGATAGAACATAAGAAACTCCGTCTTATTGATTAAGACGGAGTTTTGTTTTGCGGCGAAAAAAAGTAACTTGCCTATGTAATTACTTTGACTTACAGATTTCAATAACAAAATAAACCATACCAAAAGAGTAGATGATGGGGAAGAGATAGGCTTCATTCTGAAAAGTCAGAAGCTGCTTCTCTTCCAGTATAGGAGGCTCAAGTTGCAGTTCTATGCCCTGCATATTGGATGCATTGACATTAAATAATCCGTTGTGTAGATTGAGAAAATCCTCCAGAGATGCTTCCACATACTCGTCAAATTCCGTGAAATCCTCTCCGGCGTATCGGCTTGCAAATTCCACAGCGGCATTTTCCGGAATATCCAGATAGATTTTGACGGAAAATTCACCGGTAATCTGCTGGGATACACAATGGCTGGTGGGGTACTCCCGGCAAACGGAGGGTGCTACCGGTGTAAAATCATCTCCGATAAAGCGAAGCAGGTTATTGAACAGAAGATGCAGGAATGAAAGCTCCAGCTCGGAAAGGGAACGTTCTGTCACCAGGAAAAAGGAATCAATTAACCGGTCAATGTTTTCCTTTGTCTCGTCGGAATAGTCAAGATCATAAATCTCATTGTGGGACTGATAATTCACAATCAGATCCTCAAGCTGGGTATTGTCAATCAGACCCTGATCCACAAGCGTCTGACCAAGAAGCAGGAAACTGGGGAACTGCTTTTGCAGCAATTCTGTCACCTGATTTTCTGTCAGGTATCCTTCCTGCACGGCAAGCTCGCCGAAGCGCTTGTCCTGATGCGTCTGGAGAATGACAATGTTGTCCACCTCGCTGGCGGTCATGTAACCCTCATGGATTGCAAGAGAGCCAAGCTTAATCCGCTCGGATGCCATCTGCTTCATGGCATCTACCAGCTGTTCTCTGGTGACTATGTTCTTTTCCAACAGATAGTTTCCAAAAAACTGAGCGTACATATCTTATCTCCCTTCAAATCTCGTAGCAATAATGTGATGAACCGATTCTACATTTAACGGCTTCTGGATGAAATCACGTGCGCCTGCTTCAATTGCTGCTTTCAACTGTGACTGTGTTCCGACGGAGGATACCACGATGATATCTGCGTCCTTATCGTAGGAAACAATCTCGCGGATGGCGGCATTTCCGTCTTTGACAGGCATTACGATATCGAGGAATACCAGATCGGGAGACTCTTTTTTGTAGAGATCAATGGTGTCCTGACCGTTGCTTGCTTCCAGAAAAACAGGGGAGCCATAGGTAGAAATCAGGTCCTTTAACTGTTTTCTTGCAAGAATGGAATCATCACTGATCAGAATTTTTGCATTATCTAATGTCATAGTTCATTCGCTCCTATCTACCTAAAGTATTTAAAATTATTGTACAACAATAGAAAAAATAGTTCAATAAAAATTCTACATTTCGTTGCATGGTTTTTCTATAGTGCTTATAATGAAAAGAAAAAGATGGAGGTTTTTGAATGAATATAATGCCGGTTATAGATGTGGTGATTACAGTATTTGGACTTTATATGGTGATTTCCGCACTGAAAATGAAAAGGAGCGGTGCGCTCAACGCACTGATTGTTACGAAGGAGGAGGCGGATGCCTGTAAGAATCCGGAAGCCTTTATTACATTTATCTACTGGAAAGAAGCGCTGTTTGGGGGAATTCTGGCACTGGTGGGGATTCTTGGTCTGGTAAATGAACTGCTGGTTTCACTTGGGCATTTCAAATATGTGGAGCTGGTGCTTTTTCTGGCGGCGTTCGCCTGGTTCTGGTGGCAGCTCCAGAAGGCCAGGAGATGTTTCCTGTAAAATATATGGCATCTGTCGAAAAACGCCGGAACTTTGCCTAAGAATCAGAAACCGTTCACACAGCCGTCACACAGAACAGGTAAGATTAGCATAATACATAAGTCCTAAGGGAAAAGGAGTGCTTTAGCATGGAGAGAATTTTAGTCGTAGACGATGAGGAAAAGATTCGTGCAATTATCCGCAAGTATGGGGAATTTGAAGGGTATGAGGTGACAGAGGCATGCGATGGCATGGAAGCTGTTGAAATTTGCCGCAGGCAGGATTTTGATGTGATTATCCTGGATGTGATGATGCCGGAGCTGGACGGGTTCTCCACCTGCCGGGAGATAAAGAAAATCAAGGAGATACCGGTGATTATGCTTTCCGCCAGAGGAGAGGAATATGACAGAATCCACGGATTTGAGCTTGGGATTGATGATTACGTGGTCAAACCGTTTTCTCCCAGAGAGCTGATGATGCGCGTCAAAGTGGTAATCGGACGCAAGTCAGATAAGAATATGCAGAATGGACATGAGGTGTTTCAGGCAGAAGGGCTGCTGGTCGACTTTACCGGCCGTACGGTGACGGTGGACGGCAAACGTGTCGACATGTCTCCCAAGGAATACGATCTGCTTTTTTATATGGTGAAAAACCGGAATATTGCTCTTTCACGGGAGCGGCTTATAACAGAGGTATGGGGCTACGATTATTATGGGGATGACCGTACGCTGGACACTCATATTAAGCTGCTGCGCAGCAGCCTGGGGGACTACCGACGGTTTCTGGTGACATTAAGAGGGGTGGGCTATCGCTTTGAAGCATGAGAAAATCAGCATCAAATGGAAAATTTTTGTCTATCTTCTGGCGTTTACGGGAATCCTTCTTCTCGTGCTCTGGCTGATACAGATTTGCTATCTGGATTCTTTTTATAAAATGATTAAGACCAGAGAGGCGGAAAGGACGGTTTCGGAGGCAACCGCTATTTTGCAGGCGAATGAAAGCGCAGATGTAGAAGATAAGCTGGACAAGCTGGCGGCGGGCAATAACATTGCGATTTTTGTTACCGATACCGGTGGCAACGAGCTTTACAGCGCAGAATATATTGCCAATTCCAGAATTAACAGCATGCCTGTGGAACAGATTCAGTTCTATTACCGGCAGGCGCAGGATAATGGCGGTTCCGTGAAGATTGAATTTGAAGGCGGAATCAACAAGACGTTTTATGACGATATGATACCCCAGCAGGAGGGGGCGGACAACGCACCGGTAATGCCGCTTCCGGAAGAAAATCAGACAGCTCCTTTTATGCAGAATCACGGGCAGGAGCGGGCAGAGAGCGTCATCTATGTCAGTATTGTAGAGGTTTCCGGTGAGGAAGTAATCCTTATGGTAAACAGCCAGTTGACGCCGGTGGATGCCACGGTCAATACATTGCGCATTGAGCTTGTCTGGATTACGGTAATCATGGTTCTTTTGTCGCTTGCAATTGCTCTTTTGATTTCACGACAGGTGTCGAGATCTTTTATCAAAATCAATGAATCTGCCAAGGAACTGGCAAAAGGAAACTTTGATGTCCGGTTCGAGGGAAAAGATTATCGGGAGGTAGCGGAGCTTTCGGATACCTTGAATGCCACTGCGGTGGAACTGGGCAGGAGTGAGGGACTGCGCAGGGAGCTGCTTGCCAATGTCTCCCACGATCTTCGGACACCTCTTACCATGATTATTGCCTATGCGGAGGTTATGCGGGATCTCCCCGGAGAGAATTCGCCGGAGAATGTACAGGTGGTCATTGACGAGGCAGAACGGTTGACGAACCTGGTCAATGATATGCTGGATATTTCCAAGCTTCAGGCCGGAGTGATGGAGAAGAATGCCACGGTTTATAACCTGACGGAAAGCATTGAGGCTGTACTGGGCAGGTACAATAAGCTGAAAGAACAGGATGGATATACCATTCATTTCTCCTATGACAGAAAAGTGAAGGTGGAAGCGGATGAATACAAGATTTTTCAGGTGATTTACAATCTGATTAACAATGCCATTAACTACACCGGACCGGACAAAACCATCTGGGTGCGGCAGATTGTCAAGGACAGGCAGAAGGTTCGTATCGAGGTTGCCGACAGCGGTGAGGGAATTGCCCAGGAGGCGTTGCCCTATGTATGGGACCGTTACTATAAGGTGGATAAAACCCATAAGCGGGCTGTTATGGGAACCGGGCTTGGGTTGTCCATTGTAAAGAATGTGCTGGAGCTTCATCATGCAGAGTATGGTGTGGAGAGCGAAATCGGGAAGGGATCCGTATTCTGGTTTGAACTGGATATGGTGGAATAACAAGGCGTATTTTACAAAATTTTTATCAGAAATTAATTGACAAAAAAATAACATAGTGTATATTTATAGTAGCGGAATTTTGAAAATTTGCTATTATTTTCTTAAGGAGGAATGAAATAATGTCAACAAAAGCGTATTACAAACTTGATGAAATCGGCGCTGGAAAAGTTGGATTTTCCAAGACCCGTTCCATCATTGAGGCAGCTTTCTACGGCAACAACGTAGTAAAGGTAAACACCTTGAAAGAGGCTTACCAGTTAGCAAAGAATTCACCGGGAACCATCGTTACCGATATGCCGGTGAAGGACGGCGAGACCTTCGGTCTTGAGAAGGACGCAAAGGTTCTGTTATTCAACGATGGTGCCGTAACCGGACGTTACGCAGCAGCACGCCGTATCAAGGGTGAGCCGGGCGTAGATGACGTTAAGCTTGATAAAGTTGTTATGGATGCCGTTTATGAGACAAGATGGAAGACCATGTACCATGCAGAGTGCTTCATCGGTCTTGATCCGGAATTCATGGTAAAGGCTCATCTTCTGATTCCGGAAGGAGAGGAGAATATCCTTTACAACTGGATGTTAAACTTCCAGTATATGTCTGACGAGTATGTTAAGATGTACAAAAACTCTAAGCCGGTAGGCGACGGAAAAGAGCCGGATATCTACATTTTCTCAGATCCGCAGTGGGCACCGCATGATGCTCCGGATGTGGATTACAGCTGCTTAAGCGATCCGCTTACTCTGTGCTACTTCGATACCAACGAGAACTGTGCTGCAATCCTTGGTATGAGATACTTTGGTGAGCATAAGAAGGGTACCTTAACTATGGCATGGGCACTTGCTAACCGCAACGGTTATGCTTCCTGCCACGGTGGACAGAAGGAGTACACCCTTGCAGACGGCTCCAAGTTCGTTGCATCCGTATACGGATTATCCGGATCAGGTAAGTCTACCTTAACACATGCAAAGCATGGCGGAAAATATCCGGCAATCAAGGTTCTTCATGATGATGCATTTATCATTAACACCGATACCTGTGCATCCATCGCACTGGAGCCGACCTACTTTGATAAGACTGCAGATTACCCCACCGGATGCCCGGATAATGAGTATCTGCTGACTGCTCAGAACTGTTCTGCAACCTTAGACAGCGAGGGCAAGATTCAGTTAGTAACCGAGGATATCAGAAATGGTAACGGACGTGCCATTAAGTCCAAGTTATGGTCTCCGAACCGTGTGGACAAGATTGATGCACCGGTAAATGCAATCTTCTGGATTATGAAGGATCCGACCATTCCTCCGGTAGTAAAATTAAAGGGTGCAGCTCTGGCATCTGTTATGGGTGCAACACTTGCTACCAAGACCTCTACCGCAGAGCGTGTAGCAGCAGGTACTGACCTTAACGCATTAAGAATCGTTCCTTATGCAAACCCGTTCAGAACCTATCCTCTGGTAAACGATTACGAGAAGTTCAAGAAGCTGGTTGAGGAGAAGAATGTAGACTGCTACATCGTAAATACCGGTGACTTCATGGGTCACAAGTGCCAGAAAGAGGATACCTTAGGAATCCTTGAGACCATCGTTGAAGGAAAAGCTAAGTTTGAGAAGTGGGGACCGTTCGAGGATATCGAGATTATGTATGACTGGTCCGGCAAGACCGGTGACTTTACTCCGGACTTAAACGACAAGGAGTACGTAGCAGCATTAAAGAACGCTATGCAGAACCGTGTAAAGGCTGTGGAAGATTTCGCAACCAAGAAGGAAGGCTATGACAAGCTTCCGGATGAGGCTCTTGCAGCATTAAAGAAGCTGGTTGACGCACTGAACTAATCAAAACACATCATGTAAAGAATTAAGAGAGAGCTTTTATGCTCTCTCTTTTTGGTTGTGCGCCTGGCGGCACTCTAATGAGCGTAATAAAAATCTAAAATACTTTACATAGAAAATTTTACCGATTTTTTGCATAAAATGACATGGACGAAAGTACTAAATAATTTGAAAATGGGATTACCATTGGGGGTAAAATGCACAATATACGAATAAGATATCTGTAAAAAACGACAGAAATAAAGAAAAATATAAAATAGTTTAGTATAAAATAAACAACCGTGCTATACTGGGACAGGAGAAGTAAAAATATAATGCAGGAGGGAAATATGAAAAGGAAATGGTACAGAGTACTGTCCTCTGCAATGGCTGCTATTCTGGTATTGTCACCGTTGGGAGAACGTGGTACAGCGGCAAATGCAGAGACTACAGGAACACGGATTACGGACAGCGAAATGGAGGAACTGCTGGCAGGTGACACGGGGGAAACAGCTACGGCACGAACCAGACAGGCAGTTCATGATCCGTCGATTGTCGTAGACGGAGACAATTATTATGTATTTGGTTCCCATATGGGTACGGCAAAGAGTACCGATTTGCGGAACTGGGAGATGCTTTATACGGAAAATAATGCAAGCTGCGGTCTGTTTGCAAATGTAGCGGGGGAAACAGTTTCTTTTGCGGATGCATTTAGGGAAAACGCATATCAGGGTAAGGTGAATGTCAAAAGAGAGGATGGCAGTACCCTGGAACTGGATTTTGGAACTTACGATGCGGCAGCATGGATTGCGGATAATACCGTGTCCGGTAATATGTGGGCACCGGATGTGATTTATAATACGACCATGAACAAATGGTGTATGTATTTAAGCTTAAACGGCGCCAACTGGGATTCTGCCATTATACTTTTGACGGCTGATGCGGTGGAAGGACCTTATGTATATCAGGGACCGGTAGTATTTACCGGATTTTCCACGGCGGATTCTGCGGATTCCTTCCATAACACCGATCTTGAACTGGTACTTGGTGACATGGAGGAGCTGCCGGAAAAATACAGACAACGCACAGATACCAGTAATGGCAACTGGGGAGACTGGTGGCCCCATGCCATCGACCCCACCGTATTCTACGATGATGACGGAAACCTCTGGATAGCATACGGCTCCTGGTCCGGCGGAATCTGTATGCTGGAGCTGGATGAGAATACCGGATTGCGGGATTATACCGTGGTCTATGACAGTGACAGCGATACCCTGGGCAAAAGTTACACCAGTGACGCTTATTTTGGAAAAAGAATTGCTGGCGGTTATTATGTGTCCGGAGAGGGACCATATATCCAGAAAATAGGGGACTATTATTATCTGTTCATTTCTTACGGATTTTATTCTCCCGAAGGCGGATATAATATGAGAATTTTCCGCTCCGAGAATCCGGACGGACCCTATGTGGATTCTGAGGGTAACAGCGCCTGCTATAGTGGTTACGTACATAACTACAATGGCAGCGATAACCGTGGAGAACGTCTGATGGCGGGATACAAATGGGACTCTATGGATATGGCGGAGGTAGCACAGGGACATAATTCTGCATTTGTAGATAAAGACGGAAAAGCATATGTCATTTACCATACGAAATTTGCAGACGGAACGGCATCCCATGCTTTGCGGGTACATCAGCTTTTCGTGAACGAGGATGGCTGGCTCGTGGCGGCACCTTATGAATATGACGGTGAGACCCTGGAAACTTCCGGTTATGAAGTGTCACAGGTGGCAGGAGAGTATGATACGATTCTGCATTCTTATGTACAGGATTATGCAAATCTGGAGTATGCCACTCCAAAACAGATGAAATTGAATGAAGACGGCACGATTACGGGAACATATACGGGAACCTGGACCTTAAACAGTGAGAAGCCTTATATAGAACTTGCAATTGACGGGCATACTTACAAAGGCGTGCTGGTTGAGCAGAAGGTGGATAATGAAAATTATCATACATTAACCTTTACTGCAGTGAATGAAGAGGGACTTTGTATCTGGGGAAGCATGTCTTCGGATGCACGGAAAGTGATTGCACAGAATGTAAAGAATTTTGATTTTGGCGTACCGGAAAGCACGTATGTGGATTTTACGCTTCCCACTGAGGGAATCAGCGGTGCGACTGTTTCCTGGAGTTCTTCCAACCCACAGATTCTGACTGCGGAGGGAACGATTGCGGCACAGGTTGCGGAAGATACGACAGTTACTTTAACAGCAACCATAAGCAAGGGTGAGTATTATTATGAAATGACATTTCCGGTGGTAGTGAAGACAGGAGACGGTACGTTCGCAGAGCGTACGCTGATTGCCTCTTACTTTGAGGATACACCGCAGGAACTGTCCGGTGTTATGGACGGAAGCCTTTCCGTGGCAAATCCGTTCTATAACGGAACCACGAGAGGCATCGATATATCCGGTGGTGTCAGTGTGGAATTTGATGTGGAAAGAACCGGAGATCTCCATATGCTGGGAACAATCCTGGCATTTATGGGAAGCGGAAGACTTTATTTTACACCGGGCTCCTACTTAGGCTACAATGCCACGGGCGGTTATTTTGATGCTAATGTAAAGGACTTCTCATTGGTGCAGGATTATCTGGGAGACATCGCCCATGTAGAACTGAAGTTTGAACCGGATGGTTTCTCTGTTTATGTCAATGGAAGTCTGGCCTATGACGAGGAAATCCTTGCCACAGAAAACGGCGGAGGAACGCTTACAGATTATAAGAAAGTTTTAAAATGGCTGAATGAGAGTGCAGATACCCTCTATTTTGGGTACGGCTCCTGGTGGGCAGGCGTGGGGTATGATGAGGCGAACTGCAGAATCAGTAATGTGAAATGTTATGTTGAACAGACCTCAAATGCTCCTGCGGAGGATTCCGATGCTGCGGTATGGTATGAAAAAGACCGGGTGACACTGGAGTCTTCCGACAGCATCAGTTATGAGGATAATCCGTTTTATGGGGAAGATACAGACTGCCTGTATCTTGCTTATACCATTAATTTTGCTTCTGATGCAGCAAAAAACGGGTGGGACGGAATCTGTAGTTTTTACCAGACCGCTTCCGGCGGAAGAATTTCTGTGCAGACGAATCCCTATGTATGCTTTAATGATGGCACCGGAAACTGGATGGATTTAAACAATCCGAATAACACGGTAAATGGCGGAACAAACTGGGCAGCTACGGCAGAGACCGGAAAAGATTACCGTGTAGAGATTTTGATTACGAAAAACGGAATCACCGCCAAGGTAGACGGAGAAAAACTGCCAGTCAGTGTGGCAGTAGCAAATTCAGCTTCCGATTATGAACTGCTGCTTGACTACCTTTCCGATTGCGATAAGTTGACCTGGGGTGTGGGACAGGCGGAAACGTCATACTGGTGGACGGAACTTTGCACATTGAGTGATATTGTGATTGCCAGCAGTCCCGAACTGGTGGAATTTTCCAGGGAAGAAGTGAATCTGACAGGTAATGATTATCTGGATTCTGTAGATAATCCGTTCCAGGGGAAAGAGATTCTTGGAATGGATATGGAATACACCTTGAATTTTGCTTCCGATGCGGCAAAAAATGGCTGGGATGGTATTTTCAGTTTCTTCCAGACTGCTTCCGGCGGAAGGGTTTCTGTACAGACAAATCCCTATATCTGCTTTAACAGCGGAAACGGGACCTGGATGGATTTAAACAGTCCGGGAAATGCGGCAAGTGGCGGAACCAACTGGGCGGCTGCGGCGGAAACCGGAAAGGATTATAAAGTCCATATCAAACTTCGCAAAAATGATGCAACAATTACGATTGACGGTGAAAATATTGCGCTGTCTGTAGCAGCTGGCAGCACGGATACCTCTGTTAAGGACATTCTCTCTTTCATCAGTGACTGTGATACATTTACGTTTGGTGTGGGACTGGCACAGACCGCATACTGGAATACGGAACTGGCAACAATCAAAGATTTTTCTGCAAAGGCAGTATGCAGGTATACAGAAGAAGACAACGATGTATCTGACCTGGAGGATGGCGAGGAGGAAGTCTCCATCCTTGCGCTTTCCGAGAATAGCTGGCAGATTTTAAAGAATGACGGAATCCTCTATCTTGATAATCCGGTAGCGGGAAAAGAACTGAATAAAATCCGGATTTCCTATGATATTATGTTTGCTGCGAATGCGGTGAAGAATGGCTGGGACGGCATTTTAAGCTTTTATGAGCCGACTACCGGTGCAAGAGTGTCCATTCAGAGTGCACCCTATCTGTGCTATAACGATATGGGAGGAGAAAATGTCCGCTGGGCAGATATCAACAGCCCTGCTTTGGAGGGCAGTACAGACTGGGCAGCCCTTGCTGTGGCTGGAGAAACCTACCATGTAGAGATTACTGTGACGGCAGACGAAGTGAGCATGGCTGTGGGAGATAAAAATCTTACGATTGCCCAGAATACGTCCGCAAATTTTGGTGGGTATCAGGAAATACTGAATCAGATTTCTGCGTGCGGGAATCTTACAATCGGAGTAGGAAAAGCGGTGGCATCGTTCTGGAATTCGGAGCTTTGTACAATTTCGAATCTGGATATTACAGCCAATGATTCCGGTGAGGAAGAATCCGAAGACAGTGAAGAACCGGAAGATACAGAAGATACGGAAGAACCGGAAGATACGGAAAAACCGGAAGACAGTGAAGAGCCGGAAGACACGGAAGAACCGGTAGACAGTGAAGAACCGGAGGACACGGAAGAACCGGAGGACACAGAAGAACCTGTAGACAGCGAAGAGCCGGAAGACAGTGAAGAGCCGGAAGACAGCGAAGAACCGGAAGACAGCGAAGATACGGAAGACGCGGCAGACACGGAAGATACGGAAGATGACGAAGCAGATTCGGGTGATGCCGGAAAGAACGAGGACACCGGGAAACATACCGACAAAACATCTGAAGATGATGAAAATGCTAAAACGGAACCAGACTCCACAGAGACGACCTATCAGGGAGCTGATGGCAAGACAATGCGAAGGCTGTATAACAGAAAATATGATAAGGTGATTATTGAGGGTGAGAACAGTGTGCTTTTGGCAGGAACCACTTTTACGATGCAGTCTATTGCAGGCGGCAGTACTTTTGAGCAGGCTGCTGCGGCAGTGAAAGCGTCCTTGAAGGGTTGCAGCGCATTTGCGGTAATGGAAATCAATCTTTTTGATCAAAATAATGAGGCTATTCATCAGCTTAATGATTACGTGAACGTTACCTTACCCATTCCCTCGGAAATTTCTGCAAAAAATGGAAAAACAATTGTTGTATACAGACTGGAGGAAGATGGAAGTCTGACTGCATGCGATGCAACTGTAAGTGGTGACACAGTGACATTCCGTACAAATCATTTCAGCACCTTTATTCTTGCCGAGCGGGATACAACAGCAGTGGCAGCGGATACATCCGATACGGGTGCAGACTGGATTCTTTTTGCCATGCTTCTTCTGCCGGCAGGTATCTGTACCTTATGGATTTTCGGAAAGAAAAAAGGTATGCTTCATGTGTAATATCGGAGGCAGGAAGCTTGTAGAAAAAGACACAAAATTTCCCACTCATTTCTACTTGCGAAACGGGGCATATTAAAGTATAATAAAAGAAAGAAAAGAACAGGCGCTTGGCTCCTGATTCTTCGGAATAAGCCTGGGATGTGCGACACCCCTACATTTTTGAACCTACATTTACTTTTATGGGATTCCTATATTTTCAAGCGGATGTCAGGCCATCAGTACTTCGTGTACGCGAGCAGTGGAAGACAGAAACTTGTATGCGGTTACCCACCTAGCGGTTGCTAGGCGTCAAAAACGTAGGAAACGGCATTTTGGGTTTACTCTAAAGAAGTAAAAAGGTACGTAGGACGAATCCATGACGTACGTATGAGGATTATTTTGAGATACGGCTGGAGGAATAGTTTGAAGTACCCTGAGATTTATACAGGTATACAAAAGGATCTGGAAGATACGCGAGAAAGGAAGCTGCTTTGAAATATAGGCAGCTTCTTTTGTGTCGTGGAAGACCGGCAGGATTTTCCATGATGCAAGGGCTTCCGACAGGATAGATTGAAAAGAATGGAATGAAGAAATATGAAGGGAAAAAGACGCCTTTACGCTACGATAGCCTTTCTTCTGGCACTGGTTTTTCTGCTGCTTTTGATGTTGTGGAGGAAACTGGGGAGAGAGTATGATACCGGAATTTTAAGCGATACATATGTGGGGACAGAGGAGGTGGGGCAGGAACTTGGATTTGACCTCTACACGTCGGAAGACTGGGAGGCATGGTTTCTGCCTTATCACAAAGATTATCTGACGGGAGAAATGCTGGAGCAACTGCTGGAACGGCTGGGTGTTTCCGATTACATAGAGGTGTCAACGAAAAAAGGTGCCGCCGTGTCCCGGGCAGAATGGAGTCGGGTTTATGAAGAAATCCTTTCCTACCTGGACATGAAACAGGAGGTGAGGAAGAATACCATTCTGGTGCTGGATAAGCTTGAGACCGGGAGCGGATGCGTACTGATTTCCAATCAGGGAGATTATCTTACCAGCCTTCCGGAGGCCTTTTTTGAAAACTGGATGGCTTATGAGATATATTTCATTGGGGACAACTGCGTAGGAGTCAGCCAGGTGTCGGAAACAGAAAATGAGATTTCCAATGTATATCTTAAGAATGTTGACGGGGAAACAATTGATTTTCTGTTTTCCGGGGCGGAATATGAGAAAAATATGGCAGAACTGACGCAGGAACTGGAAACCGGGGTATGTGATCTGCTTTTTACGGGGGGAGAACTTTCCGGGATACGCAGGAAGCAGGATACCATTAAGGGCGAAATGATCTCCTATGATGACAGTGCCATTGAGATCCGGGAGTATGGAAAGATTAGACATACGGGAAAAATTCCGGTGTACCGTACCTATGGGGAGGTTACCGAGAAGTCGATTTCCGATGTGATTCTTGGAAACATGGAACTGGAATATGTGACCGGAGGGGATGAAGTGTGTGCCATCTTAATCCGGCAGCCTGCCAGCATTGAGAATATCCGGGTGCTTCTTCTGGCGGAGGACGGCACAAAATACCGGGATGACGTGTATCTGAAAGCAAATGAGGATGCAGTGGTAAAAGCCGGGGACAGAGAGCAGAAGCTGGAAGCCGGAGAGATTCTGCATGTGGCAGAGAAGCTGGAAGCCGGAGGGGATACCCTTTCGGTGACCCCGGAGGGCAGTGGGAAGGTGTATATCTGTGATTCAGAGGGAAATCCCGTTTCCAACGGTTACTATGGAGTGATGGAGGCACGTGCCTACAAGGACGGCTATACGCTGGTAAACCAGCTTCCTTTTGAGCAGTATCTTTATGCCGTAGTACCCAGCGAGATGCCGGCAAGCTATGAGCCGGAGGCATTGAAGGCACAGGCGGTATGCGCCAGAAGCTATGCTTACATTCAGCTTATAAAGGGAGATTTGGCTGCTTACGGAGCGCATATTGACGACAGTACCTCCTATCAGGTATATAATAAGGTGGCAGAGACGGAGGAATCCATCACGGCAGTGGATGAAACCCATGGGCAGGTGCTTTCCTATCAGGGGGATATTCTGGAAGCCTATTATTTTTCCACCTCCGCGGGCTATACGGATACGGCGGCGGTATGGAATGCGGCTGATTTGTCCGGATACGGCTACTTGCAGGCATTCTGCCTGAATGCAGAGCCTTATGGGGGAGATTTGTCCTCAGAGGAGGGATTTGCTGCGTATATCGGGACAACACCGGAGGGCTATGACAGTGACGTTCGCTATTATCGCTGGCAGGTGACAGCGGATTACAGCGACAAGACGGATGTCATAAACGAGATTCTTGCCGAGCGGCATAGTATTTCGCCGGACAATATTCTTTACCGGAAGAAGGACGGAACGACAGAAGCAAAGGATACCTCTAAGATGGGAAAACTGAAAAAGATATCTGTGGAGGAGCGCAGTGCATCCGGTTCTATTCTTACGCTGCGTCTCACCTATAAAAAGGGAATTGTTTTTGTGAAGACGGAGTACAATATCCGTAAAATATTAGGGGCAGGGGCAGAGAAGCTGGTATTTGGGGACGGAACAGAAGGAACTGTCAGTGCACTCCTGCCTTCCGCGTTTACCACGGTGACGCCACAGGAGGATGGAACCTATCTGCTGTGCGGCGGCGGTTACGGGCATGGACTGGGAATGAGCCAGAATGGTGCCAATGGAATGGCGAAAGCCGGTATGAACTACGAAGACATTCTTCACAGCTTTTATAAGGATGTGGAACTTACGGATATGGAAAAGGGAGGAGAAAACTAGAATGATCTGGAAGATAATTGGAACAATGAGGAGGTTTATGAATAAATGCAAGCGGGATAAAATCAATGCTTATTCAGCACAGTCCGCTTTTTTTATCATACTTTCCCTGATTCCTTTTCTGATGGTGTTTTCCTCCCTGCTTCGCTACACATCCATTACGGAGGGAATGATTTTGGAGATTATAAACCGGGTTATGCCGGAATATATTGCGCCCTTTATCATCGGGCTGATTGACGAGGTATACAACCGGTCTGTGGGTCTGATTTCAGTTACGGCAGTCATTGCTGTCTGGTCGGCAGCAAAGGGAGTCCAGTACATAGCGGATGGACTGAATTCTGTAAACAATCTGGAGGAAACACGGAACTGGTTTGTTCTGCGTTTCTGGGCAGTGATTTATACGGTTGTTTTCATGGTTGCCATTGTGTTTACGCTGCTGATTCTGGTGTTCGGCAATTCCCTGCAGACACTGGCAACGAAATACGTGCCATTTTTAAAATACGGAGTGGCACTCCTGTCAAATTTGCGGGGGCTTATTTTCTTAGGAATCCTGATTCTGTTTTTTGCGATTGTTTTTACGGCACTGCCAAACCGCAAGCTAAGCTTTAAAAGCCAGCTTCCGGGAGCGGTGGTCTGCGCAGTGGCATGGTATATTTTTTCCTTTGGGCTGTCCGTTTATGTGGACTACTTCAATGGCTTTTCCATGTATGGAAGTCTGACTACCATTGCGCTTATCATGCTTTGGCTGTATTTCTGTATGTATATCATGATGATGTCGGCGGAAATCAATGTGGTATTCAATGAAAGCATTGACCGGTGGCTCAAAAAAGACAGAACACGCAAAAAAGAGAAAAAACGGAGGGAACAACATTGTAATTAGGGAAAATGTCGTTTTTCCTCAGTAGTACTTGTCTTGTTCTGTGATTTGTAGTATACTGAGCGCAAGAGAGAGATTTTAGACAAATGAATGACAAAGAAAACACAGAATTTAAAGCCGGACACGATACTGAAGCATTACTGGAATGACAATGAGCAGTTTGCGGATTTGTTCAACGCTGTTTTATTTGGAGGAAAGCCGTTGATTTCTCCGGATGAACTGGAAGATGTGGATTCAGAGGAATCCGTTGTGATGGAACATCGGGGATATGCAGAGACGGTGAAAGCTTCCAGAGACAGTGTGAAGGTTCAGAAGAATTCCTCTGTGCACGGAGTGCGCTTCGTACTACTGGGACTGGAGCATCAGGAGCATATTCATTATGCCATGCCAATGCGGGTTATGGGATATGATTATGGGGCATATAAGAAGCAGTATGACAGCAATGCGAAGAAATATAAAGATGCAACTGGCATGGAAGAGGATGAATATCTGTCACGAATGAAGAAGACAGATAAGCTGATGCCGGTGATTACCGTGGTTGTCTATTACGGGGAAAAAGCATGGGATGGAGCTAAAACACTGCATGAGATGTTGCAGATTCCGGAAGAAATGAAGCCCTATGTGAACAATTACCGGATGCTTTTAGTGGAAGCAAGGGAAAATACTTTGCCTTTGCATAATATCAATAATAAGGATTTGTTCCGGCTACTCGCCATACTGCTTGATAGAAGCAGAAGTTCTGAGGAGACAAAGGACAGAGCCATCGCTTACACAAGAGAGCATAAGATTGACAAATCCGTGTTGATGACAGCAGCCGGAACAGTGAGATGCAGACTGGATTACAATGCACTTTACAGGAAGGAGAATGCAGATATGTGTACCGTGTTTGAGGAGAATTGGCAAAAAGGAAAACTCGAGGGAAAGCTTGAGGGAAAACTCGAGGGAGAGGCAAAGGGAATTATTGAGACAGGCTTTGATTTTGGTCTGTCTGAAACGGATATCATAGTAAGACTGCAGAATAAACTGAATGTGTCATTCCAGAAAGCGCAGGAATATCTGAATATGTTTGGAAAACAGCCTATTGTATAAAAGAATATAGATTAAACAGAAACAGCCAGGTTTGCAAACCATATGTTGCAAATCTGGCTGTTTTTATATGCTGGCAGGTGTTTGCAAATTGGTTTGTGGGGATACTTAAAGTTGCTTTTTTTCATGAATCAGTTCTTGAATTAATTCCTGGGTATGTGGGGAAAGGCTGCGATAATAAGTCAATAGATTTAGTTCATCTCTGGTAAGAGAATCATTAGAAAATGCTTCATATCGGAGTGGAATATCACTGTAACCAATAAGATAATCGACAGATACATTAAAAAAGTCTGCCATTCGGATGATTACATCTAAATCCGGTTCGGCAATCTCATGCTCATATTTGTAAATGGATTGCTGAGTTACATGGAAGATATCAGCAAGTGCCTGCTGGCTCAAGTGTTTCGCTTCCCTTAATTCTTTTAATCGTTTCATAAATTCACCTCACTGTTCCACTATAGCAATATTAAAATTTATGATACAAAACATAATAGTTGTATTGAAAACAACTAAAAAGAGTGATAAAATGCTACTGAAGAACTACAGGCAACAGAGAATACATGCAATTAGTATAGGCAGAAAAGGAAAAAATATTTCGGCAAGGAGAACAGGTTATGAGAAAAAGAATCGTAGCGGGAGTGTTGGCGTTGCTGGTAACATTCAGCAGTATTTCATTTCCGCAGAAGGTACAGGCAGAGACTGCCACAGAGGAGAATGCAGCTACGGAAACCGGAGATTCGGAAGGTATCGAAGAAACGGGAACGGAAAATGCGGGAGAAACGGAAAGCACCGGAGAACCGGACTACGGAGAAACGGAAAGCACCGGAGAACTGGATACCGAAGGGACGGAAACTGTAATTGAGGAAACAGGAACGGAAACTGAGGCGGAGGAGCCGGAAACGGAACCTATGACTGAGGAAGCCGAAACGGAGGAGCTGGAGACTGCAGTAGAAGATTTGGAAGCAGAAACCGAGACGGAAGAAGCAGCGGAAGAACCAGAAACAGAAATTGGTGAGATTACAGAACCAACCGAGGAGACAGAGGAAGAAGATTTTATTGCGGAAATGCCGAATGCAATTATGCTGATGTCAGCCAACACGGGGGATGTCACAAGGGCGGAATGGCTTTCCAACCTGGTGTCTACCTTTGAGATGTATGTGGAGGATGATATTTATCCGGATAACTATTTCAGCGACCTGGACAGCAGCTCTGATTACTACTATGATGTCCTTGTCGCGGTAGACTTTGGCGTGGTGGAAATCGAAGCGGGAGGAGAAATCCGACCGGATGATGCAGCTACCAGAGAATTTGCTGCTTATACACTGAATTACTGCCTGGGATTTTATAACGAAGATGCTTCTTACAGCTTTTCCGATACATCTGCCTGCAGCTATCCCCAGGATGATCAGATTGCGATAGACCGGGGCTGGTTTACACTGGTTGACGGTGCGTTTGAACCGGAGCAGCCCATCACAACGGCGGAAATGAACGCCATGCTTTCCGATGCAGCCACCATCTATGCATCTACGGCAATCAACGAGAATTATGACAGCAGTTATGTATTTGCTGATTATGTGGTAGAGGTTCCCTATGGAACGGAAGTATCCATTGATGAAAATGATATTGTGACGATCACCGGATTAACCGGGAATATTTCTGTGGGAGATACTTTTGTCGTGTATCCTACAGAGCTCCCCTGTCTGTATATGGCGGCATCCGTGGAAACAAATGGGGAAAATACGGTTATTACCACCAGTGAAGCAGATGAAGCATCTGCAATTGTATCGATTGATGCGGAAGGGACGGCAGCCATTGATCTGTCCCAGTTTGAGGAGGCGGAAGGAGTTACCGCCCAGTATGTAACCTCAGAGGCACAGGCGCAGATGTTAAGTGCCGCAAGAGGAATTTCGGTTACCAGGGATTCGGTGCTTGCCAGCAAAGAAATTACATTATCCAATGGCGTAAAAGCGACGATAACCTGCAATTTAACGGATTTGGCGCTTAATCACAACATCGATTCTGCCAATAACAGTTATTATGTATCGGTAAGCGGAACCTCCACAATCAGCGGAACAGTCAGCATTGACGCCGTCGCAGCAAGCGGTGCAAGCTCCAGTATCACCCTGGGCTCTGTGCGGGTAGCTGGAATCGGAAAGGTGACAATCTCCGCCGACCTGACCCTGGCAGGAAAAATCGTCGCTACCTATACCGGTGGCTTTGAAGCCGGTGTACAGTATAGCAGTTCCAATGGCTTCCGGCTTGTGAAAAGCTTCACAAAGAAAAGCTTTACCACAGCGGCGGAAGCAGATGCGAAAATCGGGCTGAAGGCAGATTTTGGTGTGAACATGCTTCTGGCAAAAGCCAGCATTTATGCCACCACCGGAATTCAGGCAAAGTTTATTTCCAATAGCTATAACGATGGGAATACACCCAATAACTGTACGAATATTTCAGCATGGCTTTACGCAAGAGTAGGGGCATCCGCAACCTTTGGGGTGGGTAGCCTCAGTAAGTCCTTCCGCAAAGATCTGGACATTTTCACAGCAGGGAACAGCCCAATCTACATTTCCTATCATTATGAGGATGGAAAACAGGTGTATAGCTGTGCAAGAGGAAGCAAGAACAGCCAGGGAGGAAATTATTTCTATTACACCGGGGCAAATTCTTACTATGGTTACAGCTCCTACGGTGGCGGAAGCAGCAAAGGCGTGGACAGCAATGGAAATGAATATGTGATTTATACTTACGAAGTCGACGGAAGAAATGCGACGATTACAGGTTACAAGGGAAATGCATCGGTAATGGTAATTCCGGAGACGCTGGATGGGTATACGGTGACGGCGATTGGAGGCAGTGCTTTTAAGAACAATACCAGACTGGCTGCGGTGGTGATTCCGGACAGTGTGACGAGTATTGGAGGTTGGGCATTCTATGGATGTACGTCGTTGCAGAATGTGACGTTGTCGAAGAATCTGCTGGAATTGGGAAGCTCAGCATTTGGAAACTGCGTCGGAATTACAGCAATCGAAATACCGAAAAGTATAGATATGTCAAACGTAGGATGGT
>JBJEJC010000018.1:0-2935 GCA_051877675.1 Roseburia sp. | reverse complement strand
CAAAGTGTGATGGAATTGAACAAATAGAAATACCGGATACGGTAACAGAAATAGGTGCCAGAGCATTTTGTGAGTGCAAAAACCTTAAAGATATAACAATATACAATGATGTAGTGAAGATAGGGGATAGGGTATTCTTAGACTGTACCAGCCTTACACAGGCAATTCTGCCAGACACGGTTGAATCCATGGGACCCTACATCTTTTCCGGCTGTACCGCGCTGCAAAAGGTGCACTTACCGTCTGGAAGAGTTAATGTGCCAGATGGAACCTTCAAAAATTGCAAGAAGCTGACTGAGGTCAATTTCCCATCGACCCTGCAGTACATCCGAAGCGATGCTTTTTATGGCTGTGAAACCTTGCCGGAGGCAGTGTTGCCGTCCGGAATGCTGGGAATAGAGCAGAACGCCTTTTATGGCTGTAAGGCATTAAAGAAGGTCGTGATCCCGGATACTGTGACAAACCTTGAAGACAGAATATTCTATGGCTGCGAAGGATTGTCGGATGTAAGCCTTGGAACGGGCATCACCAGCATACCCGACAGCACATTTTATGGCTGCGCGGCTCTGTCAGAGATTGTAATTCCCTATAACGTGACCACAATCGGGGACAGTGCCTTTGTGAACTGCGTAAATCTGACCTCCGTGACAATTCCGAGGAACACCACATCCATTGCTTCCAATGCATTTTCTTATCCTAAGAAAATGACCATCTATGGGATTGCGGGAACCTATGCAGAGCAGTATGCGAAGGAAAAGGGCATTACATTTGTACATAAAGAGGTAAAGGCGACAGCGGTTTCCTTAAATAAGACCAGTCTGACATTAGAAAATGGGAGCAGTGAGGTATTGGCCTTCACGGTTACACCGAAAAACTTTACCGACGTGGTTACCTGGAAGTCCTCAAATACCGATGTTGTGACTGTGACGGATGCGGGAGAAGTGGAAGCAGTCGGGGGAGGAATTGCCACGGTGCGTCTTACCGTGGGCAGTGTAAGTGCCGACTGTACCGTAACTGTGAACCAGCCGGTGGAATGGTTAGATCTAAGCGAATACGATCTGGAACTGGATGTGTTTGAAACGGCACAGCTTTCAGTTACTGTTTATCCGTCGGATGCGACAAATAAAGCTGTTACCTGGAGCAGTTCTAATCCGAATGTGGCGACTGTGAATGCCAACGGACTTGTGACGGCAAAGGCGAAGGGAACTGCTACCATAAAGGCGACGGCAAAGGACGGAAGCGGTGAGTGGGATAGCTGTGAGGTGACGGTGCGAAATAAAGAAGTGACCGCCATATCCATAAATCAATCTAATCTGGAACTGGAAGAATCAAAGACGGCACAGCTTTCAGTTACTGTTTATCCGTCGGATGCGATGAATAAAGCCGTTACCTGGAGCAGCTCCAATTCGAGCGTAGCGACTGTAGATGCCAATGGACTTGTGACGGCAAAAGCGAAGGGAACTGCTACCATAAAGGCGACGGCAAAGGATGGAAGCGGTGCGTGGGATAGCTGCAGCGTGACCGTTGTAAAGAAAACAGTGCAGCCAAAGAACATCTCTTCCTGCACGGCAACGTTAAAAACCACCAGCTATACCTATAACGGAAAGGAGAGAAAACCGGGAGTTACCGTAAAGGACGGTTCAAAGACACTTACAAAGGATACGGATTACACGGTTAGTTACGCAAAGAATATCAATAAAGGAACCGCGGAAGTCACCATCAAGGGAAAGGGCAATTATACCGGTTCCAAAAAGCTGACATTTACCATTAATGCAAAGAAAATATCGGATGTGAAAGTAAGCGGGATTGCTGACCAGTACTATACCGGGAAAGCCATAAAGCCCGGTGTGACAGTAAAAGACGGCTCTGTGAAACTTGTGAAAGATACCGACTATACGCTGTCCTATTCCGACAATAAGAAGACCGGCACAGCTACGGTTACCATGAAAGGAAAAGGCAACTATACCGGAAGTAAGAAGGTTACCTTTAAGATTGTGAAAAAAGTGTCAACCGTCAAGGCTTCATCCGCTGGCTACAACAGTGTCAAGGTGAGCTGGAGCAGCATTAAGGGGGTATCCGGTTACAAGATTTACCGTTCCACCAGCAAAAACGGGAAGTACAGTCTGGTCAAGACCATAAAGGAGTGGGACACCACAAGCTATAAGGATACAAAGCTGACCACCGGAAAGGCCTACTATTATAAGGTGACGCCGTACAAGTCCTCCAAGAACGGAACGGCATCCAAAATAGTCTCTGCAAAGCCGGTTCCTGCTACACCAAAGATTTCTTCTGTAAAGAATTCGGCGGCAAAAACAGCAACGGTGAAATGGGAGCAGGTATCCGGGGCAAGCGGCTATGAGGTTTACCGTGCTACCAGCAAGGACGGCAAATACAGCAAGGTAAAGACCATAGGAAGCGGCAAAACCATTTCCTATAAGAACACAAAGCTCTCCAAGGGAAAGACCTATTATTATAAAGTGAGGGCATACCGCACCGTAAATGGCAAGAAGATTTATGGAAGCTATTCAAGCGTCAAGAGTGTGAAAATATCAAAATAATTGACAGACGGAAGAAAATTGCCCAAAAAAGTGATTGAAGTTTTAAAAATCCTGTGTTAGAATACACCTTGTAATTATTTTTGCGAAAGGCAGAGATCGTGCAGTAGTAGCGGCTATACTTTTTACAGAGAGAATGGGTCATCGGCTGAAAGCCCGTTTAAGGTAAGGTAGTTTAGCGAATTTCACACGGGAGCTGTGTCCATGAATTCAGTAGTGGATGACGTCTGCACACGTTACGTGCGCTAAGTGCTTTTGTGGCTGCTGTCGCAGAAGAATAAGGGTGGTACCGCGGAATCATTCGTCCCTGACGAGTGGTTCCGCGTTTTTTGTCATATAGGAAATTTTTACATGACAAAAGCACTTCGTGCATAGATGTT